>JABDKL010000009.1 GCA_013002225.1 Winogradskyella sp.
GCGCGTTCACTGGTTAAAATAGCAATAGAATGATGTGGTATCATTCCTTTCATCCAAAGGATATCGCCAACAGTTGATTTTTGGTCTCGTACCAGTCCCAATGCGCCAAGAAAGAGCACAATGCTACCTATTACAATGCCTATATTTTTCTTTTTATCATTATACATATTTTTCATAAAGAAAAACATGATTAATGCCATAGTCGAAATACCCAGACAAACCATATAAAATCTGGTTAAGCTAAACCAGACATGGTCAAATTCATAGGTATTGAGATACATAGTAATGTACATTGCTATAAATGATGACCCTAGCATTAAAAAGAACTTTGTGTAATTGCTCATTCCTTTGTCGTTATTAGTGTGTTCATTTGAATTCATAATCTTTGGTTTTATAGTTAAACTTTACTTTTTCTGTTTTTAAATATTTTTCTAATTGAAGGTGAAGAGGTAAACCACAATAAGAAACCGCTTAATACGGTTATTAACCCTAATAGTGAAAATGCTCTCAAAACAAGGGTATTAAAATTGTCTCTGCCTTCATAGTCCATAGTATGTGTCATCCATAAAAAATCAAACCAACGCCAAGAACGATGTCTTACGGTTTGAAATTTACCGTCGCTTACAGAAACGTATGCTTTTAGTGCTTCATCTGTTTTATATGAGATAACATAAGCAGGTAGTAGTTTTTCTCGATACTCGTGGTGTTTTCCAGTTTCAGTAATTTGCTCAACAGATTCTACCTCTAAACCACTCTTCATATGGTTTTTGGCAATATAGAGTGCCTCATCCTGCGTAATACTACTTTTTGGCATTCCATCTAAAGCATTGTACAATTGCTCTTTATTTATCCAATAGTACGGTGCATTATCAATATCTCTTAATTCAATAGTCTTTATACCATCTGGAACATCCATTTCTGAAGGACTTATTAAACTATTAAATGCTTTGGGTTGATAGTCCAAGTTTTTAAATTGGTCTCCGTGTATTTCGTCGATGTTTGTCCAACTAAAGTATAAACCACTAATAGTCCAAAACAGGAATTGAATCCCTAAAAAGAGACCCAAATACCTGTGGGTTTTTCTAATTTTTAAAGCTGTATGCCTGTTTACCATTTTCTAATTTTTAATTACAAAAGGAAACTCGAGATTAACTTTTTCCCAAGCCATCGAAATAGTTCCACTTTTATCATCTATTTTGTTGACCTTATATTCTAAATGTTCTGTGATTTCCTCTGATAATGTTGGTGTAATTTTAAATCGAATAACATCATCTTTTTCGTCATACTCATCTTTACCGTGTTGCTCCCAGTTTTTATTAATCATCACAGTCCAGTCGCCTTTTGATGGAATTGTAAAAAAGCCATATTTCCCTTTAGGAAGCGTTTCTCCATTTATGATTAAATCTTTATTCGTTTCTATCCAAGTAGCCATATGCGCTCCTGCTTGCCACACTTGGTCATAACCAACTAATCCTCCAAAAATGATTCGTCCTCTTACTCCTGGCGAAGAATAATCAATATGAATATGAGCATCACCTATCATCGTCATCGTTTCAGTATGTGGACTTAACGGTTTTTTCTTGGGTGCTTTCTCTTTACTCGTTTTTGTTTCTTGATGTAAATGTTCATCCTTCTTTGTGTGCTCTTGATTTTTGCAACCAATAATCAGGATTCCTAAAAAAAGTATAGATACTATTGTTTTCATATAATTTGTTTTTTTGTGGTTCTTTACTTACTTAATTTTAATATTCTGAATGCACCTTGTATCACCAATCCAAATACAATGATTCCTATAATTAAATCTGGAATACCAGAATGCAGCCAATTGACCAATACGCCTGCTGTAATTACACCAAGATTTATTATTATATCGTTAGAGGTAAAAATCATACTTGCACGCATATGTGCTTCTTGACTTTTAGATTTTTGTAAGAGGTACAAGCAAATGCCGTTTGCAATCAAAGCAAATATTGAAACGATAATCATTGTTGAAAATACAGGTAGCGATTCATAGCCTAAAAACCGACGTATCACTTCAATAATTCCGATAATTGCAAGTGTTATCTGAAAATAGCCTGCATATTTTGCAATACGTTTCTTTTTTAAAACTGTACCACCAACCGCTATTAAACTCAATCCATAAACAAATGAATCTGCCAACATATCTAAACTATCCGCAATTAATCCCATCGATTTTGAAATAAGACCAGTACTTATTTCAACAATAAAAAATGCAAAATTGATTATTAGAACTGACCACAATAGTTTGGATTCATTCCTCGTAGATTCAGTAATGATTAGGTTTGTTTCTTCTGAACTGATTAGTGTTTCATTAAGTTTTAATTCTTTTATAGAATTACTGATTATATTCACATCAGCATTATGATATAATGTTAAGATTCTTTCTTCTAAATTAAAATCAAGTTGTTTAATACCATCTATATCAGAAAGCTTCATCTTAATAAGATTTTCCTCTGAAGGGCAATCCATCTTTGATATTTTAAAAACTGTTTTCTGCATATAATTAAATGTTTTTTGTTCTTAATCGTAGTGCGTTACCTATTACCGAAACCGAACTAAAACTCATTGCTAAAGCTGCTATCATTGGCGAGAGTAGTATTCCGAAGAATGGAAACAACACACCTGCTGCAATAGGCACACCTAATGTGTTGTAGATAAGTGCAAAAAATAGGTTTTGCTTAATGTTTTTCATTACAGCATTACTTAAATTTTTTGCTTTTACAATTCCGTGTAAATCACCTTTTACCAATGTTATCATAGCACTTTCAATTGCTACATCTGTTCCTGTACCCATAGCAATACCAATATCGCTTTTAGCCAATGCTGGTGCATCATTAATACCATCACCTGCCATAGCAACTACTTTTCCGTTTTCTTGTAATTTCTCTACTTCTTTGAGTTTGTCTTCTGGTAACATACTGGCTTTAAAATCTGCAAGATTTAGTTCTGATGCTACTGCTTGTGCTGTATCGTGATTATCGCCTGTCAGCATTATTACATCAATCCCTTTATCTTGAAGTGCTTTAATGGCTTTGGCACTTGTTTTTTTTATTTTATCGCCTATAACTACATACC
>JABDKL010000028.1 GCA_013002225.1 Winogradskyella sp.
GATTCAATTAAATGATCACGATAGGTGGTTCTAAATTCATGATTATACACCCAACCTCTTATTCTAATTGTGGTATCCTGCTCCGCTGCTTTTGCATCGAGCCCCTTCACACGCTGAATGCGCATAGTTACCAACGGAATATTGTCTATAATCTCTAATTGATTATCTCCAATGGTTTTTTCTATTGCGTCGGTCTGTTTGGGTTGTACATCTAACATAATAATATTGGCGGCAGCAGAGCTATCACCAATGGCCGTCTTAGCCAGTAAAATATCTTTTGTAAAATACAGCGTACTGATTAAAAATGTACCTAACCCAATGGCAACGATTAGTACTAAGGTTTGGTTATTGGGTCTAAATAGATTTAATAGACTTTGTCGAGAGGTATAGCCCCAGGTTTTCGGAAACCATGCCTTTATCATTTTCATGGTTAATGTCGCTATGCCTGCTAAAATAGCAAAGGTAATGAGCATACCAAGCACAAATGCAATCGCATATAGCACATCTTCTAATAACCAATACGAGAACAAGAATAAAAACATAACGATTGTAGCAAATACAAGGCGTTTTGCTTGCTTAGGTTTTCTTGATCCGCTGGAATCACTAATGCGCAAGGCTTGTAATGGCGAAACATACCATGTATTTAGCAAGGATAGTAATGCAAAAAGCACAGCCATTAAAAACCCAAGTACAACGCCCAAAACAAGCGGTTGAGCTGTAATGTTAATGTCTACTTCAAAAGGTAAAAAGTCTTTTAAGATATACGGAAAGGATTCCTGAATCCCTATGCCAATGGCTCCACCCAAAATACCGCCTAAAACACCTATACTAGCAATTTGAATGAGATAAATTAAAAAACTTTGTCGTCGTGAAGCCCCTAAACATTTTAAGACAGCGATGTGTCTTAATTTTTCTCTGATGTAGATATGGACTGAGCTCGCAATCCCTACACAACCTAATAGTAAAGCAATAAATGCAACGAGATTTAGAAACTTCCCCATGTTTTCATATCGCCGTCCTAAGCGCCTGCTTGTACTTGTATGCGTGTCTAAATCGGCACGCTCGGCATCAAGCATAGGTTCTACAATTTTTTCAAGCTGTATCAGATCGGTATCTGATGTTGTTTTATAAAAATATTGATACTCCTTTCGACTGCCAAATTGAAGTAAATTAGTCTTTTTGACTAAATTGTTCGGAATAACCACTGGTGGTGCAACGGAAGATGTTACAGCCGAATTTCCTGGCATGCTACTCAACGCCCCAACAATAGGAAGGGTCAAGTCTCCTACTTTGATAGAATCACCTGTGGTAATCCCATATTGCAATAATAAGGTCGCATCTACCAAAGCACCACCTTTCTGTTGATAGGTTGTTGCTGCATCTTCTGGCCGAGTTACCATTTTTCCATAAATAGGAAATGGACCTTCAATCCCACGAACACGGGCTAACTTAGTACCTCCATTTTTAGGAAAGGCAATCATAGAGACAAAATTCACCTCTGATGCCACCGGATTTAGGGAATCGATAATGGCTTGCGCACGTTCATTCGGCGTTTCGTTAATATCAATTAGATAATCAGCACCCATTAAGGATTTGGACTGGTTTTTAATATTATCCTGAAGGTTGTCGCGAAATAGTTGAATAGATACTACAGCTGCTATTCCTAAAACTATGGATGCGGTAAATAGTAGTAATCGACCTCGACTTGCTTTTGCGTCGCGCCAGGCCATTTTAAATAACCAGGACAAATTTAATGGATATGAGAGATGGTTTGTTTTCAATGTATAATCGTAGGTTGATTAGTTATGATTTCACCACCTTTAAGTCGTAAAATCTGCTGCGTGCGATTGGCTAGATCCAAATCGTGCGTCACGATCACCAAAGTGGTATCTGAGGCTTTATTAAGATCGAATAATAATTTAATTACTTTTTCTCCGGTTTCGTCATCCAGATTTCCTGTAGGTTCATCGGCAAACAAAATGGATGGTGAATTGCTAAAGGCTCTGGCCAAAGCCACTCGTTGCTGTTCGCCACCAGAAAGTTGGGATGGATAGTGGTGAAAACGATCTGCAAGCCCAACTTTTTCCAAAAGCTCCATCCCACGCTTTGCTGCTTGCTTTGCACCTTGCAATTCTAGTGGTACACTTACATTCTCTAAAGCCGTAAGTGTGGGCAAAAGTTGAAAATTCTGAAATATAAAGCCTACTTCCCTATTTCGTAATTGAGCGCGTTCATCTTCATTTAAAGTATTGAGATCATGACCGCACAACGTAATGCTTCCAGCATTTGGCGTATCTAATCCTGCACATAATCCTAATAAAGTAGTTTTACCACTACCCGACGGACCAACGATGGAAAAGGTTTGTCCCTTTTCTACATCGAAAGAAATATTTTGTAAAACAGTTAACTGCCTCGATCCACTTGTATAGGTTTTCTCAAGACCATTTATCTTTAATATCTTTGACATAAAATTGTAAATTTTGTACGACTTATGAATGATGCTCAAAATAATGAATTGCTTTTTAATGCCATGACTTTCAATACCCGGAAACTCTTAAAGTTTTGTTATTTTATGACCATAGCTATGTTTTTATTCACTTGCGCAGACAATTCAAAACAGAAGACTAACGCTACAGCTGAAGAAACAGGTAGTGTAGCAGAAGAGAAGTCGGTTGCAGCATCAACAAATACCATACTTTTTTTTGGCGATAGTATAACTGCAGGCTATGGTTTAGATACAACGGATGAAGCATTTCCAGCTATAATACAAGAGAAAATAGATGCGTTAAATTTAGATTATACAGTAGTAAATTCTGGTGTTAGTGGAGAAACTACTTCTGGAGGAAGAAACCGAATAGACTGGATCTTAAATCAAAATATCGAGATATTTGTATTAGAACTTGGTGCTAATGACGGTTTAAGAGGCGTGCCCTTATCAGAAACACGTCATAATCTTCAGTCTATAATCGATGCTGTGAAACAGAAAGACCAAAATACAGCTATTATTTTAGCCGGGATGGAATTACCTCCTAATATGGGACAGGATTACACCTCGGAGTTTAGAGCTATGTATGCCGAATTAGCCGAGATTAACGATGTTAGTTTTATTCCATTTATTTTAAAAGACGTTGGAGGTATTAAAGCACTTAACCAAAATGATGGCATCCACCCTACCGCTAAAGGTCATGAAATTATCGCCAATACAGTCTGGGATTATTTAAAGCCCTTATTGTAAATACATCATCGTAGAGCATACAATACGCTCATAAATAAGGATAGGAATACTCAGAGTTAGTCTTCTGTTATTAAGTGCGATTTTGGTAAGCCTAAGGCATATAAGTCGGCCGTAACTGCTTCCATCATTGGAGGTGGTCCACAAAGGTATACATACTTGCTAATATCTATGTTTTTATCTGCTAAATAGGCTTTATCAATATGGCCGTTGGTATAGTTATCTTTCTGTTCCTCTGAAAGCACAAAAAAAACATCTTGTCCAAGCCAACTTTCGAGATTAGCCTTATAAATAATATCCTTCTCCTTCTTATTTGAGAATAACAAGGTATTCTGTTGTAAACTGTCTTTCCTTTCCAAGTCCTTTAAAATAGCTATAAACGGTGTGATACCAGCACCACCAGCAATAAAAGTGCCTGGTCCTTTATAATTTATGGCTCCCCAGGCATCACCTATAATAAGTTCATCACCCACCTTTAAAGTTCCAAGTTCATCCGTAACGCCATTGTGTGAAGGATACATTTTAATAGTGAATTCTAATTCTTGATCATCTGGTAAACTTGTAAAGGTAAATGGGCGCTTTTTAGTTTTAAAGCCTTCTCTATTTATTGCTAATTCGGTGGCTTGACCTGGTGTAAATGAATAACCTTGCGGCTTGTCGGTTACTAGCCTTAATACATTATGTGTAACAAGTTCAATTTTTTTAAGTGTTATGTGGTGACTCATTATGAAAGTTATTATACCTGTTTTTCAAATGCTTAACATGCTTTATAAGTATTATTGATATAAAGATAGTTTAAAACATTGGCAACTTTGTTAAAATTAAATTAGTGTAATGGATTTATGATCAATGTCTATATTTACTGTCTTATTTAAGCGTCAGAGAAGAATAGGATTTAGTGAGGACCATAATTAGGATTCCTATAAAGCAAGAACATCTTAGTTTTTGAGAATAAGGGAATTAATTGCAAAGTTTGATATAACCTGATATAGCAAATTCAGTTTTTTTATTTATAAAGTAAAAAAATGGTAAACCTTGACTGGCCTGCCAAAAGGTATAACTAATTAGGCCTATATAACACAAACCAAAAGCGGTTATAAGTACACATTGATACAACTGAGACAGCTTTAAATATGTATGTACCCAAAAACCAAATAAGGGTATAATTTGAAGCCCATGCAATCCAAAAAAATGTGCGACACGAAGATCTC
>JABDKL010000046.1 GCA_013002225.1 Winogradskyella sp.
ACATTGGTAATGGATAAAACAGGGACAGTTACCAAAGGTGTATTTAAAATCAAAGAAATAAAAACTATTGGTTGGGATGAATCTGATTTTATGAGATATTTAATGGCTATGGAAGAACAATCCACGCATCCAATAGCTAAAGCCATAATGGTATATAAAGGAACTGAAAATAGCTATGAAGCAAAAGAAGTTTCTGAAATTGCTGGTAAAGGATTAAAAGGTATAGTAAACGATAAAACTGTTTTAGTAGGTAACAAAGCCTTGATGACTACCAATAGTATTGATATTCCAAGTGAAACGGAAACTATTGTAGAATCTATAGTATTAGTTGCAATCGATAATCAATTTGCAGGTTATGTAGTAATAGCGGATGAATTAAAAGAGGATGCAAAAGAAACTATTACAGAATTACACAAAGTAGGCATTAAAAATATTATGATGCTTTCTGGTGATAAAGATTCCATTACTCAACAAGTCGCTAAAGAACTAAATATTGAAAATGCTAAAGGTGGTTTATTACCAGAAGATAAGTTAAACGAAGTTGAAATTTTAAAAAAGAATCCTGAAAATAAAGTAGCATTTATAGGGGATGGTATAAACGATGCGCCTGTTTTAGCAGCAAGTAACGTTGGAATTGCAATGGGTGGTTTGGGTAGTGATGTAGCTATTGAAACAGCAGACGTTATCATTCAAACCGACCAACCTTCAAAAGTAGTTAGAGCCATTAAAATAAGTCGTTCCACACGAAAAATCGTTTGGCAAAATATTATTTTGGCATTTGGTGTCAAAGTAATTGTACTGATTTTAGGAGCAGGTGGTTTAGCGACGATGTGGGAAGCAGTATTTGCAGATGTAGGCGTAGCATTATTAGCAATATTAAATGCTGTTAGATTACAACGAATGAGTTGGTAGTTTTCCCCACAACCCAAAACCCAGTTTTTTCGTACCTCAAAATCCTCTGTCTTTTGTTTTGTTCCGCTATCCACCGCACTTGTAGTTTTTGGTTGCCAACCCTCACACAGCACATTGCTTATTTTATTTGCTATTATATTTTAAAAGTAGTACAATAAAAAAGCAAAGAGCTGTTGCCATCCCTCACACCAAAAACTACCCCAAGCTATGTTTACATAATACAAGTTATAGGAGCAAAAATCCTTTCAAAGGTAGCCTACGGCGTTTTATTATATTTTTGTCGCTATAACTGGTATTATGTAAAATATCCGCTATTCCAACGCTCACATCCGAACATATAACCATATTTTGAACAAGCATTAAACAATAGCAAATTTAAAAGATTGATTAAGTTTAGTATTATATTGGTTATCTCATTCAAACTGCACAAAACCATCGTTAAGTCCAAGTATTCCTTACCTCAAGTCTTTGTTTGTTTCATTTCGTTAACAAATATAAAAGTCCACTTTTCCCCACCACCCAAGTCAGCGGTTATAAAAAAATAGGTTAAGAAAATGCAGTAATACGACATAGCATATTGCTTTTTATCGTACCTCAAAAAAACAAAAAGCTATTGCCTAAAAGTCCTGTATAAGTAGCTTGTTTAAATGCTGTTTTATCAAACAACTATTTAAAACGCTACCCATACAAACGCTTCATCCCACGCTCAAATTGAAAACAACCTATTTTTTTAAGAGTTTATGCCCCAAAAAGTGAATTAAGTTGAACAAAAAAAATAATAAAAAAAGGTAGCAAATATATGTGGCTTCCTTCTGCCAACGCGCAAGGCTATAAAGGTCAAGCCCTACGGGTTTTGAATAAAACTTTTTTCAAAAGCATTTTTCACAATCATTAAACAATTAATCTCAAAAAACTTTTATCCAAAAACCTTGACAGCCTTATCCACGCCACAAGAGCATTAGGCTTTCTTTTTTTATTGTTTTTCTTTTAAAAAATTAATGGTGCGAAGCGTAGCGAAGCAATTTTAAATTGGATAGCTATGTCAACTTTTGAACTAAAAACACACCAAATCGGAAGAACCTACTCGCAACCTCATTTTTTTATTCTGAACAAAGGACAAAACAGCGGAAAGCCCTTAATAAATCCTTGTCCTAATTGTTTTGTGGTATCTACATCAACCGAAGAAGAAAAACAAACCCTTTACCATTTATCAATGATGTTGCAAATAGGCGGTTTTTATGCTTATTATTTAAAAGGGAGTGTTATTCTGTTTATCTCAATAGATGATTGTAGAAACACCTTAAAAAATAGTTACACCTCGTTGTTAAATGATGAATTTGAGTTACAAAAGCATATTAATATAGTGTCAGCAATTTGTAAAAAAGAAGCTGAACTTCAAAAAGTAATTTCAAAAATGGCAGATTTAAAAGTGTCATACATACAAAATCTATTTTCTAAAAAGCAAAATCGGGCAACAAAGGGCAACAAAAACCAAATCAATCTATTAGCATAGTATTTGCCATATATTACTTGTGTTGGTTAAAGACCGTACCAAGTCCGAACCAACTTCGAACAAGTATTAATTTTAAATTTTATATACAATGGGTGTTATTTCACAAGGAATCCTGGGCGGTGTATCGGGTAAAGTAGGAAACGTAGTTGGTGCTTCTTGGAAAGGTATTGACTATTTGAGAATTAAACCTTCAAGTGTGGCAAATCCACGAACAGAAGGACAAGTTAACCAAAGAAACAAGTTTACTGTTACTTTGGAGTATCTTCAACCGAATTTAGGTTTTATCAAGAAAGGATATAAATCTTATGCGGTGCAAAAAACAGAGTTTAATGCAGCAATGTCTTATGTATTGAATAATGCTATTACAGGAAGTGCACCAAACTTTACTGTAGATTATTCTTTAGCTTTATTAAGTAGAGGTAATCTATCTGGAGCATTGAACCCTGCAACAGATTTAGCAACTGCGGGACAAGTAGAATTTACTTGGGATGATAACTCTGCTGAAGGTAATGCAAATGCAACTGATAAAGCAATGATTTTAGTTTACAATCCAAGTAAAAAGGAATCAATGTATATTCTTGATGGTGCTGATAGAACTGTAGGATCTCAAATCATTACAATTCCAAGTACCTATGCAGGTGATACAGTCGAGCTTTTTATGGCATTTATTACTGCTGAAGGTAATACAGTGTCAAACAGCGTTTATTTAGGCTCTGGGACAGCTAATTAACGGTTGATGTTTTTATGTATGAAACCACTCTTTATGAGTGGTTTTTTTATGCTATATTCGTAATTGAATTTATTAATAATTGCCCTTAATTTATTCTTTTTAGGTATTTTTTGTATCCTATTTGTTGCCCAAATGCTCTAACCCCAATAAATATAAGGCAAATTACATATTGTATTGGAAAGTAATCCGAAGCTTTAGCCGAGGCACAGGTAGGCTAGCAAAGGCTTGTTGGAAAATAGATATCTTAATTATATTTAATAAAAAAGGTCTATGAAATCCGTAGAATATCATAG
>JABDKL010000051.1 GCA_013002225.1 Winogradskyella sp.
TGCAGACAATGTTTTACGTTCAAATTTTAACTGATTTATAGTATGCTCATAGGATTCTAAATTTGCTTTAGCCTCCGTAATCTTATGCTCCCAATCTCTTTTTAAATCCTTTAATCTAAAATGATAAAAGATGCTTTGCTTCTTTAATTCTTCAAGTAAGTTCTCGTAAGCGTCTTGTGATAATTGCTGCTCTGCTTCTACTCTTTTCTTTTTGCGCTTTAGCTTTTCAGATTTAATAAAACATTTATAGTCTTTTAGAGCGGTTTCAAAATCTACCTTTACTCGTTCTACAGTTTTTAATGCACTTAAATAATCAGCGTTGGTTTCTAAATTTTCAATTTCAGCATTTAATGCATTTAAATGAGCTTCCCCTTTTTTATAAAATCCTTCAGGATTTAAATTATCATATATTGGAGGTACAAACCCATTGAGATAGTTACTCTCCCCAAGTTTTCCTGAAAATGAAGCGAGATATCCTAATACACCGGAATCGTTTTTTACAATCATAACCCCAAACATCTTACCAATTTTTAATCCTGATTTTTTTTCGTCCAATCCAAAATTATGCTCAAAATCTGTTTGACTGCTCAAATATGACTGAACTTCGTTTGCAGCTATTACAGACAACTTATGTGGCTGGTAGTAAAACGGAAACGTAAAGGCTTCTGGTAAAGCCTCTGGTTTTTTAGTAAGTAGCGGATGAAATAACGAACCGTCTGTTTTAAACATTGAGGTATTTAAATGTGTTTTGCAAAGAAACAAAATATTAAATATGTTGGTTTGAGAGTCTCAGACTTTTTTATCTGGAATATAGCGATACCCTATAAGTTTCATTTTTGGCATCATAATTGAAATTACATACACATAACCTTTAAAACACAAGATTATGAAACGATTTTTACTTTTAACAGTCCTTGTTTCGGTACTCGTATCTTGTAGTGCCAAAAAACAAATTGAAGAAGCCATAAGTCATGGTAACTATGACCTGGCAATTAATGAAGCATTAGAAAAGCTAGAAAACAACAAAGACAAAAAGCGTAAGCAAGATTATATTAAAATGCTTAAAAACGCTTATGACAAAGTACTTACTGAAGACTTAGCCAGAATTGCACATTTAAAAAAGGATGGCAACCCGGAGTTATATAAAGAAATTTATGAAAATTATGCAGATTTAGAAGCGAGACAAAATGCGGTGAAGCGAATACTTCCGCTTCAAATTGATGGCAGATTTGTAACTTTTAAATTTAATGATTATAGTGCTGCTTTAGTGGATTATAGATATAAAACATCGGACTATTTAACCGATCAGAGTTTAGATTTATTAGATACTAATGATAAGCTTAATGCGAGACAAGCACATAGTTTATTAAGCTATGTTGAATCTATAAATCCAAATTTTGAAGACATAAGAACTTTAATGCAAGAAGCGCATACTAAAGGTATGGATTATGTACATGTTTCTATAAAAAATGAAACACACCAACTTATACCACAGCAATTAGAAGCCGAACTCTTAGATTTTAATACTTATGGAATAAACCAGTTTTGGACCACATACCATGCTATTGCAAATGATGAAATGGACTACGACTTCTCTATGCAACTACAGTTAAAGCAAATTAACATCTCACCAGAGCGTATAAATGAGCGACAGTTCTTAAGACAAAGACAGATCGTAGATGGTTGGGAATATGCTTTGGATGCAAATGGTAATGTAGAAAAAGATAGCTTAGGCAATGATATTAAAGTGGATAAGATTGTAAATGTTAGAGCACGATTATTTGAAGTGGTACAAACAAAATCAGCACAGGTAGTTGCTAATGTTGTTTACACTGATTTGCATAAAGATACTATTGTAGATTCATTTACTATTGACAGTGGTTTTATCTTCGAAAATGTTTTTGGACACTTTAGAGGAGATATAAGAGCTTTAGATAGAAATGACCGAGCATTAATAAGACAACAACAAATGAGCTTCCCAACAGATCTGCAAATGGTTTATGATACCGGAGAAGACATTAAATTAAAACTTAGACGAATACTTAAATCTTACAGACTAAATAGTTAAAAATAAGCCCCTCAAAAATTTGAGGGGTTTTTTATGCAATGAAAACTTTATAGATATATTTGAAGCAAAATAATTAAAATGCAACTCGTCTTCGCTACCAACAACCCTAACAAAATTAAAGAAGTACAAGCCTTAGTGCCTAAACACATAAAATTATTAAGCTTAGCAGATATTTTGTGTATTGAGGATATACCAGAAACCCAACCAACTATTAAAGGCAATGCCATCCAAAAAGCAGAATACATAAAAAACAATTACGGCTACGATTGCTTTGCAGATGATACAGGATTGGAGGTTGAGGCTTTAAATGGTGAGCCTGGTGTTTTTTCTGCACGATATGCTGGTCCACAGCGAAATGCAGACGACAACATGGATAAATTACTCTTAGAACTTAAAAACCACACCAATAGAAACGCCCAGTTTAAAACCGTTATAGCATTGCATCTTAAGAATAGGTTACACACATTTACAGGCATTTGTAAAGGTGAAATCACAAAAGAGAAACAGGGCACAAAAGGCTTTGGCTACGACCCTATTTTTAAAGCCAATGGCTACGAGCAAACGTTTGCAGAAATTTCACTGGAAGAAAAAAACAAAATTGGCCATCGCGGGAAGGCCGTCAAACAACTGGTTGAATTTTTGAATAAATGTTAACAACTATTGTACACATATTACCTACTGCTATTGATTCCTCCAATACAATAATTTATTTTCGTTTATAACTACTATTACAGCTGTAAATCAGTTGATTTTTAGTGTTTAAAAAACAATAAACCCTAGCTAAGACCTTAAAAAATTTTGTATGGAAGCACCAAAAGATCATGAAAGAGAAAAAGATAGAATAAAAGAGTTAGAGTCTTATTCCATTCTTGATACACTACCTGAAGCAGATTACGATAATCTTACTGCTATTGCTGCAGAAATATGTGGTACAGAAATTTCTCTGATCAGTTTAATTGATAGCAATCGCCAATGGTTTAAGTCTAATCATGGATTAGACGCAAGGCAGACACCAAGAGAATATGCCTTTTGTGCACATGCCATAAATTCACAGGAAAGTGTTTTTATGGTTCAAGATTCAAGGAACGATGAGCGTTTTCATGACAATCCATTAGTTACAGGAGATCCACGAGTTATATTTTATGCTGGCATACCTTTAATAAGCGAAAATGGTTTACCTCTGGGTACTTTATGTGTAATAGACCATAAACCAAAATTACTAAGTCAAAGTCAAATTTCTTCCTTAGATGCATTGGCGAAACAAGTCATGAATATTCTTAATCTAAGAAAAGCGCAATTACAGTTAAAAGATTCATTCTCTAAACTCGAAGAAAAAAACGAAGCATTAGAACGTTTTGCATTTGTAGCAGCACATGATCTCAAATCGCCGCTTATAGGAATTTCTGGTATGTCTGAGATATTCTATGAAGAGTATAAATCTAATATAGACAGTGAGGGCCAAGATATGTTGCAACTTATCAAGGAATCTTCAAATAAGCTAAGAAGCCTAATTGACGGATTATTAGAGTACAGCAAAAGCGAGCAGGTTTTAAGAGAAAAAAAGTCAGAAATAGATTTGCCTCAATTAAAAAAAGAAATCTTAGGATTATTTTCATATGATCATAATGTAACATTGAACATCAATTCAGATCTGGAAAAGATTTATACCAATAAAACCGCTTTAGATCAAATTCTGATTAATCTGGTTGCAAACGCTATAAAATATAATGATAAAGAAAAAATAGTGGTAGAAATCGGAGTGTCGAACTCAGAAACCCATTATGAATTTTATGTTAAAGATAATGGCCCTGGAATTCCACCAAAAGATCATAAGAAGATATTTGAAATTTTTAATATTACCACTAATAAGGATCGATACGGAAATTCCGGTAATGGCATCGGGCTCGCAACTGTAAAGAAAATTATCGAAAATAGTAATGGTACTATTACTTTAGAATCGGAAATCGAAAAGGGCACAAAATTTATTTTTACAATTGAAAAATAACAATTGGTAATTGTTCATTCCACAGATTCACTTAAGTCAGAAAGTATTTTAGTTCATTTACTCTTAATCATTAGTATCTAAATGACTTAAACAAGTTCATGTTCATGGTATTTCAGGCATATCATATATTAAAAAAAAATAATCCAATTAAATGTTGTACTTTTGCAGCTTGAAATTCAGAAAGCTGAATTTATAAATTCCTCAGGGTGAGGATGTGTTACCTAGAAGTTTAAGTGTTTAGTATGTCGATTCGCTTCTTTTGTAACACCAAAAGCATATAATCGAATACATAAACTCAAGAATGAGCACATTCCAAGAACTAGGTCTTAATGAAGACCTCATTAACGCTATTACGGATTTAGGTTTTGAAAACCCAAGTGAAGTCCAAGAAAAAGCAATTCCAATTTTATTAGAAAAAGAACGCGATTTAGTTGCCTTAGCACAAACTGGTACAGGTAAAACAGCCGCATTTGGTTTTCCTATGCTTCAAAAAATCGATGTGAATAGCAGAACCACTCAAGGCCTTATCTTATCGCCTACACGTGAGCTTTGTTTGCAAATTACTAATGAATTAAAACTTTATGGTAAGTACTGTAAAGGACTTAATGTCACTGCTATATATGGTGGTGCTAGTATTACAGACCAGGCAAGACAAGTTAAAAGAGGAGCACAAATTATTGTTGCCACTCCAGGTCGTATGAAAGATATGATTAGCAGAAACTTAGTAGACATTTCTAAAATACAATACAGTGTTTTAGATGAAGCTGACGAAATGCTAAACATGGGCTTTTTCGAAGATATTACAGATATATTATCGCATACACCAGATGAAAAAAGCACCTGGTTATTCTCTGCCACGATGCCTAAGGAGGTGTCTATTATCGCAAAGAAATTTATGTACGATCCTATTGAAATTACAGTAGGAAATAAAAATGAGAGTACCAACAACGTATCGCACGAGTATTACTTAGTAAATGCGAGAGATCGTTATCAGGCTTTAAAACGCCTAGCTGATGCTAATCCGGATATATTTTCCGTAATCTTCTGTAGAACAAAGCGCGATACCCAGAAAGTGGCAGAAAATCTTATTGAAGATGGTTATTCTGCTGGTGCACTACATGGTGATTTAAGCCAGAATCAGCGTGATTTGGTTATGAAGTCTTTTAGAAATAAGCAAATACAAATGCTTGTTGCTACCGATGTAGCCGCACGTGGAATTGATGTAGATGATATTACACACGTTATTAATTACCAATTACCAGATGAAATTGAAACCTATACACATAGATCTGGACGTACAGGTCGTGCTGGTAAAACTGGTGTTTCTATGGTTATTGTATCTAAAAGCGAAACCCGTAAAATAAAAAGTATAGAGCGCATTATTAAAAAGCAGTTTGAGAAGAAAGAGATACCTTCTGGTATGGAAATCTGCGAAGTGCAATTAATGAGCTTAGCTAATAAAATCCATAATACAGAGGTTAGTCACGAGATTGATAAATACCTGGACAGTATTAACGAACTATTTAAGGATACAGATAAAGATGAGCTTATTAAAAAGTTCTTCTCAGTTGAATTCTCTCGATTCTTCAACTATTACCAAAAATCTAAGGATTTAACCGTTTCAGATTCTAGAGGATCTGATAGTGATGGTGGCCGTGATTATGGTAAATCATCTAACGACACACGTTACTTTATTAATGTTGGTCGTAAGGATGGTTATGATTGGATGAAGCTAAAAGATTTCTTAAAAGAAGTTTTAGAATTAGGCAGAGACGATGTTTTTAAAGTAGATGTAAAGGAAAGTTTTTCATTCTTTAATACCGAAAAAGAAAACCAGGAAAAAGTACTGGCATTCTTTACAGATTATAAGCACGACGGTCGTTATGTTAATGTAGAAGTTAGCGAAAACAAAGGTCGTAGTGGTGGCGGACGACGTGATAGAGGTCGTGGTGGCAGAAATGACAGACGCTCTGGCGGAAGTCGTAGACGCGATGACAAGCCAAGAGGAGATAGACGCTCTAGCGATAGACGCTCATCTGGCTCAGGCAACCGTAGTGATAGACGTAAAAAAGAGTTTAGTGATAGCAGCAATGATAGACGAAGCAACTCTGGTGAGTCTAGAACAAGGAACCGATCTACTGAAACGAGCAATTCGGGTTCAGATAGACCAAGACGCTCGCGCAGACGCGATTAATAAAAACAAAAAGCCTCTTAATTGAGGCTTTTTTTATTATTATTGTTTTCAATTTAATAGTAAGCAACTTCCCAGCATTATCAGTAGTGTATGAAAAACCTTTTTAAGGCGCTTTTGTATTTAATAAGTTTGAGTTGTTTTTCGCAAACTGAAGAGATAAAACCTTTTTCGGTCGATCTAAGTCCATTTTATGGTACTATCCTGGAACACAATCCAGATATTTCACATTTAATAACAGGGCACCCTACGGGTTTTGTATTAAGTTACAATAGAAAAACCTATGGTTTTAACGAATGGGAACGTCGTTACAATTATCCTGACTGGGGATTTTCTCTGACTTATCAAGACATGCAGAATCCCTATTTGGGAGAGAACATTGGGCTTTATGGACATTTTAATTTTTATTTCTTAAATCGTAATCTGGTCTTTAGAATTGGTCAAGGCATAGCCTATGCTAATAAACCTTACGATAAAAACGATAATTTTATAAATAATGCTTACGGATCCCATTTGTTGAGTACGACCTTTTTAAAATTTGACTATATAAAAGAGGATATTTATAAGGGATTAGGATTTAATGCTGGTTTTACAGTCATCCACTACTCTAATGCCAACGTTAAAGCTCCAAATAATAGTACAAATACATTTGCATTTTCTGCAGGCTTAAATTATTTGTTTGATGCGGAAGATTTTCCGGAATATATACCAGAAGGTGAGCGCACCAAATATTCCGAACCTTTTACCTACAATTTTGTTTTAAGAAGCGGTATTAATGAAAGTGATATTAATGGAAGTGGACAGTATCCGTTTTTTGTTCTTACAGCATTTGTAGATAAACGCGTTAACCATAAAAGTACTTTTTTAGCCGGAACAGAACTTTTTGTGTCTTACTTTTTAAAAGAATATATAAAACACCAATCGATTGCATTTCCTGAAAATAATATTGAAAGCGGTACAGATTTTAAACGTGTTGGTGTTTTTGTGGGTCATGAATTGCGCTTTAACAAAGTGGCATTTATAACTCATCTGGGCTATTACGTGTACTGGCCTGTAGCATTTGAAAATAGGATTTATAACCGTTTAGGATTAAAACGCTATTTTTCTAACAAGGTATTTGGTGTTATTAATGTGCATTCGCATGGTGCGAAAGCCGAAGCTGTTGAATTTGGTATAGGACTTCGATTATGAAAAGACTAATAATATTAACGTATATCTGTTTAACTTTTGGTTGTAATTCTGAGGATGCACTCGATTGTTTTCAAACTTCGGGTGATATTATTCAGAAAGCAATAGAAGTCGATGCCTTTGATAAAATTACAGTTTTTGAACGCAGCCAGTTACTGATATCAGAAGGCCCATTTTCTGTAGTGCTAGAAACGGGTGAAAACCTGGTTAATGATATTGATATAAGCGTTATAAACGAAAGATTGGTCATTGAAAACAAAAATGCTTGTAATATCACCAGAGATTATGGCATTACCAAAGTTTTTGTATCTGCACCTAATATTACAGAAATAAGAAATAGCTCTGGCTTAACTATTGTTAGCGAGAACACCTTGTCCTACTCTAACCTCGCCTTAATATCCGAAGACTTAGAAGAGGAAGATGGCTTTCATACCGATGGCGATTTTAATCTTAATCTGGATGTAGAAAATTTAACGATTACTCAAAATAATTTGAGTAATTTCTTCTTAACAGGCAATGTGACTAATCTGGATTTAAATTTTCTGTTTGGTGATGCCCGATTTGAAGGCAGAAATCTATTGGTTCAGAATGCCGAGGTTTATCATCGTGGCACTAACGATATTATTATTAATCCGCAGCTGTCACTAACGGGAAGCCTGTTGAGCACAGGTGATATGATTGTTGTTAACACACCTCCTATTTTAGATGTAGAAGTGCTTTATACGGGTCAAATGATTCTAGAAGATTAAGTGTATTAGTTGGTATCGTTTAAGTTCCAATTATAGGTGATATAGCTTAGATCTACATTACTATTTATCTTTTTTTCAGCGTAACGATTTATATATTCAATTATCGAAGAGGCATCAACCAAAAAATCGTTCTTATACCATTTAAAGATTTCCGAAACTTTTGCACGGCTTTCAGAAATTTCATTCTTATCAGAATTTATAAATTCTCTTGCTGCCTTTTCCATAAGTTCGTCCACATTTTCGGCAGTATACGCCTCTTTAAGCAATTTAGGACAGGAAATTGATGCGCAATTAATAGCAAAATGCATGCGTGGTTCATTCATTTTTTGCAATATTCCTTTTTCGATATCTGCTAAAGAAAACTTCTTATCGCCAATAAAAATGAAAGACTTTAAAAATGGTGATATTGTAGCATCTACTTCTTTAATTCCTTCTACAGGATAGTGATCCACAATTAATTTGATTGTATTGGCATTATACAGATTTATGAAATAGGCTAACTGTTCTTCAAAAGGCCAACTTTTTTTAGGTGCATTATTACTAAGGAATTCTACATACGCATTCAGGGCTTCACTATCTGATTGAAAACCTTTATAATCTACTAAACCATTATCTCTAACATGATTTTTTAAAAGCTTATCCCATGCACTATGATTAATTATATTTTTCACGTCATCCTGATAAGCATTACCTGGCTTCTCTTTGAAAGCAACGCCTTGTGACGAAATACAAGAAGTATATACTATTGAGGCTATAATAATTAATGCTATTTTTCTAATAAATGTTTTCATAGCTTTAATATAGAGAATAAAATCGTCCCAAATCTTAAAAGTATTATAAAACAAAAAAAGGCTCACAATATGTGAGCCTTTTTTACACCATTCTTTTAATATTAACTAACAAAATTAAGAGATAATGGATAGCTAGGTAATTCTCCATTACTAGCTTTTATAGCGTTTATTATTGGCATTATAAATGCCAAAATACATAGAAGAATTAAAGTTAAAATCCCAAGGCCAAAAACAAAAATTAATGGGATACTGATAATGCTATAAATTATAATGCTTAATTGAAAATTTAAGATGCGTTTGCCATGGGCATCCATAGCTTCTACTTTATCTTTTTGGGTTGCCCAAATAATTAATGGCACGATTAACCCACCAAAACCAGTTAAATACGTCAATAACTGTGTTAAGTGTGTAATAACTATTAACTGATTATCAGATCGTTTTAGTGTATAATAATTAGATTCCATGATTTAGTTCCTTTATTAAATAAGACGAGTTATGATTAAAAATGTTACAGTTTCCTGAAATTAATTTACAAAAATATTTTAACTATAATCACACATTGCGTTAATTTTTGAAGGCATTGAAGTAAAAGGATTCAAAAAATTCTCGTACTTTCGATTAGAACAATTATTAAACTAATTATGGCTAAATTATTGCAAGACGCTAAAGATTTTGTGTCTAAATATTTTAAGACTGAAGACACTTCTAATCTTACATATCATAATTTTTATCATACTCAGGAACGTTTAAAAATTACTGAGGATGTTATTAAAGACGTGAAATTAAGTGAGGATGAAGCTTTAGTTTTACAATTAGCTATTGCCTTTAGTGCTGTTGGCTATGTAAATAATTATCATAACCCATTTGAAGGTAGTAAAAAGGTTATTAATTCATTCTTTAAGGGAACAAACGTAGATAAGTCTATTAAAGAAGCAACTCTTAATTGCTTTGATGCCTTGCTCACGCAAAAGCCGAATACAAAGGTCGAGGAATATGTTTTAGATGTATATTATCACGATTATGGTAAGAAAAAATATTTAAAATACAGTAGCCTTCTAAGAAAAGAGATCGAAAAAGTGTCTGATGAGACCATGTCTGAATCTAAATGGCTAAAACACTTATTAGACGCGCTCACCTCCCACAAATATTTCTCAGATTACGGACGTGATGAGTGGCAAGGCCGTAAATATAAAAACACAGCTTCTATTGTAAATTCTCAGGTAAAGCTCAGTAAAACAGAATCTAAAGAAAAATTAAAAGCGCATTATAAAGTAAAATATAAAAATGAGAGTCCAGAACGAAGTATACAGACTCTATACCGAGTTGCTTTAAGAAACCATATTAAGCTCAGTGATATTGCAGATACTAAAGCCAATATTTTATTATCCGTAAATGCGATTATTATTTCTCTGGTATTAGCCAATTTAATATCAAAATTAAATGATCCGGACAGTCGCTTTTTAATTTTACCAACCATAGTGTTCACTGTGTTCTGTATTGCTTCTATGGTTATGTCCATAAAGGCGACCCAGCCTAATGTCACACGAGGAGAATTTACTGAAAAGGATTTGAAAAACAAAAATGTGAATCTTGCCTTCTTTGGCAATTTTCATAAAATGGAGCTGGACAAATACCAAAATGCCTTTTCAAAACTTATTACAAATAAAGATGATGTCTATAATACACTGACTAAAGATTTATACTTTCTAGGCTCAGTATTAGATTCAAAATATCGATTGTTGCGTTATACTTATTTTGTGTTTATGGGAGGTATAATAATTTCAGTGATCACTTTTGCTCTGGCCTTTATATTTAGGGATACCATCACTTTGTAATGTAAACTAAGCACCATTTAATGTCTTATAAAAGACTTGTAGTATTACTATTAACTTTATGTATAGGTTTTATTATATTCTCCTATCTCAAGATTGCACTTAGCGAGAATAATGAGGCCACATGTGTTATTTATAATATTGAAGATCTACAAACGGTAGATTTTAAAGACTATAAAACTGTAACAGTAAGTGCAAACATTGTCTACAATGCCGATCTATTTAAGCAATTTCTTCAAGGTGAAAATTACCGAGATGCCTGGCATGCTAAAATTGAAGCTCCTGTTTTATTCTTAGATACCTTATACGGAGGCGTAGAAATAGTAAAGGAAGGTGGCGGAACACAAACGACATCCTTAAGAGTAAAGTCTAAAAATGATCTATTATTAACCTTAAGAAGTGTAAATAAAGATCCGAGTCATCATGTACCAGATCTTGCTAAATCTCTTGGAATTGAAAATGTTGTCCACGATGGTATTTCTGGGCAACACCCTTATGCTGCTTTAGTTGTTTCAGAATTGTTGGATAATCTCGATATTCTACACACCAAACCTCAAATCGTCTTTCTTCCGCAACAAGAAACATTGGGAGAGCGCTATAACGACGACTATGGAAACCGGTTGTATTTCTTGGAATTTGAAAATAAAGGAAGTGCTGAGTGGATTAATAGACCTGATGCAGTTAAGCTAGTAGATACAGACAATTTGCAGGAACTAAAAATGGAATTGGGTGAAAGCTTAAGTATTGATAAAAGAAAATTGATAAGGGCTAGACTTTTTGATCTGGTTATTGGTGATTGGGATAGGCATGCAAAACAATGGGGTTGGCTTATTAAACAAAAAGACAGTGTCTATTCTGCAGAGCCCTTACCAGTAGATAGAGATAATGCGTTTTTTAGTGTCGATGGTTTAATTCCCAATGTTATATCTAACCAAAATATTACACCTCATCTGCAGTCTTTTGAAAACACAATTGCTAATCTGGATGGTTTAATTTATGATTTTGACGTCTACTTTTTACAGCAAACTAATGAGCGTGATTTTATTGCGGAGGCACAACTTATTAAAGATAAATTAGACCAAAATGCGATAGACGCTGCTTTTATGGTTTGGAATGCTAATTTAAGACATCTGGACGAAGAACAGCTTAAAAGAAAAATAAATGCACGATTAGATGCTCTTATACCCATTGCTAAAGCATTTAAACAAATTCTAGATGCCAGGCCCTTATTAGACCAACCACTAAAGGGATCGAATTACAAGGATACTAATGGAAAGCTTCTACAGTGCTTTGAATGTTCGAAATAAGCGCACTCAATTTCTGATTCATCTCACATGTGGATACATAAAAAACAATGTGGGTAAAGTAAGCTCTACGTCTAGTAATAATGTTCAATACTCTCGGAAGCTTTTGTTAATTGTATCCATAAACTCTATCTTTTGCTCGTAAACAAAAATTCTCTGCATCGTCAAATTCACTAAATACGCCAAATGGCGTAATTGGGTCATATAATCGTTTGTACACCCCAATCAATAATTTAGTGCTTAAAGCGTTGGTAATATACGATTCTGAAGTTCTGACATTTTTTAATTCTGGACTATTGGCCAAAAATTTAGTAGCAGAAACCGAAAACGTGCCGCGAGTGCCTTTTAGATCAATTAAAAAAGGCATTGTTCTCCCCTTACATAATTTTGTTATGGCCTGTATATAAGACTGCTTATTATCATGATTCAATTTAAAATTTGGATCACTATTATTAAATTCGCAATACAGTATTTCTGAATCATCGGTCCAGAAAATAGCATTATTAAATCCTATTATTTCACTCATATTATAGTTTTTAGCTTATTTGATAAAACAATTGATAATCTCTTTGACAATAGTTAATGGCTTTTTTATGATTAACTAAAACTTTATTAGGTACAAGATTATAGTCAATAAAGGTGCGAACTGCTAAAAGTAATTTAGCACGGAATGATGGGACAAAAAAGGTTTTAGTGAGTACATTAGAATCAATTAGAGTACTACTCGCTATAAGATTATAAATTTTTAATGCATGGCTATTACTTACACCTTCTAAATCTATTAAGAAAGGCATATAATTGCTGTTGTTTAGGTGTACGATGGCATTAATAAAGAGTTCTTCTGTTTTAACTCTATCATAAAGACTAAAAAAAGAAGATTCTAATTTACAATGAATGATACTTTCTTCTTTCCAAAATTTAACGCCCTCAGTTTCAATAACCTGTCTCATAATTAATTCTATTTGAAATTGGTATTGCCATAGACGTGCCAAAACAAAAACAATTCAAAATATAAATTATAAAGTACTGATAAACAAGGTTTTAAAAATTTTTTTAAAATTTTAACCCTAAAAAAGAACCACGGATTACCGTGAAGCTAAAATTGTAATTATGCAGAATAACGGTATACCGTTAATTGATTACCCTTTTTTAATCTCCAACTTTTTCATTCTATCACGTAAGGTACTAGGCTTGAGTTTTAATATTTCTGCTGCACCGTTTTCGCCAGTAATTTTCCAATCGCATTGGTCTAAAACCTGAAGAATATGTGTACGCTGGGCAGTATCTAAAGACAGATCTTTATCACTAATCGCTTTGGCATGTTGACTCGAAGACTCAAAACCAGGAATCTGTAAGGTTTCACCATTAGATAAAATTAATGCGCGCTCTATTAGGTTTTCTAATTCTCTAATATTTCCTGGCCAATTATAATTTTTAAGCTTGGTCATTGCCTCATCTACAATAAATTTTATAGACTTGCCATAGCGTTTGTTAAATTTATCTACAAAATGCTCTACCAAAATTGGAATGTCATTCTTACGTTCTCTTAATGATGGCACTATTATCGGAAAGACATTAAGTCTAAAGTATAGATCTTCTCTAAACTTTTTATTTTCTATTTCTTGTAAAAGATTTCTATTAGTGGCGGCGATAACCCTTACATCCAGTGTTTTAGTACCGACACCACCAACAACTTCAATTTCACCTTCTTGCAGAAATCTCAATAATTTGGGTTGCATATCTAAGGGGAGCTCTCCAATTTCATCTAAAAATAATGTGCCCTTATCTGCTAATTCAAACTTCCCAATTTTATCAGTATGGGCTCCTGTAAATGATCCTTTTTTATGACCAAATAATTCACTTTCTATTAATTCTCTTGGTATGGCCGAGCAATTAACTTTTATTAAAGGCTTATTATTTCTACTACTTATATTATGAATGGCTCTTGCTAATAATTCTTTCCCTGTGCCCGACTCCCCTTGTAATAAAACGGTTGCATCGGTTGGTGCTACTTTTTCAATTTCTGTTAAAACGTTACTAAACTCAGCACTGCCATACACCATCTCCTCAAAATTAAAGACTAGGTCTAACTCGTTTCTTAGATACACATTTTCCTGTTCTAATTGTTCGCGTAAGGCATTGAGTTCTGTATTTGCTTGTGACAATTGCTTATTGCTTGTTAACAGCATTTTTTCGGCAGATTTTCGCTCTGTACTTTCTACCATTAAGGATACGATATTTGCGATAGATGTAGCGAATTGTAGATCATCGGCAGACCAGTCTCTTAAGGTATCGCCAACATGCTCGAAGCAAATAATACCATAATGCCCATTGGTACTATTAATAAAAACATCCATAAGTGAGCTTATGTTGTTCGGTTTAAAATAGTCCTTAGTGAACTGTTTCGTAATTTTATTATTCTGAGCATCTGCAACCCTTATGGTTTGCTTTTTAGTAAGCTCGTCAAAATAATGGGGATTGTCATTGTATTGAATTACAAAATCTCTCTCAAAAGAATTCGTTTTGAGATTATACAATTTTTCACAAAAAATTTCTGATTTGTCATTTTTGAAGGACCAAATACTGACACGACCAACCTCTAGCGTTTGTGAAGCCAGTTTTGTTATTTTATTAAAAGCCGTGTCATAATGTTCACCGACCAAATTGGCCAGTTCTAAAATGGCATCTTTCTTTTTGTTTGATAATATAGCATTTGCCTCCAATGCTTTTTTAGATTTTTCTTCTTCCGTAATATCCTTAATCGTTGCAAAAAGCGCAATGACCTCATTGTTATTGTTTTTAATATTACCCGTAGAAAAATACGTCGTTATTCGTTCGCCATTTTTTCTCTCAAACTTATATTTAAATGACAGCGGTTCACCGCCAGCTACCATTTTATAGGCATTGCGAATAATATCTGTATCATCGTTAATTACGAATGGATATGGCATGGAAAGGCCTATTAATTCATCTTCAGTATAGCCATAAATATCACAGGCTGCATCATTAACCATTATAATTTCGCCCTTTAGATTTACAATAATTAAGCCTTCTTGCATGGACATAATGAGCTTATCTGTAAACTCTTTTGCCAGCTTTAAATCTATTTCGGCCTTTTTACGTTCAGAGATATCCTGAACAGTCGCAAAGTTTGCAAATTTCTTCCCATTTTCATCATGTAAACTAGAAACCAAAACCTGGACCGGAAAACGCTCGCCATCCTTATTCATATAGGTGTTTTCGTAATCCGGCAAGTTTTTGTTTTCTTTTAAAAGGTTGAAGCGTTTATCATTATCTTCTTTTACCTCTGGCGGTGAAAATGGATAAGGACGTTTTAAACCGATTAGTTCCTGCTCTGTAAATCCTGTCATTTTACAAAATGCTGGATTTACCATGATGATCTCCGACTCTAAATTAATAGCATACAAACCCTCACGCATTGAATTTAACAAGCCCGTTGAAAATTCTTTAGCTCTTTGTATAGCTCTTAGATTTTTTTTCCATTCTGTAATATCCCTCGCAATACCCAGAATTTTTCCATCCTGTTGTAATTTTGCTGAAATCTCAACATCTATATAGGTATTATCTTTACGTTTAAACTTTCTTTCAAAGAGAATGGCCTCTCCTTTAAGTGCTTTTTGATAATTCTCTTTATTTTCAATTATAGGTCCTTCATTGATATCATGAAGTCTAAGCTTTGAAAACTCGTCTCTAGTGTACCCTAAACTCGTATGTGCTGCCTTATTAAAATCATATATGGTGCCATCAATCGCAAATGTTACGATGGCATCACTGGCCTGATCAATTAAGGACTTATACGATGCATCTTTCTTCTTAATTTCTTCTGCAATCCTATGTTTTTCTATTGCAATTCTTGTTAAACTAACTGTTAAATTGAACTCCTTAATTTCATCAAAAGTGGGTGATTTAATGGACTCACTGTAAATTGCAAATGTTCCTAATACGTCATCATTTTCAGACAGAATTGGTAAGGACCAGCACGATTTTAAATTGTACTTAAGCGCTATATCCTTATAATCTATCCATGATTTACTCTTACTAATATCGGATACAACTACAGGTTTTTTAAGGTAAGCTGCAGTGCCACAAGACCCCACATTATCACCTATTAAAACCTGTTGTACGGCAGCGTTATATGCTTTTGGCATCGACGGTGCCGATATGAGATTAAGATGAGTGCCATTATCTTCCTGTAAACTTATGGCCCCATAATTGTCTGGATGGTGGGATTCGTAGTTTAATAGTATACGATCAAAAATTTTATCTAACGGTGTATTAACCGCAATTAGATCTAAAACTTCGTTTTTATCGATTAGCTGTTGTTCTGCTTTTTTACGTTCTAAGACTTCTTTTTCGAGCTCTAAATTTTTCTGTTCAAGTTTACTAATAAGCCGTTTACTATATAACCTCAAAACTTCCTGTTC
>JABDKL010000085.1 GCA_013002225.1 Winogradskyella sp.
TTATCATTTTAGATTAAAGGATTTAAAAAGAGATTGGGAGCATAAGATTACGGAGGCTAAAGCAAATTTAGAATCCTATGAGCATACTATAAATCAGTTAAAATTTGAACGTAAAACATTGTCTGCAAAACTGCAGAAGCGCTTGCATGCAAACTATCAGTTTTTAAACTTTAAAGGGGAAACTAAGGATTTAAATACCATATTTAATGCTACCGATTTGCCAAAACCACCAGCAGGTTCTGGTGAATGTGCAGCTCCCAAGTTGTTTCAGTTTGCTTATGAAAATAAAATGACACCCATTGCCATGGCTGAGTTTTGGTGGGGAAGTTCACCAAAATCTGAAGTACGACGTCATAAACAGTTTTACCCATCTTGCCGTAGTAAATGTGAGCCGATACTAGGTCATATGATGCATGGGCTAAATGTGGAAGACAACCCAATTGCTTCTGCAGGAACATATGCTGGAGAACTAAAAATTATTTACGAAGACGACTACCTACTCCTGGTTAACAAGCCAGAAGAGTTTTTGTCGGTACCTGGTAAAACCATTAAGGATTCTGTTTTAACCAGAATGAAAACCTATTTGCCAGACGCAAAAGGGCCTTTACTGGTGCATCGTCTGGACATGTCAACCTCTGGTTTATTACTAGTTGCTAAAAATGAGAAGACGCACAAAAATCTACAGAAGCAATTTATTAACCGCAGTATTAAAAAACGTTATGTCGCTTTATTAGATGGTGAGTTAGAAGCTAAGGAAGGTGTCATTAACTTACCATTACGTGTAGATTTAAATAACCGACCGAGACAACTTGTTTGCTATGAGCATGGTAAACCAGCAAAAACACGATTTGAAGTTCTAGGATATGAAGATAACAAAACTAGAATTCATTTTTATCCAATTTCCGGTCGTACGCATCAGTTACGCGTTCACGCAGCACATCATTTGGGATTAAATACGCCCATTGTTGGTGATGATTTATATGGCGTTGTCGCTAAACGGTTACACCTTCATGCCGAAACGCTGGCGTTTGAGCACCCTGTAAAAAAGGAATGGGTTAGCTTCAGTTATGAAGCACCATTTTAATATGAGAAAAAACCTATAGCGTTTTAAATTACTTTTTCTTTTTAGGATTAAAGACTGGTAATAATTTTGTTTTGACCGAACCAAAACCAATACGAGTGCCATCTTTTTCGCAATAGCCCCTCATAATAACAGTATCATTATCGTTAATAAATTTACGCTCAGTACCGTCTTTCATTTTTAATGGTTTAGACCCTTTCCAGCTTAATTCTAACATTGAACCATACGAATCCTCGGTCGGACCAGAAATGGTACCACTTCCCATCATATCGCCAGAATTTACAGGACAACCATTAACAGTATGATGTGCTAATTGTTGTGCCATATTCCAGTACATATACTTAAAGTTAGACTTACATACCGTGGTTTCTTTGGCACCTTTAGGTTGTATACCAACTTCTAAATTAATATCAAAACTCTTTTTGCCTTTAGTTTGCAGATATTCTAAAGGCTTCGGATCTTGTTTTGGACTCTCCACTCTAAATGGTTCGAGGGCATCTAATGTTACAATCCAAGGAGACATAGAAGAGGCAAAGCTTTTTCCTAAGAAAGGTCCTAATGGTACGTATTCCCATTTTTGAATATCGCGTGCAGACCAGTCGTTAAAAAGTACAAGACCAAATATGTATTCTTCTGCCTCATTTATCGGAATTGGCTCACCTAAATCATTAGCATCTGTGGTAATAAAAGCCATTTCTAATTCAAAATCCACTAATTTACTTGGTCCAAATACTGGTTTGTCAGCACCTTCTGGCATGGTTTGACCTTGTGGACGATGTACAGGAATTCCTGAAGGAATAATAGAAGAACTACGACCATGATAGCCAACAGGCATGTGTACCCAATTTGGTAATAAGGCATTGTTTGGGTCTCTAAACATAGTACCTACATTGGTAGCATGCTCTTTACTGGCATAAAAATCAGTATAATCGCCAACTTGAATAGGTAGTTGCATTTCAATTTCATCTAAACGAAAAAGAATGGTTTCCTTGTGTGGATTATTATTTTTTAAAGTTTCATTTTCGACATCAAAAATTTCTGCAATTCTATTCCTAACCAAGCGCCAGGTTTTTCTACCGTCTGCAATAAAATCGTTTAGTGTATCCTGTAAAAAGATATCATCAGTTAAAGGGATACCTTCAAAATAGCCTAATTGATGTAATGCGCCAAGATCAATTGCCGTATCTCCAATACGAGTTCCTATAGTAATAATGTCGTCTCTGGTTAAGAATACACCAAAAGGAATATTTTGAATAGGAAAATCGGAGTTCTTATTTACATGTAACCATGAAGAACGATCGGGATTATTGGCTGATAATGGCATATTATTTTTGTTGATTAAATGTTCATTAATTTATACTCAAACCTACATAAAATTTGATATTTAAACTAATCTATTCACTATTTTTGTTTCGATTTAACAAAGACTTAATTTATGCAACGCGACGAACAAATTTTTGAATTAATACAAGCCGAAAAAGAACGCCAAACAGATGGTATAGAACTCATTGCTTCTGAGAATTTTGTGAGTAATCAGGTTTTAGAAGCCGCTGGCTCGGTGCTTACCAATAAATACGCAGAAGGTTATCCTGGTAAACGCTATTATGGTGGTTGCGAGGTCGTTGATGAAGTAGAAACTATAGCGATTGAACGTGCAAAGACCTTGTTTGGTGCTGCTTATGCCAATGTGCAGCCACACTCCGGTAGCCAGGCAAATACAGCAGTATTTCATGCCTGTCTTAAACCTGGTGATACCATACTTGGTTTTGATCTATCGCATGGCGGTCATTTAACGCATGGTTCTCCCGTTAATTTTTCGGGTAAGTTATATCGTCCTACGTTTTATGGTGTAAAAAAAGATACAGGTTATATCGATTACGATATGCTGGCAGATCAGGCCAATAAAGAAAAACCAAAGTTAATTATAGCTGGTGCTTCAGCCTATTCTAGAGATATTGACTTTGCTAAATTTAGAGAGGTTGCAGATCAGGTTGGTGCTGTTTTACTGGCCGATATATCGCACCCTGCTGGTTTAATTGCAAAAGGCATTTTAAATGACCCAATGCCTCACTGCCATGTGGTGACAACGACTACACATAAGACGTTGCGTGGACCAAGAGGTGGTATGATCATGATGGGGGAAAACATTGATAATCCGTTTGGTATAAAACTTAAGAATGGTAACCTTCGTAAAATGTCTGGGTTATTGGATTCAGGTGTATTTCCAGGTAATCAAGGTGGTCCTTTAGAACATATTATTGCTGCTAAAGCCATTGCGTTTGGTGAGGCTTTAACCGATGAATTTATGCACTATATGCTTCAAGTAAAGCATAATGCAGATGCTATGGCGAAAGCTTTTGTAGCAAAGGATTACGATTTAATTTCTGGTGGTACAGATAATCATATGATGCTTATTGATCTAAGAAATAAGAATATTACCGGTAAGGATGCTGAAAATGCATTGGTGAAAGCAGATATAACTGTAAATAAAAACATGGTACCTTTTGATACTGAGTCTCCGTTTGTTACGTCTGGTATAAGAGTAGGGACACCTGCTATTACAACCAGAGGATTAAAGGAAAATGACATGTCTTACGTGGTAGATTTAATTGACGAAGTACTTAAGAATCACGATAATGAAACCGTTTTAGATGGTGTTGCTGAAAAAGTGAATGCATTAATGGGAGGACGTCCTTTGTTTAATGCCTAATAATTATTATCAAATTTAAATAATAAAAAAGCCTTTCAACTAATTGAAAGGCTTTTACTTTTTTAGTCCTCATCTAGTACAATACTCTCATAAGCGCCGCTATCTGGTATAACTGCATCTCTAGCATTTCCAAGAATATCATTACCAGGAGGAGATAATGGTTGTGCTATCCCATTAGCTCCAGAGTTTTCGCCAATCTGCATTAGATTTTCAAATGGATCCTCGAAGTCTGGTGCTTCATTAAATACATTGTTGACGTAAAACGACATATCATCGAACATATAGTTACCAGTATCTTCAAGTTCGCTATTATCAAACCGCAAAAGGCAATTAGTAAATTTAAAATTAAAAACAGCGCCTTGATTTTCTAATATAAATTCTGGATTATCGTTACCGTAGATTATGCAATTAGTAAAATTTGCTTCGGTTAAATTATTAGTTATCGCGCTTCCGTTTTCGTCAAGAACGAAGTCATTTAGTAAAAGGGAGGGGAATTGTCTAAAACTATTATTCCAGTAATTAGCAATTGTACAGTATGTGAAATTGTATTTCCCGCCAAGGGTTCCTGCAAAAGAGGATTGTCCCGAATTATTTATTACAATATTCTTAGCGTTGATCGATGTGGCCCGACCTAAAATTCCGAAACTACTCGAATTATAGATCTGTGAATTGGTGATAGTTAGTTTATCATTAATCTCATCCTGATTGCCTTCAGACAATATACCAATAGTTGCATTTTTTATTGTTGCATGATTGATTGTATTATTATTACTACCATTAAATAACCAGATCGTTCCCCATTGCCCAGGTACATCTTCAAATAATGGTTCTAAACGATCACCTTCTAAAATCACTTCATTTTCTAACAATTCTTGATTTGAACTTAATTCTCCATTAATATTAAGCGTTGCATTCGCAGTAACAATGATTCCGGAATTTGCATGGAAATTAACACGTGCTCCAGGTTCCATGGTTAATGTTTGTCCAGCATCTACACCTGCATAACCATATATAACATATGGTTTTTCGTTTGTAAAGGTGAGTTCGTCATTTTCTAGGAAACGACCTTGTAGCGTGGTTTCGTCTGGTGTGCCATCACCATCTACATCGAAAGTGAGCGTCTCAATAATACCAGTGTTTACGTCGCGGTTAGGGTATATAAAAACAGCATCCTTTACTAAGGTAACTAAATCAACATCCTGCTGATTTGAGCCGGAATCAAATAAAATCCGATCCGTATACAAAAATTGAGTTTCTGAAGCTGATAACGCTTCTATATCTATTGTGGTTTCTATAAAAACGAACAAGCTGTCGTTGGCTAATAGCTCGATGTCTTCAAAATAGTTGCCTTCTTGAGGTGTACCTACATTGCCAGTTAAACCGTCGACATTTAATCTATAGAATGAGTTTGTTCCATTTTCAAGTTGTATGGTTGGAATTACAATATCCTCATCACTTCGATTATATACTTTAAGGTTATAAGTACTTGATCCAATATTTGTAAATACAGTATCTAAATACACGGTATCTTTTGCGAATTCTAAACTACCTGTACTTGGAGAAAATTCAAAATTGTTTCGACACGAACTCCAGAATAATAATATTCCAAAAACAACCAAGAAGGATAACAATCGCCTCATATATTTATTATAAATAATTTAGGGTTAAAAATATAACTTTTGAAATTAGTATATATTATTAAGAGGTTGTAATTTTTGGTTCTGTTTTAGACGAAAAGTTCTGTAACCGCATTAGTGATTCTTGTTGGTCGTTTAGTTTCCTTATTCATAAAACACCATTTAGTGGTAGAATTTACGAGTAACTTGTTCGTCGAAATATTAAAAAATTCTACATGTCTTACAGAAACAACACCCTCAGATTTTGATACATAAGTAGTTACTTTAATGTTGTCTCCTAATACCGCTTGACTCTTATATTCTATAGTGTGGCTAACTAGCACCCAAAAATAAGTTTCTAAGATTTCCGTTGTCGCATTCTGTAACCAGTGTTCTTCGGCAATATCCTGAACCCATTGTACATAACGAACGTTATTAACATGATTTAGCTGGTCAAGATCGTTTTTTATGACTGTAATAGTTTTACTAAAAGTTTGCACAATACTAATTATTGTTCAATTATTTTTACTTCGAAGAGTTTGTCCCAGTTTTTGCCAGTTACAAAAATAGTCCCACGTTCTGGGTGGTAAGCGATTCCATTCAATACATCCAATTCACTATGCTGAGTAACCAATTCTTTTAAGGGTTTAAAATCTATAACACCTTTTACACCTCCATTTTCAGGATTTATTATTGCTACACCATTGCGTTGATAGATATTGGCATATATCATACCATCTACCCATTCTAATTCATTTAAACTTGGAATTTTACCTTTATTGGTATAGACTTGTATGAAGCCTTCCTCAGTAAGATTATCTGGATTAAGAAACCATATTTTTTCTGTCCCATCAGATTTGTACAGTGTTTTACCATCGTTGCATAGTCCCCAACCTTCCTTGCTTTTTCCGTACTTGAAGCTGCTTAGCTTTTCAAAAGTATCTATATTATATATAAACCCAATATTAGACTGCCATGTTAACTGGTAAATTTTATTATTAAGAATGGTCAATCCTTCCCCAAAATACTGATCCGCCAGCTGTAAATTTTTTAAAACTTCACCGGTTTTATAATCTATCTTTCTTAATTTTGATTCTTGGCGTTGACCTGTGCTTTCATATAAATGGCCGTTATAAAATTCCAATCCTTGGGTGTATGAAGAGATATCGTGAGGATAGGTGTTTACGATTTCGTAAGTATAAATGGCCGGAGTGCTATTATTATAAATATTTAAGGTTTTAGTTAGAATTTCTACCCTGTCATTATATTTAACCGTTGCTGTAATTAACTTTTCGCCAAGTTTAAAATTTTCTGTGGTAATATTGTTTTCAATGGTTTCTCCATCTAACTGATATGTTACCTCCTTAATATCTAAATTATTAGGATTAATAATCGATAAATTTAGGGTGTCACCCAATATTATTGACTTAGCGTTGGTGTTAATTACAAAACCTGTTTCTTTATTGCCGTTACAATTAAATAACAAAAGACTTAAACAGGTGACAATTATATATTTAGGTAAATACATCATAGAATTTTCAATTTTGAGGCAAGTTATTAAATATTTTTAGTTTAAAAATAATTGCGAAAGTATTAAAAGATTGTATCTTTGCAGCCGGCAAGTCCTACACAACCAGCTCCTGCTTAATCCTCCAGGACGGGAACGTAGCAAAGGTACGCGGTCGTAGCGGTGTGATGTAGGTAGCTTGCCTTTTTTTGTGCCCGAAAGTCTCCCATAAATTTGTATTTTGTTTTCCTAAATATCACAATCAATGTCTAAAGTTGTATTAATTACTGGAGGATCATCTGGTATTGGTAAAGCCGTTGGTGAGTACCTTTCTCATAATGGTTATAAAGTTTACGGTACAAGTAGAATTCCTGAAAACTATCCAAACAGCGCCTTTCCTTTAGTTGCATTAGATGTCACCGACGCTAAGACTATTACTAATTGCATATTAGAAATTCTGAAAAGAGAAAAAGGAATTGATGTGTTAATTAATAATGCAGGCGCAGGAATTACTGGACCAATCGAAGAAATTCCAGATCTAGAGATAAAACGTAATTTTGAGACTAACTTTTTTGGACCTATTAATGTTATTAAAGCGGTAACACCAGTTATGCGCCGACAACAATCTGGTTTAATTATTAATGTTACTTCTATCGCAGGTTACATGGGCTTACCGTTTCGAGGTGTTTATAGTGCAAGCAAAGGAGCTTTAGAACTGATTACAGAATCCTTTAGAATGGAACTAAAAGATTTTAATATAAAAATGACGAATATTGCGCCTGGTGACTTTGCTACAAATATAGCTGCTGGTAGATACCATGCGCCAGTGAAGCCGGATTCACCATATAATGAGAAGTATAGTGAAAGCTTAAGAACTATGGATGCGCATGTCGATGAGGGTAATAACCCTGTTGAAATGGCAAAGGCCATTCATAAAATTATTGAAACTAAAAATCCTAAAGTGCATTATAAAGTAGGTGCATTTATGCAGAAATTTTCAATTGTTTTAAAACGAATTTTGCCAGATAAAGTATATGAGCGCATGCTCATGCGACATTATAAATTATAAATTTTTAGTATAATCTATTCCTAACCTAACAGCTTTGGGTAGCGACTTTCGAGCTTAAATCTAAAGATCTTAAGCTTGTTGATATATTTTCATAATTTCATTTAGATAACCCTTATGATTAATTGTAAATTTGCTGTAATTAAAAAAACACAACAATTTATATGAAATTTTTTATTGATACAGCCAATTTAGACCAAATTAAGGAAGCTCAGGATATGGGAATTCTGGATGGTGTAACTACAAATCCATCATTAATGGCTAAGGAAGGTATTACCGGAACTGATAACATAATGAAACATTATGTTGACATTTGCAAAATTGTAGATGGCGACGTTTCTGCAGAAGTCATAGCTACTGATTTTGATGGGATGATAAGAGAAGGAGAGGCCTTAGCAGATTTACATGATCAGATCGTAGTTAAGTTACCTATGATTAAGGATGGTGTGAAGGCCTGTAAATACTTCTCAGACCGAGGTATAAAAACAAATGTTACACTAGTATTTTCTCCTGGACAAGCATTACTGGCAGCTAAAGCAGGTGCTACCTATGTATCTCCTTTTATCGGTCGTTTAGATGATATTTCTACGGATGGTTTAAATTTAATCGCTGAAATAAGACATATTTATGATAATTATGCTTTTGAAACAGAAATATTAGCTGCTTCTGTGCGTCATACCATGCATGTTATAGATTGTGCTAAATTAGGAGCTGATGTAATGACAGGGCCTCTTAGTTCCATAACTGGATTGCTTAAACATCCACTTACAGATATTGGGTTAGAAAAGTTTCTTGCAGATTATAAAAAAGGAAATTAGGTCTTAAAATCCTGAATTTGAAATAGTGAAGCACCTTATTGTATAAGGTGCTTTTTTTGTAATAGTTCTTTTAAAGTTTCTTCAAAGTCAGAACGATAAATATTGGCATTGGGATGCAATATATTTCCCTTTTCATCGACTATAATAGATTTATTTAGATAATTTACAGCAAGTGTTTTTCTTGCCATTTGAGAATCCTTAAACTTAAATTCGTTAATAGTAGGAAAATCATATTGATCTATGATTTTCTTCCAATACTTATCATCGTTGTCATTTACATTAATAGATAAAAAATCTATCTGAGGAAACTTATCTTTAATTTTATTCACTTGTATGTGACTATTGCGATACTGCTTTTTAGAGTTAGACGACCAAAAGAAAATTATAGTGGGCTTGGTTATTATGGAGGTTAAATAATGTTCCGTGTCATTATAATTTACTATAGCTAATTTTGGGAGCGGGTTGCCTAAACGTAAGGATTTAAGAGACTCAACAAGGTCGATCATATATTCCTTATCCTCTTCATTAGTGCTTTTGTCTAAATAATAATCCAGAAGCTCTTGGGCTTCGTCCTGCGTATGATTATGGCTTATATAGTCTCTGGCTTTATACTTTAAAAGATTGTTTTTTATGGTTTCATCCATAATTATACTATCGACCAGATCTAATTTTGATTTGTTATAATCCATAGAATGTCGATCGAACTTACTGTGGTAAGGCTTGTTTTTAAAATAGGTTTGCGTCGCCAAGTTATCTACATGAGAAAATAAAAAACGGTTATACGCAAAAAAATGGCTTAAGTGATTAGAATTATAATCTATTGCCTTTCTGTAATTATAAAAATCTTCTGGTAAGTCTTTTATATGAATTAATTTATTGTTGCCAAAATAAGCAAACGGGTAAATTTCTTTATCTGCGTATGTATTGTAATTAATGTTTGCCTTAATAATTGATTTAAAAAAATCAGACTCATTATTTTTTTCTAAAAAGGATTCAAAGTCTTTAATTTCTTTAGTCCGTCGCTCTTCCACAAATTTATGAAAGGCTTCAGGCTCCATCTTAGAATATTTCACTAATTTTTTAGCTTCTTTTTCGTTGGTTAAATAAGTCTTTATTAAATAATTGTTCTTTTTTGCTCCATTACCAGTAAAGACTAAAGATTCATCAAAGTCGTAGGTGTTTAGCCTAAACATGATACTGTCAGTAGGTTCTAATAAAATGGTTTGATATTCACCTCCATGTCTTATTAAATATAGTCCAGACTCTAAATTTTCTATTTTATGTAAAAAACGATTATTTGCATCTAACTGTAAGGTATCAAAGATTTTACCTTTCGTGTTGTGCAATATTATACTGCTGTTTTTTGGATTTATAATTTCACCGCCTATGTAGGCATAATTATCATTCTCTTTTGATATGATATTACAACCTATAGCAGCTATAGAACAAATAAAAAGGAGAGTAAAGCGTCTTAAAAAACTCAGCACATTTATATACGTTAGTGAACAAAAATATGTGTTGCCACCTGTAAGTCTTGTTAATGCCACGTTAAAACTTGTTATAGCGTCTAATAATTTCGTTCAGTCGCTTTAATTTTCTACTTTTGCAATCTCAAAAAAAATGCTTAAATAAGTTAATATATGTTATCAGTTTCTAATTTATCAGTTCAATTTGGAAAACGTGTGCTTTTCGATGAAGTAAATACGACCTTTAATAATGGTAATTGCTACGGAATTATAGGTGCTAATGGTGCAGGGAAATCCACGTTTTTAAAGATTATTGCTGGTAAAATGGATCCAACTTCAGGACATGTGCATTTAGAACCTGGTAAACGTATGTCTGTTTTAGAGCAGAACCACAATAAGCATGATGAGGATACGGTGTTAGAAACCGTATTAAAAGGAAATAAGCCTCTATATAAATTGAAATCTGAAATCGATGCGTTATATGCAGATTATACAGATGAAAATGCCGAGAAAATAGGCGAGCTTCAAGTAGAATTTGAAGAAATGAACGGTTGGAATGCCGATAGCGATGCCGCGGCAATGCTTTCTAATCTTGGTATTAAAGAAGATTTTCATTACACGTTAATGGCAGATCTAGATGGGAAACAAAAGGTTCGTGTATTGTTAGCACAAGCCCTATTTGGCAACCCTGATTTATTAATAATGGATGAGCCTACCAACGATCTGGATTACGAAACAATTTCATGGTTAGAAAATTTTCTTGCCAACTACGAAAACTGCGTTATCGTGGTTTCTCACGATAGGCACTTTTTAGATGCCGTTTGTACCCATATTTCAGATATCGATTTTGGTAAAATAAATCATTTTTCTGGTAACTATACCTTTTGGTATGAGTCTTCACAATTAGCTGCAAGACAACATGCTCAGCAAAACAAAAAAGCTGAAGAGAAGAAAAAAGAGTTAGAAGAGTTTATACGTCGTTTTTCGGCTAACGTTGCAAAATCTAAACAAGCAACGAGTAGAAAAAAGATGATTGAAAAATTAAACATCGCCGATATTAAGCGCTCTAGTCGCCGATATCCAGCTATAATATTTGAACGCGAGCGCGAAGCGGGAGATCAGATTCTTAATGTAAAAGGATTAGCTGCAAGTTTAGATGGAGACATATTATTTAAAGACATCGATATTAATCTTAATAAAGGTGATAAAGTCGTGGTCTACTCTAAGGACTCCAGAGCAACAACTGCATTTTATCAGATTGTAAATGGTAAGGAAAAGGCAGATGCAGGCGAATATGCCTGGGGCGTTACGACTACGCAATCCTATTTACCATTAGACAACAGTGAGTACTTTAATAACAAATTAACTTTAGTTGACTGGTTACGCCAGTGGGCAACTACAGAGGAGGAGCGCGAAGAAGTTTACATAAGAGGTTTCCTTGGGAAAATGATTTTTAGTGGAGAAGAGGCTCTAAAAACAGCAGATGTTTTATCTGGAGGGGAAAAGGTTCGTTGTATGCTTAGCCGAATGATGATGATTAGAGCTAATGTGTTAATGTTAGACGAACCAACTAACCATTTAGACCTGGAAAGTATCACCGCTTTTAATAATTCCCTTAAGAATTTTAAAGGAACAGTGCTTTTAACAACACACGATCATGAGTTCGCACAGACTGTTGGTAATCGAATTATAGAATTGACTCCAAATGGAGTTATTGATCGTTATATGACTTTTGATGAGTACATGAGTGATAAAAAAATTAAGGAACAACGCGAGAAAATGTATAGCGTAACCGCTTAATCATCCGAAAAAGCTTTAAGTCTTATAATATATTGGAATCTTAGTTTGAAGCATCCATTTCTGCTTTAACCTGTTCCACAATGGCTGTTGCTTTATCTAATTCGGTATTGTGAACAAAAACTTCTTGATAACCTTGGTTCAAAGAAGCATAACCAGCCAGGCGTTGTGACTCTCCTTCATCCTTTATAATAGGAATAATCCCAAGACGTTCTAATTCGTCCTTAACACGATTCACAAGAATAAAATTCCCATGGTACACTTTGGTGTATTCAGTTGTGCTCATACTAATAGGTTTTAAATATTAAATAAAAGTTACAACTATTTGCTAAGACTTCCTACAACCTTTATCACAATATTAGATTTTACTATATAACATTAGACCATGATAAGTTCTGTCTATTAAAATATAATTTAAAAAAATATAAGCATTTTAAAAGCTACTTATTATTTCATAATTTTAAGACTAAGAAAATTAATCTTTTAATAATTACTAAAATGGATAATAAAAACACGGAGACATTTGAGCTTAATGAGAGTGATGCAAGTAAATGCCCTTACTTGAGTGGTAAGCAAACGACTGTAGGTGGAGGCGGCGTAAAAAATAGAGATTGGTGGCCCAACGAATTAAAATTAAATATTTTAAGACAACATGCCGCTAAAAATGATCCTTTAGGAGAAGATTTTAATTATGCAGAAGCATTCAATAGTCTCAATTATTCTGAATTAAAACAAGATGTCCTTGATTTAATGACAGATTCTCAAGATTGGTGGCCGGCCGATTATGGGCACTATGGTGGATTTATGATCCGTATGGCATGGCACAGTGCCGGAACCTATAGAGTAGGAGATGGTCGAGGTGGTGCTAGTACTGGTAATCAGCGATTTGCGCCAATCAATAGCTGGCCTGATAATGGAAATTTAGATAAGGCTCGTTTATTACTATGGCCAATCAAAAAGAAATATGGGAATAAAATATCTTGGGCAGATCTAATGATTTTAGCAGGTAACTGTGCTTTAGAGTCCATGGGATTCCCAACATTTGGGTTTGCAGGTGGTCGTGAAGATATCTGGGAACCAGAACAAGATGTGTATTGGGGGAGTGAAACCGAATGGGGAGCAAATGAAGCCCGTTATGATGGTGACGACTATAATACCCGAGATTTAGAAGACCCACTTGCTGCAGTGATGATGGGTTGGATTTATGTAAATCCGGAAGGTCCAGACGGAAACCCTGATCCTATGGGCTCTGCAAAAGATGTTAGAGAAACTTTTGGTCGTATGGCAATGAATGACGAAGAGACTGTGGCATTAATAGCAGGAGGACATACCTTCGGTAAAGCGCACGGAGCGGCAGATCCTAACCAATATGTTGGAGCAGAACCACACGGAGCACCAATTGAAGAAATGAGTACGGGTTGGAAAAATTCATATAAAAGTGGTGTCTTAGATGATGTAATAACGAGCGGCATTGAAGGGGCTTGGACGCCAAATCCAACACGATGGGATGCCGATTATTTTGATGTCTTATTAAATTACGAATGGGAATTAACAAAAAGTCCTGCTGGTGCACACCAATGGAAGCCAACAGCGGCTTCTAAGGCTAAAATGGCGCCTACTGCTGGAGACGCTAGCAAAACGCAGACCTTAATGATGACTACTGCAGATATTGCTTTAAAAACAGATCCCGCTTATTTAGAAATTTCAAAGCGTTTTCATAAAGATCATCAAGCGTTTGAAGATGCATTTGCCAGAGCCTGGTATAAATTAACACATCGCGATATGGGCCCTATTGATCGTTATTTAGGTCCTGAAGTACCACAAGAAGAATTATTGTGGCAGGACCCAATTCCAAAAGTAGATTATGAATTAAGCGACTCAGATATTGAATCGTTAAAGAAAATGATATTAGCTTCTGGCTTAAGCGTTTCAGAATTAGTGAAAACAGCTTGGGCTTCCGCATCTACTTACAGAGGTACTGATAAAAGAGGTGGTGCGAATGGGGCACGAGTGCGATTAGAGCCGCAACGAAACTGGAAAGTAAATAACCCGGAAGAATTAGATAAAGTCCTTAAAAAACTAGAGGATATCCAGAATGAGTTTAGTGGAAAGGTTTCAATTGCAGACTTAATTGTATTAGCTGGAAATGCTGGTATAGAAGAGGCTGCAAGAAATGCTGGTCATGCGGTTTCTGTACCTTTCACGCAAGGTAGAGGAGATGCTACTCAAGACCAAACAGATATAGATCAATTTAATTATTTAAAACCGGTTGGTGACGGCTTTAGAAATTATCAAAATGCGAATATAGATTTAGCTGCAGAAGACTTATTGGTAGATAAAGCAAATCTTATGGGATTATCGATCCCTGAAATGACTGTGTTAGTAGGTGGCATGCGTGTCCTAGGTGCCAATTACGATGGTTCTAAACATGGTGTGTTTACAGATAATGTAGGTCAATTAAGTAATGACTTCTTTAAAAATTTAGTCGATATGTCTTATACTTGGAGTGCAACCTCAGAGGATGATAAAGTCTTTGAAGGGCGTGATCGCAGAACTGGTGAAGTTAAGTTTACCGGTACAAGAGTAGATTTAATTTTTGGCTCTAATTCAGAATTGAGAGCTGTGGCAGAAGTTTATGCCTCAAATGACGCAGAAGCAAAGTTTGTCAATGATTTTGTTGCTGCTTGGGCAAAAGTGATGAATGCAGATCGCTTTGATTTAAAATAGTTTTAATCTAAATAAATTAAAGACCTGCCATGTTGTTTAAGCTTGGCAGGTTTATTATTTAAAGAATATAATTGTGATGAATGAGCAAGAATTATTTTTTAATACCATTAAATCTGGTAATGAAGAAAATGTTAGGTTACAGCTTAGAAGAAACCCTACATTGGTAAGTATAAAGGATTCACGAGGTTTTACACCTTTAATTTTTGCAACCTACTTTAACCAAGAGCTTATTGCAAAAGCGCTTTTGGAGTATAAAGCCGATGTTAATGCTTTTGATTCATCTGGTAATACGGCATTAATTGGTGTAAGTTTCAAAGGGAATACAGATTTGGTTAATTTATTGCTGCGTAATGGAGCAGACGTTAATGTTCAAAATAATAGCGGCGAAACAGCTTTGATCTTTGCAACTCAGTATAATCAACAACTTGTAGTGAAAATGCTCCTTAACTATGGGGCAGATAAATCCATTAAGGACAACAATAATAATACAGCATTAAATTACGCGATTGAAAAAGAATTTTATAATCTCGTTAAAGTATTGCAATAAAAAAACCACTTCTTTTGAGAAGAGGTTTTTTTGTTTAAGTTTTTCACGCTACTAACTATCTATAGAACCCATTACGCGTTTCATAAAGCTGTTTAAAGCCTCTTTCTTTGGTTGACCATCCTTTATCATTTTGTTCACTTCTATGGCGCCATACATATTAGAAATCAATTCACCTATCACATCCAGTTCTTCATCCTTTAAAGAAGGTACTTCTGTCAAATTTTCTAAGGTTTCAATGGTTTCAACTAAATAGTCTTCATCATTGTCTTCTATAAATTGCGTTAAATGTTTAATTACTGGTAGTTTCATAATTAAATAGTCTCTTCGACAAGTTCTTTTAAAACTTCAAATTTATTTGTCTGCACTTGCGTTTTAAATTCACCATTCTTAAATGTGGCGAAAGTTGGTAAATTATCAACTGTTGCTAATTTTCTACTTTCCGGAAACTTCTCAGCATCGGCAATTATAAATGTTGCATTTTCATTTTCTGAAGCTAATTTTTTGAATTTAGGCTTCATTATACGGCAATTACCGCACCAAGTAGCAGAATACTGAACTACAACTATTTCGTTTTCTGATACGATATCCTTTAAGTTATCTTGAACTAATTCTTTTATCATAACATTTTTTAATAAAATAAATCATTGCAAATACGAAATTATAGCACTCGTATTTACAATGATTTTAGATAAATTAATACTAATTTAAGTGTGCTTTTAAATACTCGCGTGTACCTTCTGAGTTTGCTTTCATCGCTTCTTTTCCTTCTTCCCAGTTTGCTGGACAAACTTCTCCTTTTTCCTGTACATGTGTTAAAGCATCTATAATTCTTAAATACTCATTTACATTTCTACCTAAAGGCATATTGTTTACACTTTCATGCTGTATAGTACCTTCTTCATCGATAATATATGTTGCTCTATAAGTAACGTTGTCCCCTTCTACAGTATATAATCCAGTTTCTTCATTGAAAGCTTCATTGGTAATGTCTAGTATACCTAATGCTGAAGCTAGATTTCTGTTTGAGTCTGCTAATAAAGGGTAAGTTACACCTTCAATACCTCCATTATCTTTTGATGTGCTTAACCAAGCAAAATGAACTTCAGCAGTATCGCAAGACGCACCGATAACTATGGTGTTTCTTTTTTCAAATTCTGCTAGTGCCGATTGAAAAGCGTGTAATTCTGTTGGGCAGACAAAAGTGAAATCTTTTGGGTACCAAAACAAAACTACTTTTTTGTTGTTATTCTTTGCTTCTTCAAGAATATTAATTTTAAACGTATCACCCATTTCATTCATTGCGTTTACGTTTAAATCGGGAAATTGTTTTCCTACTAATGCCATTATTTTATGTTTATTGTTTAACTTTATTGAGTAACAAAGTTAATAATTACCTGAGCAGTTAGCCATAGTAAATAATAATATATAGTAATTACAAAATAGCTTTAGGAAATAGCTCTAAAAATGGCTGCTAAATAGTGTGAAAACTGCAATAAAAGCCTTGTTTAGCTGATAAAGTGCTAACAAATGACTCGTAGTTTTGAAAGATTAATTTTTTCCTTTAACCAACATTCTAATTTTTATTCTAAAAGCAGCAAATAGTAGTGTTGTGAACGGACTTAGCCAGTTAAAAATAGCATATACAAAATATTCACCAACACCTACACCTAAAACACCACTTTGATAAGCGCCACAGGTGTTCCAAGGAATTAAAACTGAAGTTACAGTACCCGAATCCTCCAGTGTTCTACTGAGATTTTCTGGTGCTAAGTTTTTGTCTTGATATGCTTTTTTAAACATTTTACCGGGAATAACAATTGCCAAATACTGATCTGAAGCAATGGTATTGAGTCCCAAACAGCTTATAACTGTACTGGCAAAAAGCCCAAACATAGTCGAAGCTATAGATAATAAGGCCTTAGTGATTCTGGCTAGAGCACCAATACCATCCATTATACCACCAAACACCATCGCACAAACAATTAAGAAAATTGTCCAAAGCATACCTTGCATGCCTCCTGAAGAGAATAAATCGTTTAGTTTTTCATTATCAGTGGCTACTGAGGTATCGGTAAGTATGGAGTTGAAAACTGCTGAAAAACTAGAATCGGAAAGGCCTTTAAGAACTTCTGGTTGAAATAAAAATGCAAAAATTGCTGCAAGAATAACTCCAGATGCTAAAGCCACCAAAGGTTTAGCCTTCAATAAGATTAAAATAATGACTGCAATTGGTACAAGAAATAACAGTGGTGAGATATTAAATGTATTGTCGATTGAAGCTAGCAAATTACTTATGTCGGCATTACCTGTGGGTTCAAGGGTAGCACTTATTATACCGAACACAATTAACGTTATGACAATGGTCGGGACTGTAGTGTAGGTCATATATTTAATATGTGTAAATAAGTCAGTTCCTGCCATTGCAGGTGCCAGGTTTGTAGTATCACTTAATGGAGACATTTTGTCGCCAAAATAAGCACCAGAAATAACAGCTCCGGCAATCATGCCAGGGTTTATACCTAAAGCAGTTCCTATGCCAACCAACGCGATACCTACTGTTGCAGATGTGGTCCAGGAACTTCCTGTGGCAATTGAAATTACGGCAGCAATAATCACAGATGCAGGTAGGAAAATGGCTGGACTTAAAACTTGCAAGCCGTAATAAACCATTGCAGGTATAACACCACTAACTAGCCATGTGCCTGCCAAAGCACCAACAAGAAACAAAATCATTATAGGTACAAATACACTCTGTAAATTCTCCCATACCTCAGTAACCATTATCTTAATTGAAACTTTATTCAAAAACCCAACAATGGCGGCTACAAGACCACCTATTAATAAAATATACTGATTAGAATAGTCTCCAAGCATGGTGCCATCAGCAAAAAATATATTATAAGCCAATAATCCCATTAAAATAATTACGGGAATTAGGGCCTCTAGAATATTTACCTCTTTGTTATCAATAATTTTTTGATTTTCGATCTCAATTTCAGATAAGTCTTTGTCTTGCATTCTTTTTAGTTTAGTTCTGTAATGTTACAATATTCTGAATTTTATAACAAATTAAGCGTTCCTCATTTTTATTCTAAATAGTAGATTAATTTTTTACAGGATAGGGTAAACTGAAAGTTAGGTGTTTTAATAATGAACAGAATACATCATTTTCTAAAATAAAATATTATGTCGATGCAACTCTTTGTCTTGATTTTAATAATTATAATGCTCTTAATCGTATGTATTATTCATGCTATTTTGAGAAATAATGTCAAGAACTGGTCTTATCTAAGTTTTAAAGAATTTTCAGAATTAAATAATAGTGATAGCGATTATTCTGAAAATAACTTCACATTACAGCTAAAAAAGGAAAATAATGATGCAAATGCTCATAGTAATAGCGACAAAAAATTAGATCAATTGAAAGCAAAAATGGAACTGATTTATAATCTAGAGACATTAGATTACCTAACTAGCCTGGAAAATTGTCCAAAGGTAAAGCCATGTTCTAAACGTTTAAAGGAGTTGTTTGTACTTAGAAAAAAATTTCAGAAGCAAGTCCTTAGAAGTTTAGGAAAAGTAGATAAACTTTAATTATTAGGCGTGTAAATGGTCGACACAAGGAGTTTGAATTATACCTAATATTTAATTGTATTTTGCAATTATATTATGGACTCCTTAACTCAAATTGTACTTGGTGCTGCTTGTGGTGAAGCAGTATTAGGAAAGAAAATTGGAAACAAAGCCCTTCTCTTTGGAGCAGTTGGCGGTACGATTCCAGATTTAGATGTTTTTATAGGTTCTTTGCTATACAGTAATGAAATCGATGCGATGCTATTTCATCGCGGTATAATGCATTCTGTGTTTTTTTCACTAATTGGCGCCTTAATTTTCGGGTGGATAACTTATAGTTTATATAATGGTGGAAAACGATTAGGAACGACAACCTATTTAAATTGGGTAAATTTATATATCTGGTCTCTATTTACACATCTTATTCTCGATTGTTTTACACCATATGGTACACAACTGTTTGCTCCATTTTCCAATTATCGTGTTGCTTTTAATTCAATCGCGGTTGTAGACCCATTATATACCATTCCATTTCTAGTTTGCCTTATTATCTTAATGTTCTTAAAGCGTCAAAATAAAACGCGTCAATTCTGGCTTAAATTAGGATTGGGTATTAGCTCTGCATACTTGCTTCTTACTGTGTTCAATAAAATATTAGTTGACCAAATATTTAGATCGTCATTAAAGAGAAATGGTATTACTTACACCAGGTATAGTGTACAACCTACAATTATAAATAACATACTTTGGTATGGTATTGCCGAATCTAAAAATAACTACTACGCAGGATTTTATTCAATTTTAGACACACAAAACCAGTTTTCTGATTGGCAAACCATTCCTAAAACCAGAGCATTAACCAAGACTAATTATTTTGATATAAAAGACTTAGCGTGGTTTAGCAATCATTATTATACTATTGAAGTAGCTGATAGTAATTATTACACATACAGAGATTTAAGATATCCTTTGGTCGAAACCAGAACGGGGTTTAAGGCTGTGTTTAATTTAAAGTTGTTCAAGACAGAAAATCGTTTAAATATGAAACCTTTTGAACCCGAAATGAATGATTTTGGTCACACCCTTGATGCACTATGGAGACGTCTAAAGGGTAAATGATTTTCTGCCTATTAATATTAAAGCTTATTCTGCTTAAGTATCAAAAAATTAAAAGCTATACCAGTTCTGAACTTAGTATTCCTAATTCTATCATGCAAGCCTTCATTATGCTATAAGTACGCTCAATGTCGGCATCCAATCCAATAGAAAATCTAATTAATCCATCACTAAGACCCATTTCTACCTGCTCGTTTTCTGGTATTTCTGATGACGTAGAGCTTCCAGGCGCGCTAAATAAAGTTTTATAAAAGCCTAAACTTACGGCCAGGTATCCTAGATTGCGTTCTTGCATTAATTCCATTAGAGCATTGGCCTTGTCAATAGATCCGACATCTATAGTCATCATACCTCCAAAACCATATTTATCATTCATCATGGATTTAAATAGTTGGTGTGAAGGGTGGGATTCTAAGCCAGGATAAACAGTTTTTATTCCATCCTTTTCAAATTTTTCGGCTAAATAGGTTGCATTAGCGCTATGTTGTTGCATTCTTATGTGGAGCGTTCTTAAATTTTTAAGTACAGAGGCCGAGCGTAGACTATCCATTGTAGAGCCTAAGAGCATGGCTGCACCATCGTTGACGTTTCTTAACGAATCTATAAATTCTTGGGTGCCACAAACTACTCCGCCAACCGTATCGGAAGATCCATTTATAAATTTAGTTAAACTATGTACCACAATATCTGCTCCCAATTTTATCGGTGATATGGATAATGGTGAAAACGTGTTATCTACAATTAGTTTAAGTTTATACTTCTTTGCTAATTGTGCTAAGCCTTTAATATCAGCAACTTCCAATAATGGATTGCTAACAGATTCACAGTACAATACCTTTGTTTTTGGCGTTATTGCAGCTTCAATAACATCTAACTTTGTTATATCTACAAAATCGGTGATAATGCCAAGACGTGGAGTAAAATTCTTTAAAAAGGCATAAGTACCACCATATATGGTTCTGCTACTAACAATGTGATCACCCGTACCGCATAATTGTAATAAAACAGGTGTAATAGCTCCCATTCCAGATGCTGTAACCGTTGCGGTCTCAGTGCCTTCCATAGCAGCTAATGCCTCGCCTAAGTACAAATTTGAAGGTGAAGAGTGGCGAGAATAAAGGTAACAACCATCTGCATTGCCTTCAAATGTATCAAACATTGTTTTAGCTGATAAAAAGGTATAAGTTGATGAATCTGAAATTGATGGATTTACACCTCCAAATTCACCGAAATATTGTAAGTCTTGAATGTTATTTGCGGGCTTAAATTTCATGGCTATTATATTTTAAATAAGTTTCAAAAGTCATTATATTTAGATAAAAAATCAATCGATATAGTTAGAAATAGAAAATAAAACTAAAAAAATATGTAATTGTAGAATTAAAAACACTATATTCTACTGAAATTCATTTTATTCAGAAAAAAATATAACCATGCAATTAGATATTACAGACAAACGTTTATTAGAACTCTTACAAAAAGATAGCAAACAAACTAATAAAGCTCTTTCAAACGCATTAGGATTATCTGTAACAGCCATATATGAGCGAATTAAAAAATTAGAAAATAATAAGGTAATAAGTAATTATGTAGCATTAATTGATAAAAAACAAGTTGAAAAAGAATTTGTAGCTTTTTGCCATGTTAAACTGGTACAGCACTCTAAAGATTTTGTTATTAAATTTGAACGCGAAGTTCGAAAATTGGAAGAGGTGTTAGAATGTTACCATATTAGTGGAGATTATGATTACTTACTTAAAGTATTAGTAGAGGATATGGAAGCTTTCCGAGATTTTATGGTTAAGAAACTTACAACTATAGATCATATAGGTAGCACTCATAGTATGTTTGTAATTAACGAGGTAAAGCATACTACTGCCATTACGTTGTAATAAATAATTACAAGTAAGTCGAATTGAAATCCCTGAATTAGCTACTAGAATAGGTTAAATAAATTAGTCTTCCATTGTAAATCCTATCTTAACAGTAACTTGCCAGTAGGATACTTTACCGTGTTCTCCGATAAGACCACGTGATTCGGTAATTTCAAACCATCTCATATTTTTCACAGATTTAGCTGCCTTTGCCAGTGCATTCTCTACAGCGTTATCGCTAGATATTTCAGATGAACCAACAATCTCAATTTTTTTATACGTGTGATTACTCATGTTTAATATGTTTTTATATACTTAAAATATACGAAAATAATGTGGCAACCCACTAATCGAAGTAGACATAAATTCGTACTTTTGTAATCGTTTTTAAATTTCTAAAATTAAGTACATGAAATCATACGATGTAGCAATAATCGGTTCTGGTCCTGGTGGCTATGTAGCAGCAATTCGTTGTGCACAATTAGGCATGAAAACAGCTATTATTGAAAAATATACTACCCTTGGAGGAACTTGTTTAAATGTAGGTTGTATTCCTAGTAAGGCCTTATTAAGCTCGTCTCACCATTATGAGGAAGCCACTAAACATTTTGAAGAGCATGGTATAGAAATACCAGGAGAGATTAAAGTTAATCTTGAAAAAATGATTGCTCGTAAACAGGCTGTGGTCGACCAAACAACAGGCGGGATTGATTACTTAATGAAGAAAAATGAGATTGATGTTTACGAAGGGTTAGGGTCTTTTAAAGATGCGACGCATATTAAAATAGAAGGTAAAGATGCAGGCGAGATCGAAGCGAAATATAGTATAATTGCCACAGGATCTAAACCCTCTAACTTACCATTTATAACTTTAGACAAAGAACGTATAATTACATCAACCGAGGCTTTAAAGTTAAAAGAAATACCAAAGCACCTAATCATTATTGGCGGAGGTGTAATTGGTTTAGAGCTCGGGCAGGTTTACCGTCGTTTAGGATCTGAGGTAACTGTTGTTGAGTATATGGATAGAATTTTACCGACAATGGATGCTGGTTTATCTAAAGAACTAAACAAAGTGTTTAAGAAAGCAAAGTGTAGTATGATGGCTTCTCATAAAGTGCAATCTGTTGAGAGAAAAGGTGATGAAGTTATAGTAAAAGCCGAAAATAAGAAGGGAGAAACTGTTGAGTTTAAAGGGGACTATTGCTTAGTATCTGTAGGAAGACGTCCTTATACCGATGGACTAAATGCTGAAGCTGCCGGAGTAAAAATAAACGATAGAGGACAGGTCGAAGTCAATGAGCACCTACAAACTTCTACCTCAAATATTTATGCTATTGGCGATGTTATTAAAGGTGCCATGTTAGCACACAAGGCCGAAGAGGAAGGGGTGTTTGTTGCAGAAACTATAGCGGGACAAAAACCACATATCGATTACAATTTAATTCCTGGTGTTGTTTACACTTGGCCGGAAGTTGCGGCAGTGGGAAAGACAGAAGAAGAATTAAAAGAAGCTGGCACAGCATATAAAGTTGGTCAATTTCCGTTTAGAGCATTAGGTAGAGCAAGGGCGAGTGGTGATCTTGATGGTTTTGTAAAAATATTAGCAGATAAAACCACAGACGAAGTACTTGGAGTACATATGATAGGTGCGCGATGTGCCGATCTAATTGCAGAAGCAGTTACGGCTATGGAATTTAGAGCGTCTGCAGAAGATATTGCTAGATATTCACATGCGCATCCAACCTTTGCAGAGGCGATTAAAGAGGCAGCTTTAGCTGCTACTGAAGATAGAGCATTACATATATAGTTTTAATCAATATACAGGTAAAATTAAAAAAAGCGAACATTTTTAATGTTTGCTTTTTTTATTAAACTTCTTGTATTAAATCAATAAGCCGCAATCGTCTGGTGTAATCATTTTCATTAATATCTCTTACAAAACAGTACGGGCTAATTTCTTCGCCTTCAACTTTCCTAGTTAGTTCTTCGACTTTAAAAGGTCCAAATTCTTCAGATTTTTCTATATAATAAAATTCGTGATTGACAATTGTTGAGCTAACCTTCTTTTTATATTTTTCTTTCAAATACGACTTAATATCATCCACCGAATTTAGGTTATCATTATATTCAGTAGTATTAATATACAATGCAAACTCTTTCTTTTCTTGATTATTTAGTACTAAAATATCATCGTCCTTAAAATAAGCCTTAACTGTAATTAAACCATCTTCAGTCTCAATTGTAAATATATTTTTTATATTACGAGACCAAGACGTTTTAATCTTGGCGTCTTTTCGCTTAATTTCTAGTACATTATCTTCTCTAAAAATATAGGTAGCTTTCTTTTTAGAAATTCCATTGACCAAAACCCATTGCTGGTTTATAAAATGAGAATCGTGATGCCTCTCAAAAACAAATGGTTTTAAATTAGGAATTGTGTTATGTAGGTAATCGTTCATTAAGCAATTTTAGGGTAGTAGTGAGGACTATTACCATGTTGGACTCGGGGTTTATACCTAATTAAAGTTAGTTTAATTATCTAGTTTTCAAAATTTTAAATAAAAATTTTCGACCAGTTGTAAAGCTTATCGATAAATTGTAAAAGTAGCCCTCAAAATTGATTAAAATCAGAAGGACTATAGATTATAATTATTTAAATTTATAAAAACTTTTAAATGGAAGCATTAACGCTAACTACTCCGGGGCTTTTATTCTCAGCAATATCTTTAATCATGTTAGCTTATACGAATCGATTTTTGGCATATGCTGCGGTTATTAGAAACCTAAGTGATAAATATACTGAACGACAAGAAAAAGCTATAATACATCAAATTAAGAACCTCAAACTCAGATTAGATCTCACGCGCTGGATGCAAATATTTGGTATTACAAGTCTTCTGTTATGTGTGTTAACCATGTTTCTGATTTATATTAATCAAAATAATTTTGCTGTCTGGATATTCGGATTAGCATTATTATTGCTCATATTATCATTATTATTTTTAATTTGGGAAATTCAAATATCGGCTAAAGCATTGCGCCATCATCTTGCAGACATTGAAGATGACTTAAAATAAACCAATATAAATGGTGACCTATTTAAATTGTATGTGTCTTAAAACCAATTAACCATTATAATCAATAACAAACCTAACCTTAATTGACACCAGACGCTGTTCATAACCTAACAGATGAAGCGCTCGTAGAAGCTATCGTAAAAACTAACGACACTATGTTGTTCGAGATACTGTACGATAGATATGCGTCAATGGTTTATAATAAATGTTATGGATTTGCAAATGGAATAGATGAAGCTAAGGACTTAACACAAGACGTGTTTTTAAGAGTGTTTGTTAAGCTTGCAAGTTTTAAGGGGAAATCGAAATTTTCTACATGGTTATATGCATTTACCTATAACCACTGTGTTAATTACGTAACTCGGAATACAGCAAAAAAAATTGAAAAGAAATCTATTAATTCTGATCGTATTGAAAATATTGGAGAAGACGTTGATTCTACCAGCGAATTTAAACAAATGCGCGTTGAGAAATTAAAGAAAGTAATGGAGTTGATTTCGCCAGAGGAAAAAATGATATTACTACTAAAGTATCAAGATAACTTATCAATTAAAGAATTATCTGAGGCTTTAGATATTGGTGAAAGCGCTGTAAAAATGCGTTTAAAAAGAGCAAAAGAAAAACTAATAATTAAGTATAATAAATATACGAAAGATGGATAATCCATTTAAGCATATAAACCAACCTTTAAAGGAAGTTCCGCCAGAACTTAAGGCTAAAGTGATGCACGATATCGCTATGGCAAAGTTGTTAATGGATATTGCTGAGTTATTTTCGTATAATTTTGGATATATAATAGAAAGTATAAGCAGTAAAAGGAAAAAATAATACTTTATTAACCCTAACAAATAAAAGTATGGAAAAAGCAAATGAATTTTCGGAAATAGCCCTGAACTCCCTAACCAATATCTGGTTAGAGATAACCACTATCTTTCCAAATATAATTGGCGCGTTAATCGTTTTAATAATTGGTTGGATTATCACAAAATTAATCGTTAAGGTTATAAAAAAGGTATTAAAACTCGCAAAGGCTAATAAGCTTGATGAAAAAATAAACCAAATCGAAATTGTTGAAGGAAAGCAACTTAACTTCAACACCATTAAGATAGTTTCTAAGTTTGTACAGTATTTAATGTACATCGTATTATTTGTTACAGCTTCAGATATAATGGGCTTAGAAATTATATCGGAACAAATAAGCGCTTTGCTGTCTTATTTGCCACAACTTTTTGCCGCTTTAGTCATTTTTATTATTGGGTTACTATTTGCGAATTTTGTAAAAAATGGTTTAAAATCTCTATTTGAATCGATGGAGCTATCTGGCGGAAAAATGATTAGCCAGGTTGTGTTTTTCTTATTGTTAACCTTTATATCCATTACAGCGCTAAATCAGGCAGGTATAGATACGGAGATTATAACTAATAACATTAACATGATTATTGCTGCATTTCTTTTAGCCTTTGCTATAGCTTTTGGCCTAGGGGCGAGAGAGGTTGTTGGTAAGTTGCTTAAAACATTTTATGCACGTAAAACTTTTGAAATTGGGCAGCACATCACATTTCAGAATGAGAATTATACCGTTGAGTCTGTAGAAAACATATCGGTAATCTTAAAAAATGCCAAGGGTAAATTAATTGTGCCTATTAACGATTTAGTAGAAAATCAAGTACAAATGCAGGATCAACTATAAGGTTAGGGTTATAGATTTTATTTTATAATAAAATGTGATTCTGCATGTACTTGTTATACAAAAACCGCTTCCTAAAGAAGTGGTTTTTTATTTTTTCTTGTTGCGGCGATTATAGTTTTTATCACCTCTGGTCTTTGGTTTTTTATACTTCTTTGCAATTTCTCTGCGATAAGATCCACCTAAGTTTTCTTTTTTATTTTTATCCTTTTTTTCATGAAAGGCAGGTCCTGGTGCGTCTTCATCTCTACGTTTAGTAGGATTGTAATGTTCTTTTATAATATCGCGTTCTTCTTCTATAAGCTCCTTAGAGACTTCCACATTTTCTGGTAATTCTAAAGTGTCAATAGACCTTTGCATCAATTCCTCAATACGTTGTCTCGCTTCCTGCTCTTTTTCTGTAGAAAATAACATAGAGCGTCCTTCTTGTTCAGCACGGCCTGTTCTACCAATTCTATGCATATAGTTTTCTGGATATTCTGGCGTATCAAAATTAATAACATGCGAAACATCATCAATATCTAAACCTCTGGCCATTACATCTGTCGCTACTAAAATACGGTTGTCACCAGCCCTAAATTGTTCAATACTACGTAGTCTGTAATTTTGAGTTTTATTAGAATGTATAACACAGATCTCATTTGGAAAAAGGTCTTCGAGCTTTTCAAAAAGACGGTCAGCCATTCGTTTGTAGGCCACGAAAATTAAAACTCTATAGAATTTATCCTTGTCCTGAAGAAGCTCTTCTAAAAGATTAACTTTTGTGTAAAAATTAGGAACATCGAACCGTTGTTGCTTTATATTTTCTAATGGTGTCCCAGAAACCGCGATTTGTATTTTGGTTGGATTAATAAAAAAATCCGTAATTAAGTCATCCACATCTTTGGTCATTGTTGCAGAAAACATGATGTTTTGTCGACGTTGGGGCAAAATATCAAAAATGTTTAATAACTGATGTCTAAACCCTAAATCTAACATAACATCAACTTCATCAATAATGAGTTTTTGTATCGACTTTAATTGCAATACTCTACTTACTGCCAAATCATAAAGCCTTCCAGGTGTAGCCACAATAATGTCTTGCCCTTGTGCCACGGCTTGCTTTTGTGTATTTATATTAGTGCCGCCATAAACGCCTAAAACTCTATTGTTTATGTATTTAGAGAGTTTTCCAATCTCATCAACAACTTGCACAACGAGCTCTCGTGTTGGGACTAAAACTAACACTCTTGGATTGTCTTGTCTGGAATATTTTAA
>JABDKL010000088.1 GCA_013002225.1 Winogradskyella sp.
CTTGCGTGTTGTAAGCATTACAGTTTTATAGGGTTTGCAATATACTAATTACAGTTGTCGTCTTGGGTTTTAGCATTTAAATGAGTTCACTTATTCCGCAAATTTGTTAACATTTCGTGGGTCATGGCATCCAAATCGAAATCATGTTGCCAATTCCAGTCGTTTCTGGCAACGCTATCATCGATAGAAGAGGGCCAGCTATCTGCGATGGCTTGTCTAAAATCGGGTTGATAGGTTATGGTGAATTCTGGTATGTGCGCTTTAATACTTTCGTAAATGTCTTGAGGCGTAAAAGATATGGCTGATAGGTTATACGAAGATCTGATCGTTAAATGATTGCTTGGTGCTGCCATAAGCTCTGTGGTAGCTTTTATAGCATCGTCCATAAACATCATGGGCAGGCTTGTGTTTTCAGACAGAAAACAGGTATATGATTTATGCTTTAGGGCCTCGTGGTATATTTCTACAGCGTAATCCGTCGTACCACCACCTGGCATGGCCTTATGGCTAATAATACCTGGATAACGGATGCTTCTTACATCGACACCATATTTTTCATGATAGTATTCGCACCAGCGTTCGCCAACTTGTTTTGTGATGCCATACACTGTGGTAGGCTCACAAATGGTATGCTGAGGGGTTTGTGTTTTGGGAGTGGTAGGTCCAAAAACAGCAATACTACTTGGCCAGAATATTTTTTTAATAACGCCTGTTTTTGCCAGGTTTAAGACATGAAACAGGGAATTCATATTTAGGTCCCAGGCCTCCATGGGGTATTTTTCGCCTGTGGCACTTAATAGAGCTGCCATAAGGTAGATGGTATCGATCTTATGATTAATACAACAATCTTTTATCGCATTAAAATTTTTAGCGTCAATGATCTCAAAGGGTCCGGAATTTACCAGATCCAGGTTTCTGGTGTTAATATCACTGGCTATAACATTGTCAGTGCCGTGTATTTCTCTAAGTTTCGTCGTAAGTTCTGTTCCGATCTGGCCACACGCGCCTATAATTAATAGTTTTGAAGACATGGATAATAGTATTAAAAGCCCAAAAGTAATAAGAAATACGGCGTATTATTATTAAATGAATTAAAAATCTATTCGTTTTTATAATTCACTGGATAATTGGTTTTTAATAGTCTGCTAAGCGTATAAAATCAGAGTTTAATTATATTTACCAAATAATTTTTTAATCATGCGATCCGTAAACCTTGTCATAGCTCTAATCATTGGATGTTTGTTGTTTAGTTGTTCTGAGTCTGAAACCAAAACAGCGGATATAGACACTCAAGATACCGCAGCGTCGGAGCCTGCAATTTCTTCCAGAGTTATTGAAGGGTTTGAGTACGACGATTATGCCTTGAGTCGTGAGGCTATGGAAGTCGTTGGCGAATGGGAAAAGTACCAGGAATTAGCGATACAGATCGATTATTTAAAAAAAGCAGATCTGGCCTTTTTTAATAGTGATAAGAAATTACTGGAAGATTTTATTACAGAACTTAAGGCTAATATGCCAGAGCGGATCACTACAAATCCTATCATTTCCAGAGTTTCAATTATAGAAACTAAGCTCCTTAAGCTTAATGAAAACCTAACCATCAGTAACATAGATGCCGCTACTAAACTCGAAAGTATCAAAGAGGTTCTGGTGGCGTTTTCGAACTTAACCTTACAAATTAATAAGAAGTTAGAATTTGATCTGTACAATAGTATAGAGGTAGAATAAGGTTTTAACACCATCATAAAATTGTGTTAAGGTGTAACAATAATAGGATTTAGCGGTCTAATTTATAATTACATTTATTTCTAATTAACTAATATCACATTATGAAAACCAATCTAAATCGCGTTCTAGCGATATCAGGCTTGGCGTTCTTTACCCTTGTAGGATGTAAAGATGAAGCCAAAAACGACACTGCAATGGCAGACGAAAAAATTCCAGGCATTGTATTAGAAAACATGGATACCACAGTAGATCCTAAAGACGATTTTTACAATTACGTCAATGGTAACTGGATGAAGAACAACACCATCCCGGACGATGAGTCGCGTTGGGGCGGCTTTGGGGTTTTGCGCAAATCGACCAGAAAAGATATGCTCGAAATTATAAATACCTCAAAAGAGTTAGGAACTTATAAAGAAGGGTCAGACCAGCAAAAAGCCCTGTTAATTTATGAATCTGAGTTAGATACTGTTGCCCGAAATGAGGCAGGTACAGCACCAATAGAACCCTTAATTGAAAAAATAAATGGCATTTCTAACCTTAATGAAATGCAAACGGTTTATGCAACAACACTAGGTGTTAGTGCACCGTTTTTTGGCATTGGCTCTAGTCCAGATCTTAACAATAGTACCATGAACACGGCATGGGTTGTCCCAGCAGGTTTAGGCTTACAGCGCGATTACTATTTGGATCAGGACGAAAAAACAAAAGAGATCAGAGGTAAGTATGTCGATCATATTGCCAGAATGCTACAATTTATTGACTATTCTGAAGCTGACGCAAATGCAGCTGCCGAAAAGATTCTGGAATTAGAAACGCAACTGGCAGAACCACGATTAGATAAGGTGGCGAGTAGAGATGTGAGGAACTTTAATAATCCAATGGCGTTTTCAGAATTAAGCAGCTTAGCACCATCTATAGACTGGCAAAAGGTCGTTGATGATATGGGTATTACAAAACAGTTAGATACCGTTTTAGTGATGCAGCCTAAATACATGAAGGCGATGGACAACTTCTTAAAATCTACGCCAATTGAGGATATAAAAACCTTAATGGTTTGGAGAACTTTGGATGAAACAGCACAGTACCTTACCACTGAAATGGAAAAGGCCAATTGGGAGTTTTACGGTAAAACCTTAAATGGCTCTAAGAAAATGCGTCCAGCAGAGGAGCGTGCTTTAGGTACTGTAGATGGTAGTGTTGGTGAAGCTGTTGGTCAATTATATGTGCAGTCTAAGTTTCCTCCTGAAGCTAAGGAGAAAGCAGAAAAAATGATCGCAAATATTATTACTGCTTTTCAACAACGCATCGAAAAATTAGACTGGATGACAGATGAAACCAAAAAGAAAGCTATCGAGAAGTTAGATAAGTTTACGGTTAAGATCGCATATCCGGACGAGTGGAGAGATTATTCGGAAATGAAGGTTAAAGAAGGTAATTCTTATGCTGAGAATATGATGGCAGTTGCCGATTGGTCACAAAAGGATAATTTGAGCGAGATCAATGAGCCAGTAGATAAGAGCCGTTGGGGCATGTCTCCTCAAACAGTAAATGCCTACTTTAATCCGTTGAATAACGAAATTGTTTTTCCAGCCGCAATACTACAACCACCATTTTACAATTACACAGCAGATGAAGCGGTTAATTATGGAGGAATAGGCGCTGTAATAGGTCACGAAATTTCGCATGCTTTTGATGATTCTGGAGCACGATTTGATGGTGATGGGAATGTCAATAACTGGTGGACAGAAGAAGATCTAAAAGAATTTGAAAAAAGAGGTAAGGCCTTGGCCGATCAATATTCTTCTATTGAAGTTTTAGATAGTGTATACGTAAACGGACCATTTACCTTAGGTGAAAATATCGGTGATCTTGGAGGCGTACTTGGAGCTTATGACGGATTACAGCTATATATGGAGAAGAATGGCAGACCAGAAAACATTGATGGGTTTACACCAGAGCAGCGTTTCTTTATGTCATGGGCTACAGTTTGGAGAACGCTTACGCGTGAGGATGCGTTAAGAACACAAATAAAAACAGATCCACATTCGCCAGGAACGATAAGAGCGACACAACCGCTTAAAAATATCGATGCCTTCTACGAAGCATTTGATATTAAAGAAGGTGATGCCATGTATCTTGCACCAGAAGACCGTGTAAGGATCTGGTAGTTATAAGTGCCTTATAAAACAAAAAAACGCGTCCGGATCCGGACGCGTTTTTTTGTTTGCTTCTGTAAATTAATTATACCTTAATTCTTTTCAGCAGCATTTAGATTTGCTTTTTGAGCTTCTAAAGCTTCTCTGCTAATTCTCGCCAGGTTAAATTTAGGGTCTATCTCTAAGGCATCATTCATTAGTTTTAAGGCCGCACCTAAATTTGTGCTTTGGTCTTCTTTAAACAGTAATAGCCCTTTTAAATACAAAAAAGCAGCTTTTAAAGAAGCTTCATAGGGCTGCTGAGTTTCATAGAACGCACGTTTTTCATCGTCCTTAGTATTGGCAAGTCCATATTCTATTTTAGTTCTTGCACCATCCAACTCATCGATTTGAATTTTCATATCGGCAATCTCATAAGCCAACAAAGCGTTAGGGTTTCTTTCGAAAAGAATTTCGAAATGCTCTAAGGCTAGTTCTAGTTTGTTTAGGTTTTGCAAAGCTATGGCCTTTACTTCGACATTCATGTCCGAGTCATTGGCATTCTTTTCAATACCTATGGTGTTTAAGGCTTGCATAAATTTACGATTAGACAGGTATAAGTAAGCTAAGGTGTCTTTTCGTGCTTGTGAAGGTTCCAGAATATCTAAATGTGTATGTGCATTAATGATACCTTGTACGTCACCACGATTCTTCATAGTCTTAAGATAGGCGTCGTAATGTGTTTTTAAGTCTGCATTATTTTGTGCAAAAGCGCCAAAGGATAGTAATAATGCCAATGCGATTGTAATCTGTTTCATTTGTTCTTGTTTAGTGATTTTTATAATAAATAACTTGTTTTAATTGCGCTGGTTAAGATTTGCGCCTACTCATAATTAAATAAAGCTTTTACTAATTTTAAAGGGCTAAAACTATAAAAATTAATAAGAATAGGCATAGAAAAGCTGTAAATTCTATGGTGCTTTTTGAAATGTATAATCCAAAAGTTGTACCAATTTTGAACTCTCCACGATTTTTCCTTTACTTTTTTGAGTCGTGTTAAACGCTGGCACCTCTAAATTATTTGATTCACAATAGGTTATATAATAGTCCATTTTAGTTGGATGTTGAGGGTATACGGCATTTAGGACGGTATTAAACAGGTCGTACTCTATTAAGCGCGCTATAATATGGATACAGTCATTTTTATGAATTAGATTTATGGGCGCCTCAGGATTTGAAATATGACTTCTGCCAGACAGGTATTTTGCAGGATGTCGTTCCTCATCGAATAAGCCACCAAAACGTAGAATCGTAGTGTCGAAATTTGATCGATGAGATAGTAATTGTTCAATAGCTATGAGTTGCTTCGCCTTACCATCGGTGCTATTAGGCTTTTGTTGAGCTGTAATTACTGGGAAATCGACTGTATCTTTAAACACAGACGTAGAACTGATATAGATGATTTTTTTTATTGCAGAGGTGTCAATTGCCTTTAGCAGGTTTTCTATTTCTTTTACATGATCTTTATTGGGCTGTTTCCTAAGGCCTGGTGGAATATTTATAATAGCGATTTCACTTCCGGACAGTAAACCGTTAAAATCGCCAGTAATACCCTGCTCATGTAGCGTCAATACATAGGGTTGTATATGATGTTTGGCCAGGAGGACAAGCTTCTGTTTAGAGGTTGTAGAACCTTTGATATTGTACCCTTTTTTGACTAAATACGCTGCTAATGGTAAGCCTAACCAACCACATCCTATAATGCTAATATTAGGTTTCAAATACGAAT
>JABDKL010000102.1 GCA_013002225.1 Winogradskyella sp.
TCCGTATCTAACACGTAAAGCGAAAGCGTTAAATCGACGCTTTCGCTACCAGAGCCATTGTGGCCACCATTATATTGTGTAAAATCCGCATCTAAAGGTTCGTTTGAACAGGAAGCCACTAGGATTAAACCACAAAGTATAGTAAACACTTTTTTCATAGAATTGATTGCTGGTTAGTGTTAATTATTTTCTGAATAGCCTACCGCTTCCCCAATTAATGTAGCGCTGGTACAATCATTAATTTTTACATTAACAAACTCCCCAATTTTATAGTGTTCCTTAGGAAAAACAACAACGGTGTTTTGGCTATTTCTACCTGACCAATGAGCGTCAGATCGTTTTGATTCTTTTTCGATAAGAACTTCTTCTGTCTTACCGAGGTGCTCTTGTGTTCTTAGTAAACTATGTTTTTGTTGTAATTGTATAATTTCATTTAGACGTCTTTTTTTAATGTCTTCAGGGATGTCGTCTTCTAATTTTCTGGCTGCCATTGTACCTGGTCGTTCAGAGTAGGCAAACATAAATCCAAAATCATATTTTACATACTCCATTAATGATAAAGTATCCTGATGGTCTTCTTCAGTTTCTGTTGGAAAGCCAGAAATCATATCCTGCGAAATTGCACAGTCCGGGATTAATCGTTTAATATTATCAATTAATTCAAAATACTCTTCGCGCGTGTGTAAGCGATTCATGGCCTTTAAGATACGATTGCTTCCACTTTGTACAGGCAAGTGAATATAATTACAAATATTATCGAACTTTGCCATCGTTCTAATAACATCTAAAGTCATGTCCTGAGGGTTAGATGTACTAAATCTAAAGCGCATTTTAGGTTGTGCTTTAGCGCATAATTCGAGTAATTTTGAAAAATCTACAGCTGTTGCTTTTTGCAGTTCAGATGCTTTTACAAAATCCTTTTTCAATCCGCCACCATACCACAAATAACTGTCTACGTTTTGACCTAAAAGGGTTACTTCTTTAAAGCCTTTAGACCAGAGATCGTTTACTTCTTCTATAATAGATTGAGGATCTCGACTACGTTCTCTACCTCGTGTGAATGGTACCACACAAAACGTACACATATTGTCACAGCCACGTGTTATAGAAACAAAAGCTGTAACACCATTACTATTAAGTCTTACAGGTGCAATATCTCCATAGGTTTCTTCTTTAGAAAGAATAACGTTTATAGCATCTCTTCCTTCGTTAACTTCAGCTAATAAATTAGGTAAGTCTTTGTAAGCGTCAGGTCCAACAACGAGATCTACAATTTTTTCTTCCTCTAAAAATTTACTTTTTAAGCGCTCAGCCATACAACCAAGTACACCCACCTTCATATTTGGATTAATGGCTTTTACAGCATTGTATTTTTCCAATCGTTTTCTAACGGTTTGTTCTGCTTTATCACGTATAGAGCAGGTGTTAACTAACACCAAATCCGCATCTTCAAGGGATTGGGTAGTGTCAAATCCTTGTTCTGATAAAATTGAAGCAACAATTTCACTATCACTAAAATTCATCTGGCAACCATAACTCTCTATAAAGAGTTTCTTAGAATTGCCTTCCTTTTTATCTAAAATAAGGGCTTCGCCTTGTTTTTTCTCGTCTATGGTCTTTTCCATGTGCATCAATAATCTCAATAAGAGTGCAAAGATATAACTATTTTAGGTATTGTGACAGATTGGCAGTTGTATTATTTATTTGAATTTCTAAAAAAATTATCCTTTTTTTGATAATCTAACCAATTATCATATAAGATGAATTCTACAGAAATTAAGCAACGAATTGCTAATGCTAAACATTTAGATTTTGGAACTATTTTTAATCAATCTATCGAACTATTTAAAAAAGTCTGGGTCCAGGGATTAATTACCGTTTTACTTAATATGGTTTTAGCAGTACCCGTTTTGATGCTTATATACATTCCCATGTTTTTTGCTGGATTTATGGATGCCTATTCAAGCAGCTATGACTCTTACAGTTCTTACGACTCTTATGTACAACCAGACGTAAGCCCAGTGGTTATGACTATCTTATTCATTATTTATTTAGTTGCTATTGCTGCTATGAGTGCTATCGGTATGGGACTTAAAGCAGCATTTTATAGAATTTGCCGGTTAAAAGATTTAAACCAAATGGGCAATGAAGATTATTTTTATTTCTTTAAAAAACCATACCTATCAAAAACAATAACCCTTGGTTTAGCCTATTTGGGGATTGCTTTTATCGCAACATTACTCTGTGTACTACCGATTATATATGCCATTGTGCCTTTGATGTATATTTTTGTTATATATGCCTTTAATCCAGAAAAATCTGCCTCTGAAATTATAAAATTAAGTTTCGATTTAGGAAATAAAAAATGGGCACTATCGTTTGGCTTATTCTTCGTAAGCGGTATTTTGGCTGGATTAGTCGGTATGCTAATGTGCTTTGTTGGTATTTATGTTACCACGTCATTTAGTTACTTACCTGCTTATTTTATTTATAAGGACGTTGTTGGTTCCGATCAAAATGAAGCAATTGAGGTTGTATAAAGTACAATTATAAAAGAAACTGTGTTACCTTTATAATAAACATTAAGTAATAATATATAATGAAACCCCATAGGTGTTTTGCTGTATTTATATGTGCACTCACACTATTAAGTACACAATGTGATGAGGATGATATTTTATCGTCGATTTGTGATTTTGAGGTATTAATTGATAACGAGGCGTATACTAATGCAGAATCAGGTAATTATAGTTTAAATGAAGCCTACATTGAAGCGGATTGTCTTTTTATAAATATTTCAGCAAGTGGTTGCGATGGTAGTACCTGGGAGATGCATGTAATAGATTCTGGAAATGTTGCAGAATCCGTTCCGTCTCAACGCTTTTTAAAATTTCAATTTATAAACAATGAAAGTTGTTTGGCTGTTATTTCCAAAGTGAGGTCCTTTGATCTAACACCTTTAAGGGTTGCAGAAACGGATGAACTTGTTCTAAACATCGAAAATTTTCCTGAAAGTCTATTATATTCCTATTAATTCATTTAGTTTAAAATGAAGGAATAAAGCCTTACAAATTGTAAGGCTTTAGTATTTAGGAATGTCATTTTTATACGATAAAATGTATGCTATTTCAGACCAAATTAGGATTGTATCTTAATTTTCATATACATTTGTACCTTCAAAAAAATAAAGAATGTCAAAGAATCTAGTGATAGTTGAGTCACCTGCAAAGGCTAAAACTATAGAGAAATTTTTAGGTAAAGATTATAAGGTAGAATCGAGTTTTGGGCATATTGCAGACTTGCCTTCCAAAGAACTTGGTGTAGATGTAGAAGGGGATTTTATGCCTAAATATCAAGTTTCTAAGGATAAAAAAGACGTCGTTAAAAAGTTAAAAGATCTAGCAAAAAAAGCAGACATTGTTTGGTTAGCAAGTGATGAGGATCGTGAAGGAGAAGCAATTGCTTGGCACTTAGCAGAAACACTAGATTTAGATAAAGACAAAACGAAACGTATTGTATTTCACGAGATAACGAAAAGTGCAATAAATAAAGCAATAGAAAATCCCCGTAGTATCGATTATAATCTGGTAGATGCGCAACAGGCGAGACGTGTTTTAGACCGTATTGTGGGTTACGAACTATCACCTGTATTATGGAGAAAAGTAAAGGGAGGATTATCGGCCGGTCGTGTGCAATCTGTTTCTGTTCGCTTAATTGTTGAACGTGAACGCGAAGTCCAGGAGTTTACGGCTGAGGCTTCTTATAGAATAGATGCCGAATTTACGACGGAAGACGGTAATTCGTTTAAGGCCAAACTACCAAAGAATTTTAGTTCAGAAAAGCAGGCCTTAAAATTTCTAAATGATAATTTAGAAGCAACTTATCAAGTTGCAGATCTTCAAAAAAAGCCGGCTAAAAAATCTGCTGCAGCACCATTTACAACCTCTACATTGCAACAGGAAGCATCGCGTAAATTAGGATTTTCTGTAAGCAGGACTATGCGTAGCGCTCAACGATTGTATGAGGCAGGTCTTATAACTTATATGAGAACCGATAGTGTTAATCTATCAGATGAAGCCAAAAAGGGAGCAGAAAATGAAATTATCTCTGCATACGGATCAGAATATAGCAAGCCCACAAATTATAAAGGTAAGTCTAAAGGTGCGCAGGAGGCACACGAAGCCATTAGGCCAACAGATTTTTCTAACCATAGTGTTGATGTTGAGCGGGACCAGTCGAGACTTTACGATTTAATATGGAAACGTGCCATTGCTTCACAGATGAGTGATGCGAAATTAGAACGCACCAATCTTAAAATAAAAATTAATGCTATTAATGCTGTAAAAGAACAATTTACTGCAAATGGTGAAATCATCACATTCGACGGTTTCTTAAAAGTGTATTTAGAGGGAACTGACGATGAAGACGCCGAACAGGAAGGCATTTTGCCAGATCTAAAGGTAGGTGAACAACTGCATAACAAATATATTACAGCAACCCAACGATTTACGAGACCACCTTCGCGATACACGGAAGCGTCCTTAGTTAAGAAGCTTGAGGAATTAGGAATAGGACGACCTTCTACATATGCGCCAACTATTTCTACTATTCAAAATAGAAACTATGTAGAAAAAGGAGCGCACGAAGGCGATGAGCGTAAGTACAAGCAGTTAAAGTTAGAAAAGGGAGAAGTGTCCGACAAAGACCTTACCGAAAAGGTAGGTTCTAATAAAGGAAAATTAGTACCCACAGATGTTGGTATGATCGTTACTGATTTTTTAGTCAACCATTTTGAAAGTATTCTGGATTATAATTTTACCGCAAGAGTAGAGGAGAGTTTTGATGATATCGCTGAAGGTAAAGAAGATTGGCGTGCTATGATGAAAGACTTTTATAAAGGTTTTCATCCTCAAGTTGAGGACGTTCAGGAAAATGCCGAACGAGAATCTGGAGAGCGAATCTTAGGAGAGGACCCTAAGACGGGACGACAAGTAAGCGTTAGACTTGGTAAATTTGGACCTATGGTGCAAATTGGCACCGTAGATGAAGAAGAAAAGCCCAAGTTTGCAAGTCTGTCCCCAGACCAACAATTAAATTCCATTACGTTTGAGGAGGCCATGGACCTTTTTAAATTACCTAAGGCTTTAGGACATTATAATGATGATGAAGTAGAAGTTAACAATGGCCGTTTTGGACCTTATGTGCGTTTTGGTAAGAAATTCGTATCACTTCCTAAAGGTGTAGACCCTCTAAGTGTAGAGCTGGATGAAGCTATAGTCTATATTAAGGAAAAAGAAAAAGCAGATGCTCCTATATATATGTACCAAGACTTAGAGGTTACAAAAGGTAAAGGGCGCTTTGGACCATTTATAAAATGGAACAATTTGTTTATAAATGTGAATAAAAAGTACGACTGGGATAATTTATCTGAAGAAGACATTGTAACTTTGATTGAGGATAAAATACAGAAAGAAAAGGACAAACTTATTCATGTTTGGGAGGAAGAAGGTATACGTGTAGAAAAAGCAAGATGGGGAAGGCATAATGTAATAAAAGGTAAACAGAAAGTAGAATTAGCCAAAACTGTAGATGTAAGTGATATGACTTTAGAGGAGGCAAAGGCTATTTTAGAGAAAAATGCTCCCAAAAAGAAAACACGAAAAAAATCTACTAAGAAAAAAACGACTTCTAAAAAGAAATAATTCATGAATTTTAATTTTTTAACGCCTGTTTCTGATGCTGTCTTAGCTCATAATGAACTTATAGCAGAACAAGCACTGGGCAAAAAAATTAAGATGCACTCCAGACAAAATGGAATCCCAGATTTAGACGACGTTCAAATTGCGATTATCGGAGTTCAGGAGAACAGGAATGATGTAAACTATTTTGGAACTGCACTAAATTTCGACGCTATCCGAAAAACACTCTATACATTATTTCCTGGCAATTGGTATACTACAATAGCAGACCTTGGTGATATTGAGCCTGGCGAAACCGTAGAAGATACCTATTTTGCCATTAGAACAGCTATTAATGTTTTAATAGAAAAGAAGATTACACCAGTTATTTTAGGTGGAAGTCAGGATTTGACATATGCCAATTATCGCGCATTCGATAATTTACTTCCAATGGTCAATATTGTTAACGTTGATTCAAATTTTGACCTGGGTGATGCTAATCTTCCGATAAAAAATAACAGTTATATAGGTAAAGTTATTGTAGAAGAGCCTTATAACCTATTTAACTATACTACTATTGGGTATCAGACGTATTTCAATTCTCAAGAAGAAATAGATCTTATCGAAAAACTGTATTTTGAAGCGTACCGATTAGGAGAGGTATCCGCCAATATCAGTATGGTAGAACCATTATTGAGAGATGCAGATATAGTGTCTATAGATTTAAAATCTGTAAAGGCTTCAGAGGTAAGTGATAATCAAAAATACTCACCAAACGGATTCTCAGGAAAAGAAATATGTGCTATTAGTAGGTATGCTGGTATTAGTAACAAAGTAAATACCTTCGGAATATACGAATACCACAACTCCAAGAACGATAGCGCCACTTCCATGCTTATTGCACAAATGATCTGGTATTTTGTAGAAGGTGTAAATTGTCGTGTTAAGGATGATGATTTTACCAATGAGAAATACGTTCAGAAATACAATGTTCTAGTTGAGGATGACGAACTAATTTTCTATAAAAGTCTAAAAACTAGCCGATGGTGGATCGAAATTCCATTTTTACCAAACGTCAATAATAAATTAAAAAAGCATACGTTATTACCATGCATGCATGCCGATTACGTGCAGGCAACTCAGGGAGAAATCCCTGAAAGGTGGTATAAAGCCTATAGAAAGAACAGCTTTTAAAATACACATTTTATCGATAATCTGCATACGGTTCATCGATAAAATGCATTTTTTTAGGACGAAATGCAAAAAAAAATAGAAAAAAGTTGTTTTTTAGAAAATATATAAATATGTTTACCACCTTGAAATTAAGTACGACTAAATTTAACCTCGAGTTACTATGAATATTAAAAAGTTTATTTTACTAACCACTGTATTAGTTTTGGTTGCCAGTTGTAATTCTGGAGACCGAGGACAATTAGTAGGTGTTAAAGGTAAAAAATGGCACCCAGAGAAACCTTATGGTATGACGTTAGTTCCTGGTGGAGCTTTTATAATGGGTAAATCTGGTGACGATATTGCTGGTGTACAGGATGCGCCAACCAAGACGGCAACAGTAAGAGCATTTTATATGGACGAAACCGAAATCACTAATAGTGAGTATCGTCAATATGTAGAATGGGTAAGAGATTCTATACTCAGGTTGAAATTGGCAGAGATGGCCGATTTGGAAGGTAAGACACCTGGTAATGGAGATATAGGTGAGTTTGCTTATAAAGATTCTAATCCGGACGATTTAAACGCTTATGAAAGTTATATGTTAAACACCTATGGTGATGAGCAAAGAAAAATCAATAACGAAGTTGAGCTTTATTTTGATACTGACGATTATCCAGATGAGCTTTATGCCGAGGTTATGGATGGTATGTATTTGCCATTAGAAGAATCTTATAATGGCCAACGTACTTGGGATGTAAAACAATTTAAGTTTCAATATACGTACATGGACATTCAGAAAGCGGCTAAAGACAGAAGTCTTAAACGTTCAGATGTTTTAATAAAAGAAGAAGTAGAGATTTATCCAGATACAACTGCATGGATCCGTGATTTCGCATACTCATACAATGAGCCAATGCATAACGATTATTTTTGGCATGATGCTTACGGAGATTATCCTGTAGTAGGTGTGTCTTGGAAACAAGCCCAGGCTTTCTGTCAATGGAGAACAATTCTTCATAATGGCTATCAAAAAAGTAGAGGCAAGCAACCTATTAATGTTTACAGATTACCTTCTGAAGCAGAATGGGAGTATGCAGCACGTGGTGGACTGCAAGGTGGAGATTACCCTTGGGGTGGACCGTACACTAAAAATGATAGAGGTTGTTTTATGGCAAACTTTAAACCATTAAGAGGTGATTATGCGGCAGACCAGGCATTATATACTGTGGAAGCAGATTCTTACGATCCTAATGATTTTAACCTATATAACATGGCAGGAAATGTTGCCGAGTGGGTTAATGCATCATACGACCCAGCATCCTATGAGTTTGCATCAACTATTAATCCTAATGTAAACGATCCACGCAATGCACGTAAAGTGGTAAGAGGTGGTTCTTGGAAAGATGTTGCTTATTTCTTACAGGTAAGTTCGAGAGACTACGAATATGCAGATTCAGCGAGAAGTTATATCGGATTTAGAACTGTACAGGATTATATGGGTACTGAAGTAACCAATAATGCAGCAACAAATTAAAAAAAAATTAATATCAATAAACCCAAATTAAATTAACCTGCTTAAGTTAATTATTTAACTTAAACTCAAACTTAAACTAAACAAATTATGGCACAAAAAGGTAAACTTACGTTAACAAATATGATCTACGGATTAGGAGCGGCAATCGTAATCGTAGGAGCATTATTTAAGATACAACACTGGCCTTACGGTTCTGAAATCTTAACCCTAGGTATGATTGTAGAAGCATTAGTATTTACATACTCTGCTTTCGAAAAACAACAAAGCGAATTAGACTGGTCTTTGGTTTACCCGGAATTAGCGGGAGGACAAACTATCGGTGGTAAAAAGAAAAAAGAAGCACCTCAGGATGCTGAAGGCTTATTATCAAAAAAATTAGACAACTTATTAAAGGATGCTAAAATTGATGGAGAGTTAATGGCGAGTTTAGGTGATAGCATTAAAAATTTTGAAGGTGCTGCCAAAAACTTAAACCCAACGGTAGAGTCTATGAATGCTCAAAAGAAGTATAGCGAAGAAATGTCTTTAGCTGCTGCGCAGATGGAGTCATTAAATAGTTTGTATAAGGTGCAAATGGAGAGTGCTAACCGTCAGGCAGCAATTAACGAAGAAGCAGTTGAAAACGCAACTAAGTTAAAAGAGCAAATGCAATCATTAGCATCTAATCTTTCATCATTAAATGGTGTTTATGGAGGTATGCTTTCTGCAATGAACAAAAACTAATTGGTTTTTATTTATAATCAAATTAATTAATAATTTAAAAACTAATTACAATGGCAGGAGGAAAAGCATCTGCAAGGCAGAAAATGATTAACTTAATGTACTTGGTATTTATTGCTATGATGGCGATGAATATGTCAAAAGAAGTACTATCGGCTTTCGGATTAATGGAAGCGAAGTTTTCAGCTTCAAATATTGTAGCTGACGAGAAAAACGATGCCTTACTTGCTAACTTAGCAACTAAAGCTGAAGAAAAACCAGCAGAATTCAGAGTTCCGGCAAACAAAGCTGCTCAGGTAAGTGCTGTATCTGATAAATTTTACAAGTATATTGAATCTTTAAAGCAAGATTTGTTAAGAGAAGGTGGCTATACTATTGACGAAGAAACAGGTACTTTACCTTTTGAAGCAATGGACAAAACTGATATTCTTGATGAAATGTGGTTTACCGGAGATCGTTACACCAAAAAAGGTGATGAGGTCGTGGCTAGAATCAAATCTTATAAAGAAGAGATTAAAGAAATTTTAGGTAGTGACGTAAAGTATCAAAAAGCGATCGAAAGATTAGAAGATCGATTTAGCTTAGATAAAGTAGAAAACAAAAAAATTGGTAAGGAAATCGATTGGTTAAACTATCATTTCCAGGGATTCCCAGCTATAGCATCTTACACAAAGTTAACCGCTATGCAAAACGATGTTATGGTTACAGAGGCCAACTTGTTTAATTTGTTTTTAGGGAACACGCTTGATGAAGCAGTTTCATTAAAGAAATACCAAGCTATAGTTTTAGCTGATAAATCTGCATTTTTCGCAGGAGAGAAATTTCAAGGTAAAGTTGTGCTAGGAAAATATGCGAATGTAACGCCAACTAAATTAACCGTACAAGGTCAGGAAATTAACATTTCTGAGGCAATTGATTCTACAGGTGCTGCAAAACTTGATTTTAATGTTGGTAATGTGGGAGAGCAAAAAATCAATGGAACATTTACATTTCTAGAAGACGGAAAGCCTCTGGAAATTCCTATCGTAGGAAACTACGTGGTGGTTCCTAGACCAAATTCAGCGACAATATCAGCTGATAAAATGAATGTAGTATATCGTGGTGTTGATAACCCGATGACTATTTCTTTTGCAGGTGTGCCAGATAATAAAGTGTCTGCTTCAGGTCCTGGTTTATCTAGAGCTTCTGGACAAGGTAAGTATGTTGTTAAGGCTGGTTCTGGTAAGGAAATGACGATCAATGTTACTGCAACGTTAGATGATGGTAAAAAAGTCAGTGATAGCAAAACGTTCAGAATTAAAGATATTCCTGCACCAACAGGTGTAATTGCTGGACAAACAGGTGTGGTTAAATTACCAAAACGAAATGTTGAGATTGGTACTGTTAGTGCTAAACTAGACGATTTTGTATTCGATCTACCTATTCAGGTGACATCATTTAAGATAAAAGTACCAGGTCAACCAACTGTTAACGTTGCAGGTACTAAGATGAATGCACAGGCTAAATCTGCTATCAGTAAAGCACGTAGAGGAGATAATATCACAATATTTGATATTAGTGCTAAGATTCAGGGTAATTCTAAATATAGATTACAGAATGTATCTCCAGTAATTGTAGAAGTAACAAGTAACTAAGCTACTTATAATTTATAAAGGATCGAAACGTTACTTATTATAGATACCCAAATTATTAATAATAAATAAGATGAAAATTAAAAGCTTTTTATATATCGGATTAGCACTGCTTGCAACCAATTCTATGTTTGCACAGGCTAATATCCTCAATGCCCAAATCCCAGAGGAGATTGGTATGAAAACAGAGGCAGAATTACTTCTAGATAATGATAAACCGTTAGAATATGGTTATGTCGGAGATAGAGATATCTTATTTTCTAAGATGACTTGGGAGAAAGTAGTTTTAGATGAGCGTGTCAATTTTCCATTATATTTTCCGGTAGAAGGTAATTTAGGCGACGACAGAAAATCGCTTTACCAGGTCTTAACAGAAAATATGCAAAGTGGAATGATCCCTAAAGTGTATGCAGATTCTTATTTTACAGAAGAACGTACATTAAAAGATTTAGAAGCTTCTTTGTCTATGAGAAGAATTACTGATGCTGGTATTCGCTATATGAATGAAAATAATGTGGGCGAAGACGAAATTCCAGAGGAGTATATCATAGAAAGAAACATTGAACCTGCAGATATAAATTCATATTTAATTAAAGGCCTGTGGTACTTTGATAAAAGACAGGGCGAGTTAAAATACCGTATTTTAGGTATTGCTCCTGCTGCACCAGATGTTAATTTTATCGATGAGGAAGACAATGAGAATAGTGAGCCTATCCCAATGTTTTGGATTTTCTATCCGGAAGTAAGAGATATTTTACACGAAGCCAAATCATTTAATAACAGTAATAGTGCTGTACCGATTTCATTCGATCATTTATTAAACAGTCGCCGTTTTAGTGGTATTATCTACAAGGAGGAGAATGTTTATGGCGATAGAGAAGTCAAAGAGTATGTTGCAGAAAATGCTTTAATGCAGTTATTAGAATCTGAACGAATCAAAGACAAGATTAGAGACTTTGAACAAGATATGTGGAGTTACTAGTTAACTTCATCAAATCAAAATATGACGCTCACTTTATAAGTGGGCGTTTTTTATTACAATCATTTATTTACTTTTGCGCTAATGAAAGACGTCGATTATATTATAGTGGGTTGCGGCCTTGCAAGTATTGCATTTTGTGAAGAATTAAGGGCTAACCAAAAATCATTTGTTGTATTCGATGATGGCTCACAAAAGTCTTCGGTAGTTGCTGCAGGATTATATAATCCAGTGATTTTAAAACGATTTTCTGAAGTTTGGAAGGCTAAAGCCCAATTAGAATTAGCAATTCCATTATACCAAAAGATAGAAGAAGAACTTAAGATAAAAGTAGATTATAAACTTCGGATATTAAGGCGATTTACATCTGTTGCAGAACAGAACAAATGGTTTAATGCTAGCGATAAACCAGGATTAGAGCCATTTCTTTCAACACATCTTGTGACAAACGACAATCGAGTAATCGATGCGCCATTTGGCTTTGGAGAGGTCCTGCATGCTGGTAGGATAGATACAGAGACATTAATTTTAAATTATCGTTCATTTTTAAAAAATAAGGGCTGGTTGGAAGAATCTACTTTTGTACATAATAACTTAAAGATGGACTCAGACAACCTAGCGTATAAGAACTTTAAGACACAAAAAGTTGTTTTTGCCGAAGGATTTGGTGTAAAAACAAACCCTTACTTTGATCACATTCCGCTTACAGGTACAAAAGGTGAGATCTTAACCATAAAAGCACCTGATCTCAAAATTAATTATGCTATAAAATCTTCGGTATTTGTTATCCCTATTGGTAACGATTTATACACCATAGGGTCAACCTATAATAATGAGGATAAATCCAACACCCCAACGAGGAGTGCTAAAGAAGAATTAATAACAAAATTAAAGTCATTTATTACATGTGATTTTGACATTGTAAAACACGTCGCAGGTGTTAGACCTACCGTTAAGGATAGACGGCCAATTGTGGGTGGTCATCCGGACTATAAAAATTTATATGTTTTAAATGGTTTAGGTACGAGAGGGGTTATGATTGCGCCTTATGTTTCACATCATCTGTATCAGCACATTGAAAATAATGTAGCGCTCGACTCAGAAATTAGCGTCAATCGATTTTAAGTTATTTGCGAGAGGCTTTTGTCGTTACGCTTTTATCGTAATTCATAAAGAGGTTAATCCAAATATTACGAGATAATCGCATTATAACTGGCATAAATGCAATTAGTGTAAAAACAATAGCTAAAAATGCTACAACTAAGGAGGTTTGAAATAGTAAATAGCTGATTACAAAAGCGGCTACAGCGAACGCAACACCAATTCCGTAACTTACATACATGGAGCCATAAAAGAAGGAAGGTTCCATCTGGTATTTAGTGTTACAGTGAGAGCAGCGCTCATGCATTTTTAAAGTATCTGTTAGCTTGTATGGGTTTTTCTCAACATACATAGACTCTTGGTGGCATTTTGGACATACTCCAAAAAGAATACTATAAAGTTTCATTCCTTTTCTTATCATAACTAAAACCTTTACTTTTGCATTTTTTAAGACACTATAAAGATAAGGCTATATCAATTCTTATAGTGTAACAATTATCACAATTGTGCTAATTGTATTATTCAAAAAACTTATGCTAAATATCCACAATCTATCCATATCATTTCAAGGCGAGTATCTTTTTGAAGAAATTACTTTTAAGCTAGGTCTTGGAGACCGGATTGGCTTAATTGGAAAAAATGGTGCAGGTAAATCTACCCTCCTAAAAATTTTGTCAAAAGAACAAGAACCAGATACAGGTCAAATCGCAGCTGATAAAGACTTAAGAATCGGGTTTTTAAAACAGGATATTGATTTCGATTTTGGTAAGACCGTTCTGGAAGAATCTTATGAAGCATTTAAAGACATTAAGCAACTCGAAGCAAAGCTGGAAGTAATTAATACGCAATTAGCAGAGCGTACAGATTATGAAAGTGATTCGTATAGTCAGCTTATGATCGATTTAAATGATGTACAGCACCAATACGAGATATTAGGAGGCTATAATTACCAGGGTGAAACCGAGAAAATCCTTCAGGGATTAGGATTTAAGCGTGAGGATTTTGATAAACTAACAGATACTTTTTCTGGAGGATGGAGAATGCGGATCGAATTGGCAAAACTGCTACTTCAAAATAACGATTTACTACTATTAGATGAGCCAACCAACCACTTAGATATTGAGTCTATTATATGGTTAGAAGGATTTTTAAAAAATTACGCTGGTGCCGTGGTAATAGTTTCTCACGATAAAATGTTTTTAGATAATGTCACGAACCGTACTATCGAGATCTCTTTAGGTCGAATTTACGATTATAATAAACCGTATACTCAGTTTTTAGAGTTACGTAAAGAAATGAAAACGCAGCAGCTAGCAGCGCAAAAAAATCAGGAAAAACAAATACAACAGACTGAAAAGCTTATCGAAAAGTTTAGAGCAAAAGCCTCTAAAGCCACGATGGCCCAATCCCTTATTAAAAAGCTGGATAAGATCGATAGGATCGAAGTCGATGAAGACGATAATAGTGTAATGTCACTTAATTTTCCGGTTTCTGTGACACCAGGGAAAGTAGTGGTGAAAGTTAAAAATGTATCGAAAAGTTATGGTGATTTACAGGTGCTCCAAAATGTTAACCTATCTATCGATAGGGATATTAAAACAGCATTTGTCGGGCAAAATGGTCAGGGTAAGTCTACCTTAGCCAAGATCATCGTTGGCGAGATTGAGCACGAAGGTCATTTAGAGCTAGGTCATAATGTTCAGATTGGTTATTTCGCCCAGAATCAGGCCGAGTATTTAGATGGAAATAAAACCGTGTTAGATACTATGATCGATGCTGCTAATGAAACTAACCGAAGTAAAGTTAGGGATATTTTAGGGTCCTTTTTGTTTAGAGGTGATGAGGTAGAAAAGTATGTTAAGGTCCTTTCGGGTGGTGAGCGTAACCGCTTGGCCTTAGCTAAATTATTATTGCAGCCTTTAAATGTGTTAATAATGGATGAGCCTACAAACCATTTAGATATAAAATCTAAAAATGTTCTAAAAGAGGCATTGAAGAGGTTTGAAGGTACTTTAATATTAGTATCTCACGATAGAGACTTTCTTCAAGGCTTAACGGATACTGTTTACGAATTTAAAGATCAAAATATTAAAGAATATTTAGGGGATATCGACTTTTATTTGGAACAGCGAAATCTTGAAAATTTAAGAGAAGCTGAAAAAAGAACGGTTGTTGCTGAAAAGCCAAAAGAAACAAATAAACAGAACTATCAGGATCAAAAGAAATTAAAATCTCTCAATAATAAATTGAGTAATATCGAATCTAAAATTGGGCAACTGGAAAAGGATATTAAAAAAGATGATATTGAATTGGCCACCAATTATGATGAAACAGCTGCCAATCCACAATTCTTTGACGCCTACCAAAAGAAGAAAAAATCTTTAGAGAAATTAATGGAAGATTGGGAAACTGTTCAATTTCAGTTGGAGGAATTGTCTTAAAGGCACTTCCTTTTATGTTTTTTTTAACTGCTTCCCATTAGCAATTGAATATTTTTGTGGTTTATCAATTTGCAGATTCTAAATTTTCAAATTGCAACTAACCATCAAATCATTGTTAATGAGAAAGTTACTGCTATTTATAATAGGCGCTTTAATAATTGTTTTAGCATCTGTTGGTGCATATTTTATTGTAGAAAGTAATACTAAGGTAAAGCCAAAAGTTGCCAAAGTTGTTAAAACTGTTTTTGTAGATACAGTTCTAAATACAACGGTACCTATTACAATTCCTGCCAACGGTAACCTTGTGGCAAAAAATCGACTAGAACTTTACTCAGAAGTGCAAGGTGTTTTTGAAAATAGTTCACAAGACTTTAAAGCTGGTCAGCCTTACAGAAAAGGGCAACTTCTTATTAAAATTAATTCTAGCGAATATTACGCAACTGTGCAATCTGCAAAGAGTGATCTGTACAATCTTATTACCTCATTAATGCCAGATTTAAGATTGGATTATCCAGATGCCTTCCCGGTTTGGAACACATATCTAAAAAACTTTGATATGGATAAAAGTGTAGCTCCCTTGCCAGATACTAAAGATGAAAAGGTAAATTATTTTATTACGGGTCGTGGCGTACAGTCTGCTTATTACAATGTAAAAAATCTCGAACAGCGCTTAGCTAAATATAGAATCTACGCACCATATAATGGGATTCTTACAGAGTCCTTGGTTAATGAGGGTACTTTGGTAAGATCGGGTCAGAAACTGGGCGAATTTATAGATACCTCGGTTTTTGAACTTGAGCTAGCCATCAGTAAAACATTTAGTGATCTACTGCAAATTGGCGAAAAAGTAACTTTAAACACCTTAAATAAACAATCTAACTATACAGGAACAGTAACTCGAATAAATGGTAGAATAGACCAAGCAACACAAACAGTTACGGTTTTTGTTGAAGTACGTGGGGAAGATTTAAAAGAAGGTATGTATCTCGAAGCACAATTAGATGCTAAGGAGATTCCTGATGCTATAAAAATTTCTCGTAAACTGTTGGTTGACGAATCTGAGATCTTCATACTAAAGGATAGTATTCTGGATATAATTAAAGTAGAACCTGTTTATTTTTCGCCTAAGGAAGTTGTTATTAAAGGTGTACCTGATCAGACGATTATATTGTCAAGATCAATTCCTGGAGCCTATGCTGGTATGTTGGTTAAGGTCAATCAAGAATCAAATTCATCTGTAGCAAAACAAACTGCCGAATAACATGAGAAAGGTCATTGCTTATTTCATTAAGTACGATGTTGCAGTAAACGTCATACTCATTGCATTCCTCATCTTCGGAGTATTAGGAATGTTTAGACTTCAGTCGTCATTTTTTCCGCTTCAAGAAGCTGAAATAATTTCCATCAATATTGCTTATCCAGGTGCCGCACCACAAGAAATTGAAGAAGGTGTTGTCCTTAAAATTGAAGATAACTTAAAAGGTTTAATAGGTGTAGAACGTGTCACATCTACTTCGCGTGAAAATGGTGGAAGTATAACTGTAGAAATTGAAAGTGATGAGGATATAGATGATATGCTTGCCGAGGTTAAAAATGCGGTAGATCGTGTTCCTAATTTCCCGACGGGAATGGAGCCTTTGGTTGTTGCCAAACAGGAGCGAATAAGACAAACCATCGACTTTGCAATTAGCGGTGAGCAAATAGAACTCACAGCTTTAAAACAAATTGGCCGAAATATCGAGAATGACCTTCGTGCTATGGAGGGCATTTCGCAAATTAGCATATCGGGTTATCCCGAAGAAGAAATTGAAATCGCAGTTCGCGAAAATGATTTACTGGCCTATAATCTCACCTTCGCTGAAGTTGCAAATGCTGTTTCCCAGGCAAATATTTTAACTACTGGAGGAAACATAAAAACAGATTCCGAAGATTACCTTATACGCGCTAATAATCGGTCTTACTACGGAGACGAACTAAATAATCTTCCGGTAAGAGCTCAAGATGATGGTACAATTGTTAGATTACAAGATGTAGCGTCAGTAAGAGATCGATTTTCAGAAACACCTAATGCTTCTTATTTTAATGGCAATGTTGCCGTAAACGTAGAAATTACAAATACCAATAGCGAAGACCTTGTGTCTACAGCAGATAAAGTAAATGCCTATATAGAAGAGTTTAACCAGAAGTATTCTGGTATTACCATTAATGTGGTTAGCGATTCATCGATTCGGCTGAGCCAGAGAACGCAATTGCTTTTAGAGAATGGCGCAATGGGAATACTATTAGTACTCCTATTTTTGTCTATTTTCTTAAATACAAGATTAGCGTTTTGGGTAGCATTTGGTTTGCCCGTCGCATTTTTGGGAATGTTCGTCTTTGCAGCACAATTTGGAGTGACTATAAACGTGCTTTCTCTTTTTGGTATGATTATCGTAATCGGAATTTTGGTAGATGATGGCATTGTCATTGCAGAAAACATATACCAACATTACGAGCAAGGTAAGCCCAGAATACAAGCGGCAATTGATGGCACAATGGAGGTGATGCCAGCGATTCTTTCAGCTATAATAACAACAGTCTTAGCATTCTCGACATTTTTGTTTTTAGAGGGAAGAATAGGTGATTTCTTCAGTGAAGTTTCGGTAATCGTTATTTTAACCTTGGTAATTTCTTTAGTGGAAGCCTTAATTATTTTACCAGCACATATTGCACATTCTAAGGCTTTGGTAAAAATGTCTGAAACTGAAAAGCAAAATAAAAAGGGCTTGGCAAAAGCTTTTTTAAAACTGCGTAAGATAAATGAATATGGCGATAGGTTTATGGCGTATTGTCGTGATAATCTTTATAGTCCGGTCTTGCGCTTTGCATTGAAGCAGCGATTTATAACGTTTTCAATTTTGCTTGCCGTTATGATCTTAACCATTGGTGCAAATATGGGAGGTATAATAAGAACATCCTTTTTTCCAAGCATTGCCAGTGATAGGGTAAGTATAGATTTGTTAATGCCAGAGGGCACGAATCCAAAAATAACGGATTCCATAATAACCTTAGTTGAGGATGCCGCATGGAGAGTGAACGAAGAATTTTCAAAAAAACAATCTGGTAATAAGCAAGTCGTAGAGAATATTATAAAACGTGTTGGACCAGGAAACAATAAAGCAAGTATCAATGTAAATCTCTTGCCTGGTGAAGAACGCGATTTCGGTTCACCAGAAATTACAAATGCCATTAGGGAACAAGTTGGTAATGTATATGGTGTGGAACGTCTAACATTTGGTTCTGGTGGTAACTTTGGTGGCTCGCCTGTATCAATATCATTACTTGGAAATAATACCGAAGAATTAAAACAAGCTAAAACCGAATTGCGGGAAGTTTTAGAGGGTAATGCGCTATTGGCCGATGTTACAGATACAGATCCAGAAGGTATCAAAGAGATTAATATAGAATTGAATGAGACTGCATATGCCTTAGGTTTAAACTTAAGGGAAGTGATGGGCCAGGTTAGGTCTGGTTTCTTTGGATTACAGGCGCAGCGTTTTCAGCGTGGACAGGACGAAATAAGGGTCTGGGTTCGATACGATAGAGAAGATAGGGCTTCCATAAATGATCTGGACGATATGCGAATTGTTACACCTTCAGGACAACGTGTGCCGTTTGGTGAAATAGCAACTTATAGTATTAAAAGAGGGGATGAAAGTATTAGTCATTTAAATGGTCAACGAGAAATTCAGGTTAATGCAGATTTAAAAGATCCTAATGGCAGTGCCGCAGAAATACTTTTAGATATTCAGAATAATATCATGCCAGAAATTCTTTCGAAATACCCAACTGTTGGTGTGTCTTACGAAGGGCAGAACCGTGAAGCTGCAAAATTGTCAAGGTCTGCAGAAACAACCGTACCAGTAGTCATATTTTTAATTTATGTGGTTATCGCTTTCACCTTTAGAAGCTACAGTCAGCCATTTATGTTAATTCTGTTAATACCTTTCAGTTTTATTGCTGTGGCTTGGGGACACTGGTTTCATGATTTTCCTATAAACATACTTTCGGCGCTTGGTATTATTGCGCTTATCGGAATCATGGTGAATGATGGTTTAGTGCTTATCGGTAAATTCAATTCATTTTTAAAAACTGGGATGAAATTTGATGAAGCACTCTACGAAGCAGGAAGAACGCGATTCAGAGCTATTTTCTTAACGTCCATAACTACCATCGCTGGTATTGCACCATTATTACTGGAAAAAAGCAGGCAGGCACAGTTCCTAAAACCCATGGCTATTTCTATTGCCTATGGCATTGGGATTGCCACCATCTTAACCTTGGTCATATTACCTTTATTACTTTCAGTGACCAATAGTTTTAAGACCAATAAAAACTGGCTAATTTCAGGTAATAAGATTTCTAAAGAAGATGTTGAACGCGCTATTAAAGAACAAAAGATTAATGATGAGCATTAAAACCTACATTCTATATAGTTTTGTAACCCTTGGGTTTTTAGCTACCAATGCACAACAGGTATTATCCAAGGAGGAAGCGGTTAAATTAGCCTTAGAACATAACTACGGAATTAAAATAGCAACCAATACGGTAGAAGTTGCCGATAATAATCAAGGCCTATTAAACTCAGGGTATCTGCCAACCTTAACAGGTAATGCTGGTGCTTCAATTGATGTTCAAAATACTGAAGGACAGTTAGCGAATGGAGAAACAAGAGTGGCAGATGGTGCAGAAACGCGTAGGTATAATGCTTCTATAAATCTAAATTATACCTTGTTTGATGGTTTAGGACGCCTTTACAATTACAGACGATTAAAAGAGCAATATCAACTTTCGGAACTAGAGGCGAGAGAAACCATCGAAACTACAATGCTACAGATGTTTTCTATTTATTATACGATTGCCCAGCTTTCGGAAAATACCAGCGCACTGGAAGAAACCTTGTTAATTTCAAAAGAACGATTAACCAGAGCGGGATATCAGTTTGATTATGGTCAGAATACTAAACTAGAAGTTCTGAATGCTGAAGTAGATATTAATAATGATAGCATTGCTTTAATAAACATTAGACAGCAATTAAAAAATACAAAACGCGATTTGAATGTAGTCTTAGGAAATGCCTATTCGGAAAATTTTCAAGTCGATACAGCGCTTAACTTTTTACTACAATTAGATAAAGAAAATCTGTTTCAAAAGCTAAAAGCTAGAAATGTGACCTTGTTGCAAGCTCAAAGAAATATCAACATTAGTCAATACGATATACGAACCAGCAAAGCCCAATTTTTGCCTACAGTAGGTTTGGTAGGCGCTTATGGCTGGAACGAGTCTAATAACAATAGTCCATTGGCTTTTACGCTTCAAAATACAAGTTCTGGAGTTTCGGCAGGCTTAAATTTAACATGGAATCTTTTTGATGGTGGTAGAACCTTAACACAGGTTAAGAATTCAAAACTATTTCTGGAAAACCAAAAACTGCAACAAGAGCAACTGATCTTAGATGTTGAACGCAATTTTAATAATGCCTGGGACGATTACCAAAATAAACTGGTTATTTTTAATGTGCAGGAAAATAATATTAAAACCTCACAAAATAATTTTGAACGTACTCAGGAAAAATTTAAACTGGGCCAGGTTTCATCCATTGAATTTAGACAGGCGCAGCTCAATTTATTAAATGCAGAATTGAGTCGGAATCAGGCTAAATACGATGCCAAACTAGCAGAAATAACAGTACTTCAATTAAGCGGCGAGCTCTTAAATGTAAACTTTTAATTTGCATAGTTATGGATGAGCATTTCTTTCAATGTCCATATTGCTGGGAACAGATATCCATGTTAATTGATACATCGCAAGCACAACAAAATTATATAGAAGATTGTGAGATCTGTTGCAATCCTATTCAAATTTCACTTATAACTCGGCATCAGCAAATCATTGATTTTCAGGCAGAAAGCATAGGGCAATAGAAAAAGATAAAACGTTGATAATCAGGCTTGTACTATTTTTAAGTGTGTAGTTCGTCGAAAAAATTTGCGTTTAGCAGAAATTGAACCTATATTCGTTTCGTTATTGTGCCCCTCCACAGAAATCTGCTATTATGAAAACTATTAAATTAACACTACTATGTTGCTTGCTTTCTGCATTTACATTTGCCGACGTTTCCCAGAGCCAAAAAGACGCATTGGTAGCTTTTTACAACGCTACAAATGGCGATTCTTGGAACAACTCTTGGGATATTGAGCAACCCGTATCAACCTGGTTTGGTTTAACTGTCGAAAATGATAACGTTGTTGCCATTGAGTTAAGTTTTAACAACCTGGAAGGTAAATTACCTAAAGAAATATCAAGTCTTTCAGCCTTGAGAGTCCTGGATCTCTCCTTTAATAAGTTAGATGGTGAACTACCAGCTAATATCACAGAAATGGTAAGCTTGGAAGAGCTAAAATTATTCTCAAATAATTTTAGTGGTGCCATTCCGTGCAATATTGGAAAACTAAAAAAGTTGAAGAATCTAGAATTATACAATAATAATTTCTTTGGTGAAATACCTACATCGATAGGTTTCTTAGAGAATTTAGAAAGTTTGATTCTAAGTAGTAATCAATTGATGGGTAAGTTGCCTTCGAGTATTTCAAACCTTAAATCTCTTAAAGTTTTAAGCGTATTTGATAACAGTCTTTTGGGAACAATTCCATCTTCAATAGGTCAGCTTTCTCAGTTAGAGGAGTTGGTGTTATCTAACAATGCGTTTTATGGTAATTTGCCAAATGAATTGGCACAATTAACCAATTTAAAAACCTTACTATTAAGTAATAATGCACTTAAGGGTAATTATGCAATGTTAAAAGAACAGTTACCAAATATCGTAGATTTTGATTTAGACGGTGCAAACCTAAAAGGATCATTAGCGACATTAGACGACGAAGAGGATGATGAATAAGATGTTGATGATTATAAAGTATAGAGCGCTCATTTTTTGAGCGTTTTTTTTGTAATAATACTTGCTAAAGTTAAAAAGCATTGTATATTTGCAGTCCTAATTGATGAGGTCGGCATTATGAACCGAAAGTTAAAAGCTAAGATTATCAATTAAGAGTTAAATCGCGGGATAGAGCAGTAGGTAGCTCGTCGGGCTCATAACCCGAAGGTCACTGGTTCGAGTCCAGTTCCCGCTACAAAGCAAACCTCTTGAGAAATCAAGAGGTTTTTTTATGCCCAAAAAGCAGATGCTCGCATCTTTGCTTGTATGGTCATAAAAAAAATAATTTTGAGAAGCCAAATAAGGTTTTCTTTGGGCTGTTACATATTCTGGCCCAATTCATTGCTTGAAATGAATTGAATCCAGTTCCCGCTACAAAGCAAACCTCTTGAGAAATCAAGAGGTTTTTTAATGCGCAAAAATTGAAATTTAGATTAACCTTTTATAATTTAACAAATGACCATAAAGTGCCTCAAGATTTAGGCTTTCATTGAACTGTGGCCTAAAGTCCCACTGTTATTTAAGACGCATTAAGAAATGGATCCATTCCCGTTAATAGCATAAGAAGTAGTAAGAAGATACTATGTTAGAATCATGAGGTAATTTACAATTTGTCTTTCAATTTAAAGCGTCTGCTAAGCCTATTTTGAATAGTTATGATATACTATAGTAAAAATTAGTTGGTTGCAAATAATCGCCGTATTTTTGTATCATAATAAAAGATACCTATAGATTTTAAGGTAGTATATAGTACAATTAGTTTTTTCGAGTATTTCTCATCTTTCCGATTTTATTTTACAATTACTTTTTCAATAGCACTTTAAATTTAATGCTCTGTTTTACAGTGTCATTATCGATATTTTAGTATGCTTATCTTAATAAGGCTAGTTTTTATTGTAATAAATAATTAATAATTTAAAATTAAACAAAGATGCAAGAAGGCACAGTAAAATTTTTTGACAACACTAAAGGATTTGGATTTATTAAATCATCAGAAACAGGGGAAGACATTTTCGTACATAACTCTGGTTTAAACGATGAAATTAGAGAAGATGATAAAGTTCAGTACAATACACAAGAAGGTAAAAAAGGCTTAAACGCTATTAACGTAGAAGTTATAGATTAAGTTCCTTAAAGCTTACAGTCTCTTAAAGAGATTTGTAACTGTATAAATAAAAAAGGCCGTTCTTAAACGGTCTTTTTTTATGAAGTTATCAGAGGCTTTAAATCCACTAATAGTCCATTTACATTACTTAAATTCATTAATACCTGAACTTTAACTTGATTAAATCATTGTCCTAAAAAGAATCTTAATCAACTACATTAGACGATTTGTCATGGTATATTCTGATTATTTATTTTTTAAAAACTTATGAAATGAACACATGAGCAATGTCATTTAATGTCCAATAAGTTCTTTATAGATTTACGCTTATTAAGCCATAATTAGTGAACAATAATGAAGGTATTGATCTACAGCGCAAAAGACTTCGAAATTCCATATTTGGAAGAAGCCAATAAGAACAAGCACAAACTTACGTTTATAAAAGCCCCTTTGTCGTCCCAAACGGCTATGAAAGCTATCGGCTACGATGCCATTTCTATATTTTCGGCAGATGACGCTTGTGCTAATACGGTAGAAAAACTTAAAGATTTTGGTGTTAAATATATAACCTTACGTTCTGCTGGTTACGATAATGTAAATTTAAGAGCTGCTTCGAAATTTGATATCAAAGTGGCGAACGTGCCAGCCTATTCACCCTATGCGATTGCAGAACATGCAGTGGCTTTATTATTGGCACTCAACAGAAAACTCATAACCTCTCATAGACGTGTTAGGCATTACAATTTTGACCTTAATAATCTTATTGGTTTTGATTTAAATGGAAAAACAGTAGGTATTATAGGTACAGGAAAGATTGGTGAAGTGATGACCAAAATAATGCACGGTTTTGGCTGTAGGCTATTGGGTTATGATATTGAAGAAAACGATGCCTTAAAATCACAATTCCATATAGAATATACATCCTTGGAAACCTTATGCAAAAATGCAGATGTTATATCGCTGCACCTGCCATTAAATGCCGAAACACATAAGCTGATTAATGAAAAATTGATTGATAAAATGAAAGATGGCGTAATTCTTATTAATACGGCCAGAGGAGCAGTAATAGATACTGAGGCCGTTATTGCAGGGCTTAAAAGCGAGAAAATTGGTGCCTTAGGCATTGATGTCTATGACAATGAAAAAGCTATTTTTTTTGAGGACCATTCGCAAGCGGTTCCAAGTGACAATAATTTGATGTTGCTAAACACCATCCCCAATGTGCTAATTACCGGGCATCATGCTTTTCTTACTGATGAGGCATTAACTAATATTGCAGACACTACCATTTACAATTTAGACTGCTATACCTCTAGAAAAAAAACGGAAAACGAATTAACCGGATTTGATTAAATTAACATAAGGGTCGAAACCCTAATTATAGCTGTAAATATCCTCTAACTCAATTGTATCACCGTTCTTATCCCTTACATGTAAATCATATCTTATATGGATGTTGGTATTTATGGGCGCATAATAATAAATTACCCAAGCATCGGCCTCATTGGTCCCAATACAACCATTAGAATACGCCTTGCCCAAAGATATTGGATTGGTTGTGGGATGAATTAACTGCCCATGACGCCAGCCATTGAGTTCGGTCTCAATAAACGGAATCTGAGGTAATTTGGTGATAGTGTTGTCATCTCTTTTAGTGACAAGATATTCGCGGTTATTTACGGGGTTAACATATCTCGGATCTCGGATATGGTTAACAATTCGACCTTTGCCAGTTTTGGTTTTAAGGTCTTGAATTCTTCCGGCCATTTCTAAATACTTCTTTTCATTACGTCCTACACGTACAGGGAATTCATATAACAAAACGGTGTATTCATAAATTCGAAGTTTATATTCGGGGATATTGATGTCTATGGTGGTTGACTCAAATGCATCCAGAATATTCTTAGCTTGGGTCGAATCTGGAATAGTCAATTGATTTCCTTTAGGCAAAGCAATTAGTTTGCTTTGATTATATACAAATGAATCTCTTGCCATCATCCTGTAATAATCAGTATTTTGTAAGGTATCAATAACCCAGGGATTAGCTCTGATCAAAAGATGTTCTGTTAACGGATAGGTGGTCAAAGCATCATACTGATGAACAACGGAATCTAAATATTGGAAATAGGTGTCTATGAGGACATCTTCCTTAATCTTAACTGGCTGGATAGGGGTAAATTGGGTTACATTATCTCGACGTTCAAGATTTGAAGCTAATAGTACACCCTCATCTTTAGGGCAACATAACTTTAGAGTAGTCAATGCCAGAACGACAAAAATTAGAGTCCTGCTTTTTCTTATCATAATCTTAGTAATAGTTGATTTCTTTATTGGTTAAGAAGACAAAGCAAAACTTCAATTATACTTTTGTTTTTAGTTTATTTTCCTTGCCTACTATTGGATAGCCTATTCTGGAAAGCAAATGATTTGCGGCTTCAAAATCATGATTCGTATGATAATTAAAAGCAACCGTGCATTCGTCATTATTTACAACAACTTCAGTAATATTTTTAACTTGGGATAACTTACTAATAATAGTGCTTTCGCATTTCCCGCATTTTAAATTTTTAATATGCACTTCAGTTCTCATTATTAATGATTTTAGTATTTAAAAGTACGGGTTTGATCGTTCCTCTAGAATGATTTATATCATGTAATGTACTTGGAGTTTCTAATACTTTTGATAAACAGCTATAATACATTATGGTAGGGTTTTCTAAAATCAATACACAGTTAAGTAACTTCCTAATTGAATTAGGCGACTTAGCGTATTTTACAAGTCGATATTTTAGAGAAACGCTTAAGCGTCCTTTTGAGTTCAGGGAACTCATGCGTCAATGTTATAATATGGGTAACCGTTCCTTACTATTAGTTGGTATAACCTGTTTTATAATTGGCTTAGTTTTAGACTTGCAAACGCGCCCAACACTCATGGAATTCGGTGCTGTATCCTGGATGCCGTCTATGGTAAGTATCTCTATAGTAAGAGAAATAGGGCCTATTATTACCGCATTGGTCTGTGCGGGTAGAATTGGCTCGGGTATTGGCGCAGAATTGGGTTCGATGCGAGTCACTGAACAAATAGATGCGATGGAGGTTTCTGGGACTAATCCGTTTAAATTTCTTGTGGTAACGCGAGTTACGGCCGTGACGTTAATGCTGCCAATACTCGTTATTATTGGCGATGGTATTGCTTTGGTTGGTTCATTTTTAGTTGAAAACCTCAAGGGTAATGTGTCGTTTACTTTGTATTTTAATCAGGTTTTTGACTCCATTGCATATGGGGATATAATTCCTGCGACCATTAAGTCATTCTTTTTTGGTTTGGCTATTGGAATAGTGGGTTGTTATAAGGGTTATTACTGTGCAAAGGGCACTGAAGGCGTTGGAAAGGCTGCAAATTCTGCCGTGGTTATAAGTTCATTGTTGTTGTTTATTATTGACTTTATGGCTGTTTTTGTAACGGACATTTTCTATGATTTATGAAAGCATCAAAAAACATAATAAATACAGATGTAGTGCTTCAAATTAAGGGTTTGAAGAAAAGCTTTGGTGATAACCATGTACTGAAAGGATTCAACTTGACACTTCTTCAAGGGGAAAATTTAGTAATTATGGGAAAATCAGGATCAGGGAAGTCGGTAATGATAAAATGTTTGGTGGGTTTAATGGAGGCAGATAGTGGCTCTATTACGGTTATGCAAAATGATATTACCAAATTAACTCAGGACGCTTTAGATATCTTAAGGGCAGATATTGGTTTTCTATTTCAAGGTAGTGCATTGTACGATTCAATGACGGTAAGAGAAAATTTAGAATTCCCATTAAGACGGCATACCAAAAAATTTGGGACGAATTCAAATAGTGAAGCACTTGTTATCGAAGCGTTAACCAATGTAGGTTTGGCGCATGCTGTAGATTTGATGCCTTCAGAATTATCTGGTGGCATGAAACGTCGCGTGGCTCTAGCTAGAACACTCATTCTACAGCCAAAAATTATTTTGTATGACGAACCCACCAGTGGGCTAGATCCTATTACGGCAAAAGAAATTATTATTCTTATGCAAGATATTCAGAAAAAATACAATACTTCATCACTCATTATTACGCATGATGTGGATTGTGCACGTGTTATATCAGACCGAATGCTTTTACTAATTGATGGTATTAATTATGCCGAAGGTACTTTTGACGAATTATCAGTTTCTAAGGATCCTAAGGTGAAGGCCTTTTTTAAAAACTAATGATTATGAAAAATTCAAATTCACAAAAATTACGCTTAGGTGCTTTTGTTCTCTTCGGCACCATTCTATTTATAGCTGGAATTTACCTGATTGGGCAACGCCAGGACATGTTTAAAAAGACATTTACTTTGAGTTCTTATTTTCAGAATGTCAATGGACTTCAAAAAGGTAATAATGTGCGTTATTCAGGAATCGATATTGGTACGGTTAAGGACATTAGTATGGTTAATGATTCTACTATAAAAGTGGTTATGTCTATCGAGGAAAACATTATATCACACATTAAAAAAAATGCGATTGCTACGATAGGCTCTGATGGATTAGTGGGAAACATGATAGTAAATATAGTCCCTGGAAAAGGTATGGCTCAAACCATAGAGAATAAGGATGTTATAGAATCTTACAGTAAAATCGGAACCGATGATATCTTAAATACCCTAAACACCAGTTCTGAAAATGCAGCGCTTCTAACCTCAGATTTATTAAAAATTACTCATAAAATCACAGAAGGCAAAGGTACTATTGGTGTTTTGATCAATGATAGTGTTATGGCTCAAGATTTAAAACAATCTATAACTAATTTAAAGGGTGCTAGTCGTGGTGCCTCAAATACGATCTCTGAATTAAATGGGATAGTTAGATCTATAAAAACAGATGATAATTCGGTGTTGGGCCTGTTACTAAACGATACCACATCAGGCAAAAAAGTAAAGGATATTGTAAGTAATCTTGAAGCATCTAGTACTGAAATTGAAGTATTATTAAGCCATGTAAATACAATTATGAATGATTTAAATTCTAGCGAAGGTGCTTATGCTTACTTAGTAAAAGATACGAGTTTAGTAAATAGTTTAAGATCTACACTTAAAAATGTGAATGAGGGCACGGATAAATTCAACCAAAATATGGAAGCATTAAAACATAATTTCTTAACAAGAGGTTATTTTAGGAAATTAGAACGACAGCAAAACAAAGAAGCTAAAACCAAAAACTATTAAGATTATTATGCTAGCTAATAATATCTAGCCTGTCTGCATAGTGTGTAAACGGTGAAGCAATTCTACCACAAGCTTCAACTTCAATTCCAATTGCAGCAACTTGGAATTAAATTTTTTCAACTAAAAAACTAACGGATTTAAATCATGTTTCTTTAACACGGTTAATAAATCTGTTAATGGAAGCTCAATAGAGTAGGTTCCTGTGTATGATGGACAAATAACGCAATCGTCAAAATAATACTCTACGAAAGTATCATTAAGCACAAAATTATTTTTTGCTATAAAAAAATCATCTGATGAAACCTCCCAACAATCGTAATACATATCACCTTTAGAAATTTGAGTGTTTATGGTTTCATTTATAATTCCTACTAATTCTTCTTCAGATCCCTGATTAAAAAAGTCTTCGTACATCATAAAGACGCCTCTATTTAAATCAAAATTAAAACAGTCAAACGAATAACTAGGATGCATGGCACCAGAATAAAAATTCTCTTTATAAAAAAGTACACTTACAAGTTGATCATTAACATTATATATTTTATAATCTATGGAGCGTTCTTCTCTGAACTTCGTGGCTTCAATACTATCACATAATTGTCTGCTTTCTAAAATATCTGATTCCGTTTTAGAAATATTGACATAATAATCGTTAATAAAATCATTGAAATTAATGTTTGTGGGTTTGTAAGACGTATTAAGTTGTGGGTACTTAAAATTAATGATATAGTCTTCCTTTTCTACATTATAGGATTTTTCTATTATCAAGGTTTCTAGCTCTTGGCTTTCGTCTTCTTTTTCAATAAGTTGTTTCTGCTTTAGTTCTATTGCAATGGATTTATCCATAGTCTGTACATCCAAATCTATAGGTTCCGTATGACTCTTTTCAACAGGATTTGCCAACTCGTTAGTCTCAAATTCATTAATAGGCTCACTAGGTTTATCCGTTTTGCAAGCGACAAACACCATACAAACTATTAATATATATAAACATCTCATAATCTTTAGTATTTAAAATTAATTGCGTCTCATTTTTCCAGTGACTTCATCAACATTGATCTGAAAAACTATTGGTATATCATCTTTGTAAATTTTACTGGAAAACTCACTTATAAAGTCGAGCTTTCGATGTTCTCTGTTGATAATTAAATCCTTAACACCTAGCGAAAATAAATGCAGTTGTGCTTTGGCAATGCTACCTTCTAGTTCCTTAAATCGCCCTTGTGCCATAATAGAATTCCAAGAATTTACAGAATCGATCTCAGATACGCCAAGTGCGACATTCAGGTTTTTTCGCATTGCGTTTATTTTATGTCCTTCTGAAGAATAACCAATAATAACATTATTTTCCGTGTCAAAAAAGTAAGTAATAGGTACTATATATGGCCTATCCCTGTAGATGTAGGTCAAGTTACCAATATAATTTGACGCTAGAATTTTGATGCTTTCGTCTGGCTTGAGATTTCTAATCATGGTAATGCGTTTAAGTGTTTTTGCTAATTTATTTTATATGATTTCTTTAGCCTATGATATTAGTCAGTTCTATTAGTTATATAATAGAATTGAAAAAATGGTTTTATTTTCTGAGTCTACGTTTGTCCCGCCACGCCCAATACAAGCCTTTAACATCTGATGCCCAGGTGTCATACATAAAAATAAGGGTGATTTCTTCAAAAGTTTCTAACAGGCCAATGCCGATCATTACATAAAATAATGAATAATCTGGCGTAAAGAATAATGCCCATAGTATAAAAATACTTTGAATTACAGCCGATAGTTTTGCCAAATAGGTATGAAATGCGGTTGCCTTTCCATATTTGGAATAAGCGATAATCATCTGAATAAGATATGGAATAAAAACAAGACCTATTAGTAACAGATTGGTTTTAATAAAATCGGTTTCAAAATAAAATAAGCCTATTAATCCAACAATTAAAGTTATTTGATCTCCAAAAGAATCTAATTGAGACCCTCTCGGACTTGTAATTTTTAGTTTACGAGCCAAATAGCCATCTATGGCATCAGTCGAATAACTTACCAGCAAGGCCCAGGTAAAAATTAAACGTAGATCCAACCAAATAAAGGTCAACAAAAACGGGACCGCAAAAACTCTATAGAATGAGAACCAGTCTGCAATATTGTAATTTTTGAAGCTGAGCATAGAAATTTAGCTTTCGGTAAAATTATTATTATGATATGCTATTGAAAATGAGAAATATCAGTTTAAGATGATAAAAACTAATATTAATCCAATTTATAACTGAGTAATCGTAAAGCGTTAAGAACAACAACTATCGTAGACCCTTCATGAAAAGCGACTGCCAGACCTATGTTTGTTAGGCCTAAAACCGTTACAGGAACCAAGGCAGCTACAACACCTAGGCTTATAAAAATGTTCTGTTTTATAATGCGCTTAGATTCGCGACTTAGAGCAATAACAAATGGTAAAGTCTCAATTTTATCAGACATTAGTGCAACATCAGCAGTCTCCAGAGCCACATCACTGCCTGCGGCTCCCATCGCAATACTGACAGTACTTAAAGCCATTGCAGGCGCATCATTGACACCATCGCCAACCATGGCTATTTTTTTATCTCTTTTAATTAACGCTTTTACTGCAGCAACCTTATCTTCTGGTAGCAAATTGCCTCTTGCTTCTGTTAATCCGATTTGTTTAGCAATGGCATTTCCAACGTTTTGGTGGTCGCCTGTGAGCATAATCATATTTTTGATGCCAATTTGCTGCAATCGTTTTAATGTTGTAGCAGCAGTTCCACGAGGTAGATCCATTACGCTAATCATACCAATAACCTTATTACGAAAAGCAACTAGCATCACAGTTTGTCCGTTTTGCAATAGAAGGTCCAGTTTAGAAGTGATCGAAGCCTCTATCTTTATACCAGCATCTAGCATTAGTTTTAGGTTTCCAATGTAAACTTGACTTTTATTAAATTCTGCTTGTATGCCTTTTCCCTGTATAGCGTTTACTTTTAATGCCTTATTTTGAGATTGAAAGTTGTATTTTTTTTTCAAGTCTTGAGCTATAGCTCTTGCCAAAGGATGATTACTTAAACTCTCAACTTCAAAAACTAATTTAGCCAACTCATGGTTATCAAAATTATTTAAAGGAATTAAATTGGTGAGCTTTGGTTTGCCTTCTGTTAGTGTACCCGTTTTATCAAAGGCTATAGTTTTGACTTCTCCTAACTCCTCTAAAGCTTTGCCTCCTTTTATGAGTACACCTTTTTGGGCTGCTCTGGCAATGCCGCTCAACACAGCACTTGGAGTAGAAATTGCCAATGCACATGGACTTGCTGCAACCAAAACTGTTATAGCTCTATACAGGCTAGCGTTAAAATTCTCATCTATAATTACAAATGCAAAACATAATAGGAACACAACAATAATTACAAGAGGCACATACCATTTTTCAAATGTTTTTGTGAGCCGTTGTGTTGGCGATTTTTGAGTTTCGACTTCACTAACCATTTTAATTAAACGTGACACGGTAGAATCTTCACTGAGTTTAAGCACCAAAACTTCCATACTATTATTGCCATTAATAGTGCCCGCAAACACTACATGCTTTTTAGGAATATTGTTAAAGGCCTGTATTGCTTTTGTTTGTGGTATAAATATTTTATCAACCGGGATACTTTCACCAGTAATAGGAGCTTGATTAACGCTACTACTACCTTTTATTATAACACCATCTGCCGCAATTTTTGTATTTGGTTTTATGACGATGGTATCATTTATTTTTAGTGTTTTTATTGGGACTTCTATTAGTTTACCATTGGATTTAACAAGTGCTGATTTTGGTGACAGATGACCTAATGCTTCAATTGACCTTTTGGCTTTATTCATAGCATAATGCTCTAAAGTGTGCCCCAAACTAAAAAGAAACAATAATAATGCGCCTTCTGCCCAACGATCAATAATGGCTGCTCCAATAGCTGCTGCAATCATTAAAAAATCGATATCAAATTGACCTTTAGGAATTTTTTTAGAGGCATCGATAGTGATAAAGAACCCACCAAAGGCATAAGAAATAATGTAGCTTAACAATGAAGACCAATGTGCTATATCGGTTAAGTTTTTAAGTAAAACACCTGTAAGTAGAAAAACACCGCATAACAACGCAAAATAGAGTTCAGTTTTTTTTCCAAAAATGTGGTTGTCTATATGAATTACCGATGTTCTCTCTGCCATGTATGGTGTGGTATTCGTAATTCAAAATTAATAATATCAAAAGCAAATTAGCTGATAATTATCATTGTAATGCCAATGCTAATCAAATAATTTTACACTATGAAAATAAATAAAATAATGAAATTATCGATTTGTATTTTGGCTTTCTTCTTGTTATCTAGTTGTGCTACTACGAAAGTTTTAAATAGTTGGATTAATGAAGAGTATACGGCCTTTAAACCTAAAAAAATTCTTATCATCGGTTTAACGGAAAATCTTAGCGGCAGAACCTTGTTTGAAAGTCAGCTTAAATATGAATTTCTAAAAAGAGGTGTAGAAGCTGTAGAAAGTTATAGTGTTTTTAAACCTACATTTACGAACTTAAAGCAAACCGAATCAGAAATTGAAGCAGAGGTAAAACGATTATCTTTAGAGGGGTTTGATGCTGTTTTAATTTCGGCAGTGAAGGGTGTTGACGATAAAGTGTCTTATAGTGGTGATGAATTTAGAGTCTATGATTATCCAAGCGGTTTTAAACGTTATTATTATTTATCTCAAGATGTTAATTTTGCAAAAGGTTATTATAATCAATATAAAATCTACCATATTGAAACGTCACTTTATAATTTGAAAGCCAATAATGACAAATCACTAGTTTGGGTAGCATCCTATGATATGGTAGACCCTAGAAAGCTTAATGCTACAGTAACTAACTATGTAAAGGCGATCATTAAGTCTCTGAAAGAACACCAGTTAATAGCCGATGATTAGATAATATAGTTTCTTGTCGGTTGTTAATTTTACGATTATTTCGGGAATTCTAAATAACACGACTGTCATTGATGCTAATTTAATTATACCGTTGCGCTTTTCTATTTGAATCTTAATTCATTTAGAGTCGGTTTTAAAAAGGTAATTGCCAGCACTGTTGAAAATAAGTCAACGATTATAGTAAAACCCCAAATAGCACTTGCAAATAAATAATATTTCAGAGCAATGAATTTGTATTTACAGATTTATTTAAGTCTTCTATAACTGACATGCTCATGAAAGAATTATTAACCCATTTCAGAATTTAGGAGTAGGTAATTG
>JABDKL010000108.1 GCA_013002225.1 Winogradskyella sp.
TAATTACAGGTTCAAGTAATTTTTCTGAATCAGGTTTAATTGCAAATCGTGAATTTAATGTAGAGTTAAGAACAAAACGAGATGTACTTTTTGCAGAAGACCAATTCAACAAATTATGGGCTGAATCAGTTGATATTTCAGAAGATTTTATAGATACAATAGAAAAGAAAACTTGGTTAAGCGAAAACATTTCACCTTACGAATTGTATCTAAAATTAATTTATGAATATTTAGAAGAAGATATTAACCTTGAAGATGAGTTTGACCCATTTTTACCTGATGGTTTTATGAAACTTAAATATCAAAGTCAAGCTGCAATCCAATCTAAAAAAATACTCGAAAGATATAATGGAGTGTTTTTAGCAGATGTTGTAGGTTTAGGTAAAACATTCATAACTGCCTTATTACTACAACAATTAATTGGCAGAACATTAGTGATTTGCCCACCAGTTTTAAAAGATTATTGGAAAGATTCTCTGTTCGATTTTGGAATTAGAAGTTTTGAAGTAGAGTCGTTAGGTAAGTTACCTCACATTCTCAAAAAAGGAACAGAACGTTATGATTATATAGTAGTTGACGAAGCACATAGATTTAGAAATGAAGGAACACAAGCCTATGCAGATTTGTTAGAAATTTGTACTAATAAGAAAGTAATTCTAGTAACTGCAACACCTCTGAACAATACGATTAATGATATTTTTGCTCAATTAAAGCTATTTCAATCACCAAAAAACTCGACTATTCCTGGAGTTCCAAATCTTGAAAAATATTTTGCTGGATTGAGAACACGTCTTAACAAAGTTGATAAGGCAGAACCAGAATACAAACAACTTATAAAAGAAATTTCAGACGATATTCGCAACAACGTGTTGCGTTATGTAATGGTAAGACGTACTCGTAACGATGTTATGACCTACTTCAAAAATGATATGCAAAAACAAGGCTTGGTCTTCCCTACTCTAAATGACCCAAATAAAATCGTATATCAATATGAAGGAAATTTAGAGCATATCTTTAAATCTACCATTCAACAACTATTAGAATTTACATACGCTCGTTATACACCTTTATTATTTTATAAAGGAAACAAACAACTTTCTGAATTTGAAAAGCAACAACAACGCAACGTTGGTGGATTTATGAAAGGTATTTTAGTAAAGCGTCTAGAAAGTAGTTTCCACGCTTTTCGTATGAGTATTGGTCGATTTATCCAATCTTACGAGAACTTTATTGATATGTACAAGTCTGGGACAATATACATCAGTAAGAAAGTGAATGTCTATGACTTATTAGAAAATGATGATATTGATAGATTAGAAGAGTTAGTTAATGAAGATAAAGCACATAAATACAAATCTGAAGACTTTACAAAAGACTACATTGATAAATTAAATAAAGACTTATTAATTCTTGAATATATAAGAGATGTTTGGGCAACTGTAAACGAAGACCCAAAATTAGAAAAGTTTGTAAATGAACTTAAAACAGATAAAATATTAAAAAAGAATAAGCTTGTAATATTTACAGAATCTAAAGAAACTGGTGATTACCTATATGAAGCTTTAATAGATGAATTTCCAGAGCAAGTAATGTTTTTCTCTAGTATTGGTGGTAGACATAGTAATAAAACACTTTTATCAAATCAGAATGTTTCTAGAGACATTATTCAATGCAACTACGACCCTAATCGTAAAAAAACAGACCAAGTTAGTGACATTAGGCTTTTAATTACAACCGATGTTTTAGCGGAAGGTATCAACTTACATCGTTCAAACGTACTTGTAAATTATGATTTACCTTGGAATCCAACAAGAGTCTTACAACGTGCAGGACGTGTAAATCGTTTAGGTAGCACGTTCCCATTTGTATATATATATAACTTTTTTCCAACAACGCATTCAGATGCTCATTTAGGTCTGGAAATAAATATCACAAACAAAATTCAAATGTTTCACGATATTTTGGGAGAAGATGCCAAGTATTTAAGTGATGGTGAAGAATTTGGAAGTCAAGAGCTTTTTAATACTTTAAATAACAAAAAAGCATATTCTGGTGAAGATGAAGTTGGTGATTCCGAATTAAAGTATTTGGAAATTATCAGAGAAATTAGAGACAATAATCCTGATTTATTCGAGCGTATAAAAAACCTACCAAAAAAAGCAAGAAGTGGATTTGTAAATAAGGAGTTAGAAATTCAGAAAATGATAACATTTTTTAGAATTGGTAAACTTAAAAAGTTCTATCAATTCCAAGGTGGAAAATCTGATGAAGCAACTTTCTTTGATGCTGTGCACGAATTAGAATGCAATCCAAAAACACCAAGAGGAAAAGTACCAAATAATTTCTTTAATATGTTGCAAACTAACAGAGCTAAATTCACGCTCGACACTACAGCAAAAGAAGAAACAGGCGGAAATAGAGGTCGTTCCAATGCAAAATATATTGAAGACCGTATCATAAAGGATAAACTATTTAAAAACTTTAAAGGTTTTACTGAAACAGACGAAGAATTTATTGCAGCTGCAAAAACTACACTCAAAGAAGGTAAGATGGCAAAAAAGACTGCTCAAATAGTCAAAAAAGAATTAGAAAAAGTAATTGAACCATTACACGTTTTACAAGTATTAAGAAAATATGGACGTATAAGAATGGATATTAACAAACAAAATAATAATAAGTTCCAAAAAAGAGAAGTGATTCTTTCAGGATATATTACTAACAGTTAATTATGGATAAAAATTCTGCGATTAATCTTATAGATAAAACCTTTAATAAAGCATTTGATGAAGCAAAGTTTACCAACTTTATTCAAAACTTATTAAACGATTTTGAAATAAAACCATACAAAGCAAGTGGTAATACAATTTGGGAAGACCAACGAGACCACGTAAGCTATTACAAACGTATTGGTAAATATATCGACCCAGAAGGTGAAGCTCTGGATGTACTTATTGTTCAGGTTAAAAACGTTTCAAAATTAGAAAGAGCCAGAACAGCATTAAGAAACTTCGTAATTAAACACCTCAATAACTTTGAAAAAGATTATGCTTTAATTGCATTTTACTCTAAAGAAGATGAGGGTTTTGATTGGCGTTTTTCTTTTGTGAAAAGAGAAATCCAATCTTATATGGATGAGGAAACACAAAAGGTAAAAATGCGCAAAGAGTTTACACCTGCGAAACGATATTCCTTTTTAGTTGGTGAATACGAAAAATCCCATACAGCCAAAACACAGTTATTACCTCTTTTACAGAATATTGCAAATAACCCAACTATTGCCGAATTAGAAAAGGCTTTTAGTATTGAGCGTGTTACGGATGAATTTTTCGAACAATACAAAAACCTTTATATAAAAGTCTATGAGTATTTTGAAAAGCAAGATTTATCCATATTTGAAGATGGTCAATTAGACGCTTCTGGTTTCACTAAAAAATTATTAGGGCAGATTGTATTCTTATACTTTTTGCAGAAAAAAGGATGGCTAGGTGTCCCAAAGAATGAAAGATGGGGAAATGGAAAAAGAGATTTCTTGCAAAAATTATATGATGAATCTTTAAGCAAAGACAAAAACTTCTTTAAAGATTATTTGCAATATCTATTCTATGAAGCATTAGCAAAAGAACGCGATAATGACAATTCATTTTATCCTCGATTTAATGGTCGTATTCCGTTTTTAAATGGTGGTCTTTTTGAAGCACAATACGACTGGAAAAATGCAAATATTTCAATCCCAACAGACTTATTTAGAAATGATGAAAAAAATAAATCTGGAGATGTAGGGACAGGAATCCTAGATGTTTTTGACCGTTACAACTTTACCATAAAAGAAGATGAACCTCTTGACAAAGAAGTAGCTGTTGACCCAGAAATGCTAGGTAAAGTCTTTGAGAATATGTTAGAGATTAAAGAACGCAAAAGTAAAGGAGCGTTCTATACACCTAGGGAAATTGTGCATTATATGTGTCAAGAAAGTTTGATACATTATTTAGATAACTCGTTAAACAATTACAATAACGCATTTCAAGAATTTGGTGCTGACCAAACTAATATGTTTGGTAATGAAGGTAATAATGGACAACAATCATTACAGTCTGATATTAACGAAATTAGTGTACCTAAAGAAGACATTGAAAAATACATACGTGAAGGTCATTTAGCATTAGAAAACGATGTACGTGTTGCCGAAAGAGGCGAAACAAAAACTTATCAATTTCAATTGCCAGAAAGTGTACGTGACAATGCAGATATTATTGACAAAAAATTAACCGAAATACGCATTTGCGACCCAGCAATTGGTTCTGGTGCATTTCCTGTTGGCCTATTACACGAATTAGTAACGGCACAATTGGTTTTAAAACCGCATTTAAGTTATACCTATTTAAACAATAAACTCATTGATTTTGGTTTCCAAGAACGAGAAAGTGTAAACGAAAGTCGTTATGTATATCGCCTTAAAAAACACATTATACAAAAAAGTATCTATGGTGTAGATATCGACCGTTCTGCTATCGATATAGCACGTTTACGTTTATGGCTCTCTTTAGTTGTAGATGAAGATGATTTAGAACCAATTGAAACATTACCAAATTTAGATTATAAAATTGTATGTGGCAACTCATTAGTCGGTTTACCACCACAAGGAGCTGATAGATACCCAACTTTAAAAGATGAATTAGAAGTATTAAAAAAGCAGTTTTATGTTGAAACTAATGAGCAGGAAAAGAAACGGTTACGTACGAGTATAAATAAAAAAATAAAATCTGTTTTAACAACAGCTGAAGATTTTGAAGGTTATCCTATCGATTTTGATTATGAGCTCTTCTTTTCTGAAGTTTGGAAGGAAAAAGGAGGGTTTGATGTGGTAATAGGAAATCCGCCTTATGTTTCAATTCAAAGATTTAGTGACGAAGAAAAGCAAATATTTTCAAAAATAGGCTTTAAAACATTGTCGTCTAGAGGAGATATATATGAGTTGTTTTATGAAAAAGGATTCTCGCTTTTAAAATCACTAGGTGGACTGAACTATATAACTTCTAATAAGTGGTTGAGAGCAAATTACGGGAAATCCACAAGGGAGTTTTTCCTTAAAGAAACAAACCCTAAAAAGTTGTTTGATTTTGGTCAAGAGATGATTTTTTCTACAGCAATAGTTCATTCTAATACCTTTCTTATCGAAAAGAATAGTGTTAAATCCACCTTTTACGGAGTGCAAGCAAATGAATCGTTCAATGTAAATGATACTTTGTATAAGTATTTTGAAAAAAATAAAACTAATTTAAGTTATTTAGATGAAGGTGTATGGTCTATTGTTGATAGTTCCCTAACTAGAATAAAAGATAAAATTGAATCAAGAGGTATTAAATTAAAATCTTGGGATATTAAAATTAGTTATGGTATAAAAACTGGTTTTAATGAAGCTTTTATATTGGATGAAGAATTAGCCAGTTCTTTTTTAGCTAATAGTTCTCATAAGCAAAAAATAAAGAAAATAGTAAGAGGTAGAGATACAAGAAAGTTTTTTGCTAAAAATTCAGCAAAGTGGATTATTGTATCACCTTATCAAAAGTACCAAGATATTATCGATAATTACCCAATGATTTATGAGCACTTATCTAATTACGAAGTCAAATTAAAGAAAAGAGGTCAAGTGAGGAATGGACAGCATCATTGGCTTGAATTAGATAATAATCCATCATTAGAGTACTTTGATAGTTTCGAAAAACCTAAAATAATATTTTCAGAAATAGTAAGCGAACCTCAATTCCATTATGATACAAAAGGTTTGTATCCAGAAGCAACTACTTTTTTTATTACAGGTGAAAACTTAAAGTGGTTAATCGCATTTTTAAATTCAGAACCAATAACTATACTCTTTCGAATATTTTATGCAGGAGGCGAATTAGTTGGAAAATTTAGATATAAAAAATCATTTCTTGAAAACTTACCAATACCATCGTTTAATGAAAATTACTCAAGTACAATGGGTAAGATAATTGATTACTTAATTTTTATTAAGGATATTAATATTGATATAAATTTTAGTAATGCATTGATTGACTATTTTGAAACCATTTTAGATTCAATTATTTATAATATTTTATTCGAAGAAGAATTTCAATCTTCAAATAAATCCATTCTAAAATATCTTAATGACCTCGAACCGATAACAGACTCTATGAGTGATGAAGAAAAGTTAGGTATCATACAAAGTGAGTATGAACGTTTATATCATCCAGACCATCCTGTACGCTATGCTATTGAAACTTTAGACAGCATAGAGGAAGTACGCATTATCAAAGAAGCTTTAAAACAATAAACCAATGGCATTTAATCCAAAATCAGAATATATAATTACATCGAAAGAAATCAGTATTAAAGATTTTTTTGATTACAAAGAGGATTATGTAACGCGTCCACCATATCAGAGAAAAGCGGTTTGGAGTCGTAAAAAGAAACAAGCTTTAATGGATAGTTTGTTCCGTAGGTATTACATTCCAAAACTCGTAATTCGTGAAGTTAGATTGGATGAAAATACAACTGTATTTGAGATTGTAGATGGTCAACAACGTATCACATCAGTTCAAGACTTTTTTGATAATAAATACAAGTTACCGAAAAGTTTAGCCGACTTAAGTGACGATTTAGCCAATAAATATTATAAAGATTTAGGAACTGATGTACGTAAGTTTATAGATAAGTCTTTAAAATATCAAGCTGATGTCATTAAGAATATAGATGAACCTCAAAATGTAGAACATCAAATTATAGCTACCGAAATATTCTGGCGTTTACAACAAGGTGAAACCCTAAATTATATGGAAGTAGCCCACGCCCAACTTTCTAGTTTAAGCAGAAATTTTATAGTAAAGTACGCTGATGACTTAACCTTTGATTATGATAAGTATGAGCCTATAGATAGTAATCCTGATAAAATGCCATTCTTTAAACTATTGAATGTAGATAATGACAGAATGAAACATCTACAATTTATGGCTAGATTTCTGTTAATTGAAAAGAATGGTGGATATGCTGATTTAGGCGATAAAAAAATAACCGAATTTATTGAGGATGCTAAAACACCAAACGGTATTGGAGATTATACTTACGAAACAAATAATGAAGCTACTGCTGTTCGTAAAAATTTAAAAGTATTCTATGATATCTTTAAAGATGACCCAATGCTCGATGAGTCAAATGGCATTAAAGAATTTTCAGTTGAATATTTTATCATTTCAAACTATATGCTAATACGTCATTTAAGAATGCATTATGTATTAGACGATGATACTAAAAAAACAGTAAGAGATTTTATTTACGCCTTTCATACACGCTGGAAAACTTACGAAGATTCAGAAGATACAGATATGCTAACTTTTAGTAATCGTAGACAACAAGGTGAAAACGATTTAGAGGTTAGAGACAGAATAATGCGTCAAATATTTTTCGAATACTTACGAGACAATAATTTCGATTTAAAAGAAAAGGATGAAAACAGAGCCTTTTCAGAGTTACAAAGAATTATTATATACCGTAAAGGTAAAGGGTTATGTCAAGAATGTTTACGTGAAGACAAACCAGAAAAAGAAGCAAGAGTAAGTTGGTCTAACTATCAAGCCGACCACGTTTTTCCACACGCTAAAGGTGGTCAGACTATTTTAGAAAATGGAGAATTATTATGTGCTCATCATAATCAATCTAAAGGTGCAAAAGTAGTGTAAATATGAAAATCCTAAACCTAACCATAAATAAATACAAAGCTTTTCAACGTTCAGAAGATATTGCTGTTGGTGGCAAAAATGTTTTTATTTATGGAGAAAATGGAAGTGGTAAAAGCTCTGTTTATTATGCTTTAAAAGATTTTTTTCAATCTAGCGTTGAAAATATCAATATGGCAAATTTGCGTAACCTTTATCTAAATGATGGACAAACCGATTGTGCAATTGAAGTTGTATTTGATGGTAATGCAAAATTCACACTAAATGAAAGTACAAAGACTACAAATACAGCTTCAATCACAGACTGTAATAGATTAAAAAGTTTTATTACATATAAGCACTTATTAGGAGTTCACAATGTAAAATTGAAAGATGAACTTAACGTTTTTAACTTAATCATTAATGGAGTTTTAAAGCATTTTAAATCTCAAACCATTACAGGTGGTATTGAATTGGGTGAATTATGGAAAGACGTTTTAGAAGAAAGCAAAAAAACTGTTGGTAGAGGTAAAGATTTTAATCAGCATAGACAAAAAAAGGCTTCTGTTGAACGCAAAGCATTATCATTCAATAATGCTCTAAATAAGCTCTTTTTAAGTGGCAATACAGATTATTTAGCACCTGCTGTCAATAAAGTTTTAGAAAAATTAGTTCCTGATTTAAAAATAGAATTCAATAGACATACAATTCAAGTAAATCAATGGGGCGGAATATCACAAAGTAAGATATTATTAAATATTGAAAGTGATGGAACTTCTTTAGATAGTCATTATCCTCATTTCGCTTTGAATGAGGCTAAACTTTCTGCAATTGCAATAAGTATTTTTTTAGCTGCAATATTGAGACAGTCTAGATTTTCCGAAGAAATTAAAATTCTATTTCTAGATGATATACTAATCGGATTAGACAATGAGCATCGCTTAAAACTCATAAAACTTTTAAAAGAGCCAGAATTTGAGGAGTTTCAAATATTCATTACAACTTATGATAGGCATTGGTATGCAGTCGCAAAAGTTCAGCTAACCAATTGGAAATTTCTTGAATTTTATAAAGGTGTAAATGGTCCTGAAATTAACGACAAAGTAAAAACTGAAATACAAAAAGCGGAACTATATAAAAATAGTTATGACTATCCAGCTGCTGCCAATTCTTTACGTAAAGTTTTAGAAAAAACACTTAAAGAAAAACTACCTGAAACACATACGTTAAGTGAGGAAGTAAAAGGACTTCTAAAGCCACCAAAATTAGATACATTAATAAATCGATTAAAGGAATATTACAAAGATTTAGAAATAGAAATTCCAGACTCAATAATTGATGGACTAAAAACATATAAAACTGTATTGTTGAATCCAATGTCGCACGATGATATTGAAAGTCCAATTTATAAGAATGACATAGAAGCTGCCTTTCAAGTTATAGATGATTTGCAGAATATTGAATTACCTACAAGAGAAGTTGTAATCGAAAAGAATAAAGTGTTTACAATTACTTTACCTGCAATTTCATATACTGCTGAACTGGTAACAGCTTCTTATGTTTATAAGATAGATAATGATGGAGATATTTCATTTTCTACACCTAAATTTTCATTTAATATATGGACAAGAGAAGGAGTTGACTTTGCAATGGACACGGATTCTCCACCATTAGCATACACCCAAGATGCAAAATTGAACGATATATTAAGCGGACCTTATACTTGTGAAGTAATTACTAATGCTTTAAATAGAACATTTACAGATAGAAGTGTTCCTAATATTGTGGTAACTAATTTAAAAAATGCAATGGAATGTGATGGAAAAACTCTAACGCAATGGTTGGTTTAAAATGACACAGTTATGAATTAAGCCGAAGCTCAAAGCCATACACATGCGCAATTCGCTACAGCCAACGCTACGCCAAAAATTGCAAAAGAGTATGTCTTGCCAACGCTCACATTTGAACTAAATAACAAACAACGGAAAACCAAGCAGAACGTGAAAAGCACTACTTACAACAACGTGTATAAAACATAGCTATTATAGGCTTTATGAGAGGTTTTTGTATATTTACAAAGTACGCCAAATTTTTAATTTGGTTATATTTATAAAAGAAAATTAAACATAAAAATTAAAAATTCGGCTTGTGCTAAATCCGAAAAGTTAGTGTCTTTTTATACGCTACGTTTCATACACAAGACCGTTGTCATTCAAAGAAATACAGACTTTAATGAAAAATATTGCAGAATAAAAAGTATTATTAAAAAGTATAAATAGCGGTTAGATTTCTTCTCTTCTAATCATATATACAGTTACGTTAACCTAAAAAAACCAGAGTTTTGGGAGAGGAAAAAGCAAATCTTCATAATTCCTTGATTTTTTTTAATTTTATCAAACTAAACCAATATTTCTTCATGAATGATAGTGTATTTCTGTAATCTCTTGCTTTTATTTAATTTCCAACAAATTTCA
>JABDKL010000122.1 GCA_013002225.1 Winogradskyella sp.
ATAGATAATTTGTGGGTTTAAGAAATTGTCAAAAGTTTCACCATCAATCGCGTTCACATCGTTCTGAGCATCAGATTGTGATAAAAAATAAGAAACAGTCACATCTGAACTGTTATTAGTGATTTCATCGTAAGCTTGTATGATATTAAATGTTGTAAAGCCATCTTGTATGCCATCGTCATCGCATTGAAAAATCGCTGTGTCATTAGCAAATGGAATTTTATTTATAGTCAGGTTGAAGTTACCTGTACTAAAACAAGTTGTATTGCTTGTGTTTTCTATGCGTACAAAAATGGTTTCATTAAATGCAGTTGTATTGGTATATGTTAGTGAAAGTGGCGCTGTATTATCATCCGCATCAATTTGTGTTGAGTGAAAAGTAACTGCTGTCTCAGCTTCGTCTTGAGCACCTCTAATTAATGGAATTAAATCACCAAGCTCTATTGTTGCAAAGCCATCCATTGGGTCGCCCTCATTGTCACAAAATTCGAAGTTATTAAGTTGTACAATGTGCGGTGTATTAAAAACTTCGACAGCAAAGGACGTCACATCAAAACAATTAGGATTGTCTACATTACTTACTCGAGCATAGATGATCTGGGGATTATTAGTATTTAAATAAGGAAAATTTATTTCGTTGTTTAGGATGTTAGCGTCCTCTAATGTTTCAAAATACCTCACATTAAATTGTAAAGGGTCTTGTCCTAATAGGATCTCAGAATTTTTATTTGTAAAGTCGAACGCCTCAGAACCATCATTTCCCACAGTGTCACAGACAAATACATCTGAAGTTGGATTTGCAACTGGAATGTCAAAAATGCCAACGACCGCACTGCCTTCTATTGGGCATTCTCCATTATTTTGTTCAATATAAACTTCGTAGAAGCCAGGCGTATCTACAAATAACTGTGATGACGTTTCTGATAAAGGATTTCCGTCTAAGAACCAGGTATAATCAGCTCCTGTAATATCGTCTGCTTGTAGTGTGTAGCTATCACCTGTGCAAAGTTTAAGTTCAGTTGTACTTAAACCATTTCTAATAATATCTGTTTGGGAATTAAATAAGGATTGTATAAAAGGTGGTAATCCGAGTCGGCTTCTATTTTGACTTAGCCCTCCTACATCTAATAATACACCTTCTTCGTCGTAATTTGTATCGAAACCATCTGCTTCTGGATTATTAATTACCCCCAAATACCTCGATACACTAGGATTACCGCCAAAACTTACCTGGGCTCTATAAATACGTCTGTCAATACCTAATTGCAAGGCTCCTGCGCTTATACTACCTGAACTATGTATAACTTTTATGGAATTGGGAATATCAGCACTTTCTAAATCCCATTGGAGTACTTGGCTAGGTCCATTGCCGGCAGGTCCAAACCCGATTGTTGCATAGGCTTTACGGTTTTCTGCGGAAAACTCGACACCATAAGGACTATTGTTGTTTTGTGAACTGTAAAGTTCAATACTATTTGAAACTATTCCAGTGTCATTATCGAAATCAAATAAAAAGATATTACCTCCAGAATCACCTGCAGTTGTTGTCGCTTCTCCGAAATTAGCTGTAATTAGTTTTGAAGCATCTGGTGAAGCTTTTAAATAACCTAAGGCATTTCGTCTATAGCCTTCGATTGGAATATTTGGACCAACGGTTGAAATTACAGGTGTTGTATTTACACCAGTAGCATCAATTTTAAAAGCATAGAATGAATTTACAAAATGGGTAATAACCCAAAATGAGGAGCAGTCCTCAGCTCTAACTGCTGTAATTTTTTCTGAACACTTGTACTTAACTTCCTCCGCATCATTAACATCGTAAGTAATAAGAGGCATGTTTTTCTCTGTAACATCAACATCACCTAATCCTCCGTTTAGAGTCATATCTACTAATGAATAATTAAAACCGTTGTTAAATCCATCATCTGCCCCAGGTACAGTGCCACCACTGTCGTAACTGCCTGTAAACTGATTAGGATGTACAGCAGCGTTATTATGATGTGGTTCATCGACAGTAAAAATGTAATATTTTGTTGGATCATCTGGTTTTGGAACGATAAGTCCAGAAGAGGTACTCGATGGGTCACCTAACAATCCTGTGCCACTAAAATAATCACCGTTAGCCATGACCTGGTGATTTTGATTCCAAACAGTTTGACCGTCGGAATAGAAGAGTAGATTTCCATTTTCATCAGAAATGGATGTACAGCCTTCCAAAGTACTTAATTGCCCATCTGCGATACCTGTAACTGTACCTGCCTGTGCGTCGAATCGAAGACCTGCATTTTGCCCAAAATACCAATATGATGCTTCATTCTGCGTAAAACATAAAGCACTAAATGTTAATAAAAATAGTATAGCAAAGCTCTTCTTCATAGCATCTTCTGAGGGCATGTAGCACCACTTCAATATATAACAGCTAGAATGGTATAAATCCTAGCTGTAGAATTGATTATTTAATAGCAATTGCTTAAAGGTATTATAAATCTCTCTTTTTTAATAATCGGTAGGATAAAAAGATAAAAAGCGCAGACCAACCTAGAACCACAACAAGCTCGTACCAGTGCACAGCATAATCATAAGCGATATCGGTTTTTTCAGGAAACTTAGTCATTATGATTCGTTGTATGGGCTGATCTATAAGTTTGTACATTGATTCTAACGGCAAAAAGTTCTTAAGCTTAAAGGCGCTGTCTGCATTTCCAAAAACCTCGTATGCTCCCCAGAATACTATCCATTCGAATATATATAGAACAACTAAAAATGCTAAAGCGAAAGCAGAACGTTTTAAAAGCATTCCGAAAAATAAACACAAACTAAAAAAGCCTACTAACTTTATAAAATAAGCTAATAAAAATTCTACCTCTCTAAAAATTATTGCGGCTTCAGTATAACTTGAGTAATATAAACCAATAAAAAAGGTAGCTAAACCTATTAAAACTGTTGCGCAGAGAGAAAAGAACACTATGGTGTAAAACTTTGAAAGAATAAATTCCTTTTTACTCAGACCATCAATTAGGTTTTGTTTTAAGGTCTTATTGCTATACTCATTGCCAATCATACTCACCACAACGATTGCAAAGAAAAATTTAAAGTATGAGGCGAAAAACGTAGTGATATGCCAAATAATTGGGAAATTAAATATGCCTAATTCTCCTAATTCAAGAGTAAAAAAGCCGAAAAAATTTATTTTAATAGAGGATAAGACTAAAACTGTAAAAGGCAGAATAAAGGAAATAAAAATAAGAATTTTACTTGTTCTATTTAGCCAAAGTTTTTGAAGTTCTAATTGTACAAGACGTAACATATGATTGGTTGGGTTATGCTTAATTCCTTAAAACGAATTAGGCTGTTTTTTGATTGGTTTCTAAATCGTCGGTTAATTGTAAAAATTGTTCTTCTAAACTTTCTTTACGCTTTACAAGATGAGAGAGTAAAATACCTTTATTGAACATAAGTTGATTAAACTCTGAAGCCGACATTGGTTCGTTTAAAAAGGCGGTTATAAGATCGTCCTGGATTTTTACTTTTCCGAAGTTGTCGTGTTCTTCTAAAAGTTTTAACAGGTCCTGATGTTTTTCAGCTTTTAATTCAAAAAAACCATGACTATTTATCATTTCGTCCACGCGACCAGAATACAATTTTTCACCTTTTCTAAGGACTACAACATGAGAGCAAACTTTTTCTACTTCATCTAATAGGTGCGAAGCTAATAAGATAGTAGTTCCTTCTGCAGCAATATCTTTTATAATCTGTCGTATTTGATGAATGCCCTGAGGATCAAGACCATTGGTAGGTTCATCTAAAATAAGTATTTCAGGGTCATTTAATAACGCAGAAGCAATAGCCAATCGCTGTTTCATACCTAAGGAATACGTACTAAACTTATGATTCTTGCGGTCTAGTAAACCTACCACTTCTAATTTTTCTTCAATTTTGCGGTAATCGACCCCTTTAATTTTACAGACTAACTTTAAATTTTGTGCAGCAGTCATATACGGGTAAAAGTTTGGACGCTCTATTATGGCACCAACTTGTTTAAGCGCATCATGTGTTGTGGTATTTCCATCGAACCAATGAAAATCACCAGCAGTTTTATTAACTACATTTAATACAATGCCTAGGGTTGTAGATTTTCCACTACCATTAGGGCCCAAAATGCCATAGACATTTCCCTTATTTATAGTAAAACTTAAGTCTTTTACAGCTGTTAAATAGCCGAATTTCTTTGTAAGCTGATTGATTGTGAGGATTGGCTCCAAAATGATTGATTTTAATATGTCAAAACGAGTTTGACAAAAGTTGGTTATGAAAGTAAGACGAATCTTAGGTTTATTTGTTACAGGTATGTAGGATTCTTTGGCTCAGTTTTTTGTAAATTTATTAAAATTACAGTGCTATGAAAGCTTAAATTTGTGGTGTCGTTATGGTGGTTTTTGGTTTGGCTTACTGCAATGCTCAAGAAACACAGGCTTATATTTTTGGTAGAAACGTGCGTAAATTTTCAAAAGCGCTAATTGACGATAGGCCTATCTATTCTAAATTTACTATTTTAAATTCAAGGTCGGTTGTAGCGTTGGAAAACGATCATAAGCCTTTATCGTACTCCTATACCCATCAATCCAAAATGGCATCTATGGACTTAAGCCCACCTCAATTGATGTTGCAAATAAGAACAAATTTTAAT
>JABDKL010000128.1 GCA_013002225.1 Winogradskyella sp.
CAGATATATCTTTAATATCTGTTGAAATAGGTTGTCCGAAATGGCCGATTGTTAGGGTGCCATCAAATTCTTCGCAATTAGGAAATTCATCGATATATTGTTCGATTGCTGATTGGGACCTAAGTAAAATCTCGCTGCTATTTGGACATTGCGAACTTAAAATAGTTGAAATTGATAACGCTAGTAGGATAATGTAAAATTTACTCATTGGAAATTATTTAAATCGAATTTAGTTAATTTGGCTTAATCTTCCTCAATATTGTGTCTTATTTTGGATTATTTTTATGGGAAGAAGGGAAGGAATATTTCCATCCCTTTTATATACCGTCCCTTCGGGACTAAGGTAAATCCCAAAACACATAGGGAAGGAATTCTTCCATCCCTTTTATATATCGTCCCTTCAGGGAAGGAATTCTTCCGTCCCTTTTATATATCGTCCTTTCAGGACTAAGGTTAATCCCGAAACACATAGGGAAGGAATGCTTCCATCCCTTTTATATGTCGTCCTTTCAGGACTAAGGTAAATCCCGAAGGGATGCTATACATTAAGGTAGGACATCGTCCTACCGTTTAATACATCTATAGTCATAGCCCTGAAGGCGATATATATTTCACGTTAATCCCACACATAGCGCTCATTATAGAAGGGAAGGAATATTTCCATCCCTTTTATATATCGTCCTTTCAGGACTCATTACGATCTAATCCCGAAGGGATGTTATCCATTAAGGTAGGACATCGTCCTACCGTTTAATACATCTATAGTCGTAGCCCTGTAAGGGCGATATATCATTCTTAATCCCATACATATTCCTCATCATAGTCTACTTCATACTTAGCCAGGAACTGTCGATACTCCTCTTTAAAAGTTTTATTCCTATGGTGTTCCTTCTGATTCTTTACATACGTAATAACGGTATCGACTTCACTTGGATTGACAGAAAATGCACCATAGCCATCTTGCCAAAAGAAATTTTCCAAACTTTTATCCTTTGTCTTGATCCACCTGCTAGAGTTTGCTTTTACTTTTTGTACTAGAGTCATTAAGGCTACTTTTTTAGATAACATACATAATATATGGATATGGTCAGTATAACTACCTACTATAAGTACCGGACATTCTAACTCCTTACAGGTTGCGCCAATATAGGCGTGAAGTTCTTCCTCATACGGAGGGTGTATCAACGCTTGCCTATGTTTAGTGCTGAATACGATGTGGATGTAATTTTGTACTAGTGATTGTCCCATAGTTTTTATATCGTCGTTTCGTGTCGGAAGATAAAAAAATCCTAAATTTTTAATCCATTCAGTTTATTCAATTTGCTTTAACCTAGGTCTAATGGTATTAACGAACTTATTTGTCCATTCGCTAAAGAAGTCTATGATTTTCTTTCTATTCTTCTTGGCATATATATCTGTCAAAGGAAGAATAATACTGAAAGCACTAGGTAAACTGTCGTCCCATTGCCAATTTACTTTTTCACCTAATTCTTCTTTAATATCGTCAAGATAGGGTGTAAGGCTTTCTTTTATTACTTGCCCTTTCTGGTTATTCTGAAATCGATAGTATACACCAACTCTGCTGGTACCTTTTGAAAAATAACAACTAATCCAAGTGCTTTTGTTTGTCCCAGGATAGATATATAGGTTTTGAGTTCTGCTTATATCAGGTATCACTTGTCCAGGATCATCGAAATTCAATTGCTCTATAAATTCTCCCCAAAATGAACTGAAAAACTTCCTTCGTTTTAAGGTTTCCTCTGAGACTCCTTTTTCATTTGTTTCTACAACTTCTTCCATCGCATCTTGTGTCAACTTAAAACCCTCCGGAATCTCAATATTAATTTTTTGAATCTCTGTTGTCTTGAGTGTTGTTCTCGGGAATAAGATAATTTCACTTTCATTAACTCTGTAAATTGGCATTTCGACCATCGCCAAAGTAAAATTGAGACTTGCTGAATTATTTAAAAATTCTGATATCTCTTTAGCACCTTCTCTGATACCGTCACCTGCAATGAGCAACAGTATTTTACCTATTCTCAAATTTCTATTGACAGCATCTACAAAATCTATTTCACTCAATACATTATCCGGTTGATGTTTTGCAGCTAAATCATACAACACATTCCCTTTACTCTTATTCCTTTTGTTGATTTCCCGTTGCAGATCAGAATACGACCATTTCGAAAATTCTTTTGCATAATCCAAAATCTGTGCAATCACTTTTCTTCTTGCTTCAGGGTTATACCAAAGCTTAGTTTCAATAATGACCAAATCTCCATTCGGTGTCACCATCAAAATATCCAAAGGACCAGCAGGTGTCCAGAGTTCTGTACATATTGGAATAACAGGATTATAAGATTCATCAATATCACTTATCGGCAAACATTCGGGATGATCAAATATCAAATCTTGTATTTGCTTTTCAGAAAACTCGTGAACTCTTTCTAGTGCATTTGTTTTTCCTTTTGAGAAATGTATTGGGTTTCCGTGTGCTGTTTTTTTCATGGGTTGTTGTCTTTATAAATTAATCGATCAATTTCATTACATCATTATCAGATGTTTCAGAAAAATCAATATTATCCCAGCAGATAATCCATCAGTAATTCTGACACCGCGTTCTGTTAAGAATGGAATCAGTTGGTCTGGTTTAACTTGATTATCAATTACTTTTTTTAGAAGTTTTTCAACTTCTTGCCATTGGCTGTCATTTAATTTAGCAAAATCACTTTTTAATGACTCGAATTGCTCTTCGCTCAATGAAAAATCTGGTTGGTTAGTAAGGCCGTCCAGTTTCGCAACATAGAAAGTCGAATCTTTTACTTCATCTATATATAAAGTTCCAGCATGTAAAGAATCTATCTGCGCACCCTCAAGGTAAACTTTTAGTATATCTTCTTTCAATAAGTTTTTTAAAAAAGCCGCATTCAACTTTTCTTTGACTGCTGTTTTTAAAATACGTTCCAGATCGGTATCAAACTTATCTTTTAAATATTTTAATACTACTTCTTCTACAGTTTTTTTCCTATCGCTTATTTCATCTTTGGTTTCTTCATATGACTTTTCAAAGTCTGAAACATTAGCAAACTCATCCGTAAAAAAGGAAACAATTATGTCATCTTCTTCCTTTCTAAAAACAAACTCAAAATGCTTATTCAACTTTTTATCAAAATAATCTCTTATCGTAGATAAGAGATCTCTTAAAAATAATTCCGTAAGATCTTCATCCTTGTAAATTTGTTCAAACGATACTCTAAAGACTATTGTACCGCTTCCAATTTCTATTCGTCTATGTGCTTTGAGTTGTGTCAACTTTTGCTTTGTTGTTGAATCGAGATTGAGAAGATTTGCATTCTCAAAAATAATCTGACCACTCTTTTCGAAAGAGGATAAACCAATTTCCATATTGACTTCATTGCCAAATATTTTGAAGTCATCGGACTCTCCTTTAAAAAAGACATTACCTGAAATTGTGGGTTGTTCAAAATGTAACTGTCTTTTGAATACTGTTTTATCAAAATGTGTATCTCCAATAAATTGACATTTTTCAAATTGAACTGGATCATGAAAGACCGTATCTTTAAAAGTAGTATAGTCCTTAGCCGTAATCACAAAATAATTAAACCCTGTTCTCGATGCTTTGAAAACAGCATCATCAAAAACTGTGTACCCTTGAAAAATGACTGGAGCAAGGCTGACCTGTCCTAAAAACTGAGCATGCTTAATATCAAATAGATCAGTAAAGTTAACATCAGACATATAAACAGTACTGTGAAAAATCGAACCTCCAATAGACGTAAAACTGCTTGTAAATTCACAATGCTCAACATTGAATATTTTATGCAGCTCGACCTCATCCATATAGACATCATCAGCAAAATGGGAATTTGTAAGATGAAATTCACATTCAAATTTCGCACCTCCTAAGTTCAATGGCTTTGTCAATGTTAAGTCAGACCACTGTATGCCTTTTTCGTTATTGGAAACAAAATAAAATCCACGAAAATCAACTTCCTTAATGCCTTTATTTCCCACCATAAATGAAAACAGTTTGTTCAATTTTTCATCAAACTGATTCTCGATTTTCCACTGACTATCCTCACTATGGAACAAACACATTCCTTGATCATCGACTGGTAATTCGAATTTCAATTCATCTTGATACTCAGAAACGAGTTCTTCTAGATAACACGCTTTAGGAGCTTTGAAAGAGTTTATTTTGTATTTGTGATTGCACATGGTTCTTAGAAAGAATATAAAATTAAAATACGAAAAAAGAAAACGATAAAATACTACAAACTAAATATTAGCTAACCCTATCCTGATACAAATATTCCTGGAATCCAATAAACGCATCCCTAATTGATTGAATACTGCCCAATGCTCTTTTTGCATCTGTTATGCTATTATATTTTAATTGCAAGAGAGGAGATAATTTATCATCATCCAACTCATCAACGCCATCTCTGACATATTGCTCTAATACAAAATTTAAAAATTCTTGTTGCTTTGGATTATAATCCGTGATTTGAACTTTTGCCTTTTCTGCTCTTTCCAGTCTCGGAATTAAATCTCTTTGATAAGCAATATAACTTAAGACATCAAATAGATCACTTTCAGTACCGTGGACCAATTTTCTAAGATCTTCCAGCTGTGCTTCCGAATAACCTCTTTCACTCAATTCTTCTAGTAATTTTTTTCTAGTACTTGGTAATACCCAAAGCTTTCTCAATTCTTCTTCACTACTAAAAAATGAAGGTAAATCATTAAACAATTGTTTGAGAAATTCTCCGGCGGAAATTGGTGTTCCTTCAGGACTCCAAAAAGAAGTTTTTACTGTTGAATCAATTTCTCTTTCCTTATTATCAGATAATTTTACGCGTATTATTTTCTTGGGTGGATTATCACAAACACAAGGATCGTTGCCACATTCAGAGCATGGTTCTGGTTCTGGTTTTTCGCAGATGCACGGCCTCTGTCCACAAACATTACATGGCTTTGGACTGCCTCCGCCAGTATTTGAATCTTTTTCAAGAGGTTCTCCATCCCATTCAGGATCTTGGAAATGGTGATGGGCTTTGACAAAATCAAAAACGGTAAAGTAATCTTTTCCATCAAAAAGACGTGTTCCTCTTCCCACTATCTGCTTAAACTCTACCATGGAATCAACTGGGCGAAGTAACACGATGTTTCTCAATTCTGGCGCATCTACTCCAGTACTTAATTTTTGAGAAGTCGTCAAGATAGTTGGAATGCTTTTTTCATTGTCCTGAAAATCTCTTAAATGTTGTTCTCCCATCTTTCCATCATCAGCAGTCACACGATGACAATAATTGATGTTTTGACTGTTAGTATGTTGATTAACCAAATCTCTGATAAGCGCCGCATGTTTTTGAGTCGCACAAAACACCAACGACTTTTGGTTTTGATTAATAAGCTCTAGGAATTTTTTAACGCGGTATTCTTCAACTTGCTTTATGATGATCTTTCTTCCATAATCTCTATAAGTAAAAGTATCACCAACATTGGCTTCACCATCAAGAATAATGTCATCTGCAGTAACAGTGTATTCATCATAATTGGTTTGGATTTCTTTTACTTTAAAAGGCGTCAAGAATCCATCATTGATACCATCCTTTAATTTATAAGTATAGATCGGTTCACCAAAATAATTATACGTATCTACATTGACATCTCGTTTCGGTGTAGCAGTTAACCCAAGTTGTACAGCCGGAGAAAAATGTTCCATAATAGCACGCCAGGAACTTTCATCATTGGCACCACCTCGGTGACATTCATCAATAATTATAAAATCAAAAAAGTCTTCTGGATATTCACCAAAATTAAATTGTGGTTTTTTGTAAGCTAGTTGTGGATCTGCTGCTATAGCATAATCAGCTAATTGTTCTTCTTCAACCTCTGATCGCACTTCCGTCATAAAACTTTGAAAAATGGTAAAAAACATATTGCCATTCTTCGGTACTTTTCCTTTCTTTCTGATTTCAGATGGTCGAATTCTGACTTTAATGTTTTCGTCTATCTTATCAAATGCATTGAAAGCATTAAAAGCTTGATCTGCCAATATATTTCTATCTGCCAAAAACAAAATTCTAGGTGCCCGACTACCATCACGCTTCAAATTCCATTTGGCATGAAACAACTTCCAACATATTTGAAAAGCAGTCGCTGTTTTTCCCGTTCCTGTTGCCATGGTTAAAAGCAGGCGATTTTTCTTTTCGGCAATAGCATTAAGCACGGAATAAATCGCATTACGTTGATAGTAACGTGGTGACCAAGTACCTCCTCTATCTTCAAATGGAATGTCAAAAAACTTATTCTTCCAATCTTCAATCTCAAATTTGTAATCTTCCTTTGGAGCAGGATAAGTCATTTCCCAAAGTTCATCTGGCGATGGAAATTTTGATACATCACCTTCAGTGCCTTCCTCCATATCCACGCCATAGATTTGCAATCCATTGGTACAATACGTAAAGCGGATATTCAAACGTTCAGCATAATCTTTAGCTTGACCTAATCCATCTGTATAATATAGGTCTCTCTTTTTAGCTTCGACAATGCCGATTCTTCTGTTTTTATATTCTAAAACATAATCCGCAAACAATGGCTTGGTACGCCTACCCTGACCAATCAATCGACCTTGCGTAATAGGAAACTCTAAACGTAGTCGACTGCCTTCCACATCTCCCCACCCTGCTGCTCGTAAAGCTGGTTCAATGAGATCATGTTTGGTTTGTGCTTCGTTCATATTGATTTAATCTCTAAATTAAGGTTTTTAGGACATAGTTTTTATATCACCCTTTCAGGGTTTGGTTTTTTTATTTGTTTTATGGGATGGAATATTTCCATCCCTTTTATATATCGTCCCTTCGGGACTAAGTAAATCCCAAAGCCTTCATGACTATAATCCCGAAGGGATGTTATACACTAAGGTAGGACATAGTCCTACCATTTAATAAAACCATAATCGTAGCCCTGAATGGGCGATATAACATTCACTTTAATCCCATACATAACGTTCATCATAGTCTACTTCATACTTCTCCAGGAACTGTCGATACTCATCTTTAAAAGATTTATTTTTATGATGCTCCTTCTGATTCTTAATATACTTTATTACGACTTCGACTTCACTTGGGTTAACAGAAAATGCTCCGTAACCGTCTTGCCAAAAGAAATTTTCCAAACTTCTATCTTTTGTCTTGATCCATCTACTGGAGTTTGCCTTTACTTTTTGTATAAGGTTCATTAATGCTACTTTTTTAGATAACATACATAATATATGAATGTGATCAGTGTAGCCGCCTACTATGAGTACTGGACATCCTAACTCCTTACATGTTCCGCCAATATATGCGTGAAGCTCTTCCTCATTCGGAGGGTGTATCAGCGCTTGCCTATGCTTTGTGCTGAATACGATATGGAGGTAGTTCTGTACTAATGATTGTCCCATGGCGTGCTTTGTTCAAATTGATTTAATAACCAAGATAAGGATTTTTAGGATTTAGTTTTTATTTCGCCCTAATTCAGGGCTAGGTTTTTTTATTTGTTATGTGGGATGGAATATTTCCACCCCTTTTATGTGTCGTCCCTTCGGGACTAAGGTAAATCCCGAATAAGGTTTGGAATGTTTCCAATCCTTTTATATGTAGTCCCTTTGGGACTATGATAGATCCTGAATAAGAGTTGGATTGTTTCCATTCCTTTTATGTGTCGTCTCTTCGGGACTTAATTAAATCCCGAAGGGATGCTATCTACTAAGGTAGGACATAGTCCTACCAGTTAATACATCCATAATCATAGCCCTGAATGGGCGATATCTTATAATAAGATTATCATTCCCCAAATCCTACAAATCCCAATTCAGACAACTACACCATAATCCCATATCCTCTGTCAGAATTAAGATTTTTAGGATAATAAGATTCTAAGATCAATTACTCCATCCTTACTAATCCCAATTAAGTCAATTACTCTCAATCCTAAAATCCTCAAATCCCATAAATCCTAATTCAGACAATTAACCCAAATCCCATAATCCCCAAATCCTACAAGTCCCAATTCAGACAACCACCCCAATTCCCAACCCAAAAAACTACGTCAACTCACCAGCAAAAGCTTTTTGGAGTAGGGATTTTTTGAGTTCTTCGAGATTAATAAGTTTTTTCTCAGATAGTGTAATTATGCTTGACTTATAATGACTTAATCTGTTAATAAGATTGTTTATTGCTTGTTGCTTTTTGAATTCGGGAAAGGGTACCTTGATTGAGTTTAGCTTCCTCTGATTTAATTTGGGTTGTGCCATGCCACTTACATAATCATCAAGCTTAATCGAATTAAGGTAATATTCAATAAATTTTTGACTTTCCATATTCTGAAATTTTAAAACATGAGCATGATTGTTAACCCATGTTTTTCCTGAGATCGAAAATGCAATTGGATAGGTTCGTGCTAATAAATTTGCTCCATCTTCAGAAACTAAGAGTAAATCTTCATCAAATAGAAAGTCAGCAACATAATCAACTATTCCAGATGCTCCATAATATGGAATTTCTCCTTTTACTCTTTTTGCTTTTGTAATGGGCACTCTTTTTCTATCTAAATTTTCACATACCTCCCCCAAACTCCTCTCCTCCCAACCATCCCCTCGCTGACTAAATATCTCATTCAACTTCGACTGAAAAAGCTCCTTAGCATTAGCAATATTCTTTTCAATATTGGCTTTGGCTCGGTCTATTTTGGCGAAGGTTTCGTTGAGGATTTTGACGATGGCTTTTTGTTCGGAGAGGGGTGGGATTGGGATTAGAACCGAACTTAAAGCTTTTGTTGAAAGCTCCTTAAATGTTGTTCCTGTACCTAGGTCATTTAATAACTTAATATTTAATTTTAAAAAATAAAATAAATAATGGACTTCTAAACCTTTAATAGGAACAATGCCTTTACATCCTTGATTCGTTGATATTGGAACTTTATTGATAGCCAAATGTCCAATTGGAGCTCTGGTGGAAAGTATAATTGAATTTTCAATAAAAAGTTTTGCAGACGATTTATTTAATCCTAATTCAGTAATTTTTCTTGGCGTTTCAAATACATATTTATTTTGTAATTTTCCTAAATCTTTAGGAGTTATCCAATTAATTTTACCATTCCAATATTCTGGAACTTTTGTTTTTGGAGTGCCTCCATTGAGAATCTTAGATACCTCTCCCAACTGCTTCATTTCCCACCCCTCTTTCATATCAACCCTTTTAAAGACTCCAAAATACCAGCCGTCTCCTTATCCAAACTTTCCATTTCAGCTAATATCTCTTCTGGACTTCGTAACGGTGCTTCTTCTGGTGTATTTGGATTTTTTGGAGATAGATCAAAAGTCTCTTCATCTAATTCTTTGACTTTGAATACCCAAGATTTTTCGGTGTCTTTTTTAGTTTTAGAAAATGCAACAAACTCTTCCATATCCTTATCATTCAAAGGATTTGTTTTTCCCATTTTTCTTCCTGGGTCAAGTTGATAGTACCATATCTTTTTTGTCGGTTCTCCTTTTTGGAAAAACAAAACAACCGTTTTTACGCCTGCTCCTGTAAACGTGCCTCCTGGCATATCCAGAATGGTATGAAGATTACAGCTTTCCAATAAATGTTTACGCAGTGACACTGATGCATTATCCGCATTACTCAAAAAAGTATTCTTAATCACGACGGCACAACGTCCACCTGTTTTCAGACTTTTTATAAAATGTTGTAAAAAGAGAGAAGCTGTTTCACCTGTTTTGATATCAAAATTTTGCTGAACTTCTTTTCGTTCCTTCCCCCCAAAAGGTGGATTGGCTAAGATGACATGGTAACGATTCTTTTCTTGAATGTCTCGGATGTTTTCGCCTAAAGTATTGGTGTGGATGATATTTGGGGCTTCTATGCCATGCAGTATCATATTCATAATGCCAATCACATAGGCGAGATTCTTTTTTTCTTTTCCAAAGAAAGTATCTTCTTGCAGTGTCTTAAGATTATCAGTTGTTTTTTCCATGCGTTCATACATGTATTCATATGCTTCACATAAGAAACCACAAGAACCTGCGGCACCATCATATACTTTTTCGCCAATCTGTGGATCGGTCACTTCTATCATAGCCCGAATTAATGGTCGTGGTGTATAGTATTGTCCACCATTACGACCTGCATTACCCATGTTTTTGATCTTGGTTTCATAGAGGTGGCTCAGTTCATGTTTATCGGTTGATGCTCGAAAAGGAAGGGCATCTGCATATTCTAAAATTTCTCTTAGGTTATATCCTGATTGGATTTTGTTTTTCAGTTCAGAGAATATTTCTCCGATTTTATATTCAATCGTTTTAGGGCTGTCAGCCTTTTCTTTAAACTTTGCCAAATAAGGAAACAGTTTTCCATCTACAAAAGCAACTAAGTCAGGACCTGTCATGGCTTGATGATGATCTAGCTTGCCATCTTCATTTTTTGGCATTGCCCAATTTTGCCAACGGAATGCTTCATCTAAAATGAACTTGTATTCCTCACCTTTCAAAGCTGCCTCATCTGCCTTATCTGCTTCCAATTCATCCAAGTAGCGAAGAAACATAATCCAGGATGTTTGTCCAATATAATCTAGCTCACTATCTGATCCTGCATCTTTATAAAGGATGTCATCTATATTTTTAAATGTTTGTTCGAACAATGTTTTTTATTTTTTTGGTTTGTTGTAATTCGGTTTTCAATTTAATTATTTTTCACTTATCAATCTTTGTTTCCAAAACTTTTGTACAATTTATAATGCGACTTTATTCACAAAATCATACTTCGCAACCGTCTTTGTTATCTTTTCTATTTCAACTGCGTTTTTACTGAATATCTTTTCAACCAGTTCTATGAGTTCTTCTTGATCACTCCAATCTTTTACTTTTATTATGTTTGAAATTAGTCTTGTAGATCTTGTTTGGATAAATACCACTTTTGTTTATCTATATTGTATATGTAAGGATAAATAAATTTCCTCTTAGTGTGAATATAATTAAATCCAGGGTAATAAAACTTTAAACTCTTTGGATCATGTTCTGGTAATTTTTGATATATTCTACATACTCCTAGTCTTTTCGTTTTAAAATAATTAGCATTATTAATATCTTTTTCTAATTCTTCTTCTATTTCCAATTTCTTCTTATCCAGAATCTCTATACAAGCATGATAATCTGGTGAAGTATCAAATTCATACTTTATCATATTAAAGTATTCTAATAAATCATCTATACTAACTACTTCAAGATGTTGATTGATTTTGTAATATATAGTCCCTAATGTTTCTATCTTATAAAAATTATCAAACTGCATATGATGGATTATTCCAAACAAAATCATGGAGTAACAATCTCTTTTAAGTTTAGAAAATTCCAACTCAGAAAATGCTTCATCATTATCAACAATTTTATGTGTGTCTAAATAAAGAAGAAAATGTCCTATTAATTGAATACTCAAACTAGAAAAAGAATCATTGTTATAAATAACTCCTTTCTCATTTATAATTTTTGACTTAATTGCTTCTTCATCAATACCTATATTCACCATTTGAGTACTTGATTCTAATAGTGCTGAATACTTAAATAGAAAAGTTGATACATCAAATAAGGTTACCAAATGTGAATCATCATCATTACTATTTTGATCTATTTCAACCTTATACTGCTTAATATGATTATTTAAATGCTTTAAAACTTGTGCTTTAAGATTCAAGTATTGTCTTTCTGATTTTACTTGTATGTTATGGGTTTTTTTATCCTGATACAATTCTTCTATATCATCAGGATAAATGCTTCCATTCTCTAATTCTCTTACTAAGTTTTTTTCTTTATTGGTAGTGTGATATCTTTTCATAGCAGATAATACATCTACACCATCAATGCTAAGCTGTTTCATTTTTTCTTTTAGTAATGTGAGATTCTTTGCTTCTTCAAAGGATAAGGGGTGTTCTTTTTGTGGTGATTTTCTTTTTGTTGATAAGTGAGATGATATTTCATTTTCTGTAGATGCTTTTTCTTGAATTACAAAACTTAAATAATCTAATAGATCAAGAGGTGTAACTTTCCCAAATTGAATTTGATACATAAATTTGAGTTTCTTTTGGTTAGAATAATTAGGATTACATTTTGACAATAATCGTTGGTCACCAACATATATAAATGGAGAAACTCTTAATCCATTCTTAGTTAAATAAACTACCACACTAGCTTTAAGAGACTCATTATCTTTAAATGGAAAAATATTTACTTCTTTTAACTCTTGAGTGATTATTTCGATTTGTACATCATCACAATCTATAAATACAAAATTATATTCTTCTTTGTCAAGAGTATCACTATAGACAATTAAATCAAAATCCGTTCTGTCTGCTCCATTTAGATCTATTAAAAGTCTTTTGGTTGCCTCTGATTTGATAGGTGATGTTTTGGGGTATATGATTTTTAGATCTTTAACATCTAAAGTGATTTTTGGAATCAACCCAATAGTCTTTGCTAAATCATCTTCAGTATCATACATGAGTGATATTTCTTCATTCTTAAAATCACCTATACCTAATCCTGCGCAAGTGGCATTAGCACTACCATGTATTAAGTATTGTCTATCATTGGTATGAAAAATAAAAATCTTACTGTGGTTATTCTTTTCTATTTGTTTTGCTCTATTTGTTTCATTAAAATTAATGTACTTGATCCTTTGATTTGATTCGATAGGTGCTTGAGATTTGATACCATTTACAAATACATTAATAATTGCATTTGGAAAGTCAAATAAAAGTTTATTGAGTAGTACCGGTTTATTATCCCAATATGGACTTAAAATATCTATTTCTCTTACTTCATTTAATGGGATTAGCTTTCCTAGTTTTTGATAAATCCCCATGTTATCATTAAACAGTAGTGATAGCTTTATAGATTTATTTAATTCTTGAGTTACTGAAACTAAAGGGTCATTAAAGTCAACTATAAGATCTGAATATTCTTTTAGCCATTTTATTCTATTGGTAACAGTACCTTTTTTCTTTTTTAAGAATGCTAGTAAATAATTTAATCCATTTTGGATTATAGAGAATTGTGGGTCATTTATGTTATCACAAGCCAAGGTGGTAAACAACTCATGATTATATCCTAGACCACTTATTGTTAAATTTCCACTACCCAAGTGCATCATCAGGTTCTTTCTACCTATGTAAATATGTAGCTTCGGATGAAATATACCCTTCTTATTAATTGGGATAAGAGCATAATCCAAATTTTTTAATGCAATTAAATCAGAGTAATCATTGTTAGCATCACAGAGTACAATGATATTGGTAATTCCTTTTTGTTGTAACTCAGGTTTTATTTTGTATTCAAAAAGATTGTAATCAAATGTATATGTAGAAAGGATACAAGAATGAAACACGTGTTTATCTGGTATGTTAGTTATAAGTCTCATTTCCTAAAAGATTCAAGGACTTCATGACCTTCTTTACTTAACATGTTTTCGTTAGGATTAACCAATTGTAAATCCAAAAGAAATTTGTAAAGATTATTTAGTCTGGTGCTGACAAAACCAGGACTACTCTTATTTATCCAAATGAGAAAATTATGCTGTATCACAAATCTGTGAGTGGTGTTATTATTTTGCATTCTTTCAAAACCAACTTGCTGATGATCTTTTATGATCTTATTGCATAAAAATCTGAAAAAATCGGTAACACTTCTTTCATGGTACTTAGCAAATATTAGCTTTATATTAACTATGCCACCTCGTTTAAAATCAAGACTATTAGCAATTAAATAATCTTTTAATTCATCAAAGTTTTGTAAAATTAGGTTGTAGCAAATAAGTATCAACTTTAATGAAAGACACAATACCAAAGGGTAATTTGATCTCTTGTCTTGGAGGTGCAATTCGTTGTAAAGATCTTCAGTAAACACTTGAGAGTATTTATCTATGTATGCTTTAACTGAAAGCTTATAATCTTTTTCACTAGTGTTAAATAAATCTATAAGATGATTTACAAAGTCTTCTTTGTTATAACATTCTTGATTAATGTAAAAAAGCATGGATGAGAATATATGCTCTAATCCTCTATGAAGTAAACTTTGTACATAGTATAGGTACCATCCAACAGAAGGGTGGTTTTTGCCAAATTGAATATTATCTATATGTCTAGCATAGTAGGAAGCAATAAAAAACTCTTTATTAATATATTTAAACTCATCATTAGTATTTAAGATTCTTAAGTAGTCTAAAAAACTTATACCTCTATAAGTTATAGCTGATTGCTCTTGACCTATAAACAATCTTATATAAGCACGCCATTCTTTTGATTTTGAGATAATATTAGAAAAACTATAATCATCTAATTTCTTAATATCTAATATATTAAAACCATCAGACATTATTATACTTAAAAACAATTCTCTTTGTTCTTCTGAGATGCTGTGATTATAACTTTCTGCTATGCGTTTTCCTTCATCCAGTAATTCCAAGTAACCATATGCATGTCTTTTGATACACTTAAGTATCTGTAAGGAGTTAACGTAAAATTGAAAATTATCTCCCGTGCCTTTTCTGTATTTTTGTCTACTTGCAAAAGAAAAAAAACCTTCTTCTCCTAGATTTGATTTGCAGTAATCATAATAATCTCTACCAGGTATATTGGCAAATCCTCTGTGCAATTCATTCATAATGAAGAGAGTAATTATTTCACCTCTCTTTATAAACTTGTGTTGATCCCTAGATATGACTTCTTGAGTAGTTTTGTTTTTAAAATATTGATCTATGAGATAACAGTATAAGCCATAGTATCTTATCCTAGGTGTTTGGGTAGTTATACCAGGTAACAACTTGTCTATAATTATTTGTGAACTGCCATTAATACCTAATGGATCTAGACCTCTGCTTTTAAAGCCTGTACCAATAGCCCAATAGTGTGGAGTGATGCTATTTAGAGAAAAATATGGCATTAACGTCCTCCTAATTCTAAAAACCAATACTCAATTTCTTGCTTCAAGCCAAATGAATAATGCTTTTCATCTAGTTCAATTTTGATAAATTTGAAATATAGATTTGAACATAGAAGTTTTGGCAATAAGTTTTCGTTTATTTTCATATGAAATATGACTACAATTTGATTTATGAAGAATAAATGCTGATGTTCGTTTTCCCATACCAGTATTTAATATATACCCATTAGGATTTTCAGTCATCCATTTGAAATATTCTTTATCTCCGTTGTTAAATATTTCCATTAAATATTAATTTAAAATTTTTTGTATCTACGGTTAAGCTATCGGCCGTATCGTTGCGTTAGCAGATGTGGCCTGATCAGCGATTGTTATGTAGCGTTTCTTTATTTAACTTATTTTGAATGAACAGCCTGACATTTCTCAATAAAATAGAATCCATAATAGGTTATACAAAAATTATTTGATTGAAAGTAAGTAACACTTAAATCTAGGTCTAAATCTACTGTACCTCCTTCTTCAATTTCATTAATGGTTCCTTCAGACCAACCTTTGTCAACTTCAAGCTCAGGTTCCTCATAACGAACTAACCCAAGTGCTTCTAGATTGTCTATACAAATTTTTGAAAATTCTTCACTGAGATCGAATGTTTCACGTATTTGATTGAATTTGATATATACCTGGTCTCTTTTAATATCTTCAACTTTGGGATACCTATCTTTCAAGAATCCTTGTTGGTATCTATCCCATTGAAGCTTTCTCGTAGTGAAAAATAACTCATATGACTTATCTAGTACTTGAGCCTCTATAGAGGAAAGATTAGATAATGTCTTTATTAATTTAGGTTCTAATCCGTCTTCTGGCGAAGAAACCATGTTGGCAATTAAATTTGCCCACTTATCAGATAATAATTCTTCATCCTCTAGGGAAGAATTTTCAATAAGAGGTACTAAAGTTTTAAGGTTTAATTCACGTGGTTCCAAATTGTTTTTCTCAAGAAGTACTCTTGTTTTATTGAAAATATTGATTTGGTTTTTCATTCTTTTGTATCGAACTTTATCTGCGATTAATTCACCAATTTCTTTTGCAGCTGAGCCAAAAATCGTAGTTAAAAACTTCTCTGTTTTGTCAATAATCTGTTTTGGTAAGTTTAGACTTTCTATTAGTTCTTTCATTTAAAATAAGATTTGTTCTAATGCTACATAACTACTATATATCAACACATTCACACCGCTCCATTTCAATACACATTACACCGTAATGTGTCCTAACCACAAAAAACGTTACCCGCAAAACCAATAAAAATTTCAGAAGAAGTGTAAAAGCTACTCTAAAACTAAGATATACAAAAAAAGCAAGAAAACGAATCTCGCCTTCTTGCCTTTTCCGTTCCGTTCCGATAGCTATCGGAACTATCGGAATCGGAATTGTAATTGTTACAAGCGGATATTACTTGCCGTCTCCTTTGTCTTTCTCTCCTTCTTCCTCAGCAACCTCTTCACCACCCTTAACCAAACTCTCCGGCAAACTCATTCCACTCTGCTGTAAGAAATCATTCAATTGTGGCATCATACCGTACAGCCCTTGTACGAAGTTTCCAACTCCTTTTCCGCTGCCGTTATCATAGACAACGACCTTATCGATGTCTAAGTCTTTGATGGCACCAGTTTGTATTTCAGCTAAGCCTGTTAACTTATCAATCATTAAGTATCCAATCGCACTTTGAGGATCACCGCCTGCAGCTTCAACTAACTTTTGGAAACCTTCAGCTTGCTTGGTTAATAATGCTTCTTGACCTTGGGCTTCTGCCATATACTTTGCTAAAATGGCATCCGCTTCACCCTTCGCAATTTCTCTTTGGCGTTCTGCTTCGGCTTGTGCGGCGATAACTGCTTTTTGCTTTTCGATATCTGCTTCTACGACTTCATCGGCTTGCTTGCGTGCTAACTCCTTTTTTGCTCTGGCATCTTCAGCTAGCTCTTCCGCTTTATAGGCTTCTTCTAACGCTTTGGCAGCAGCGACCTTTCTGGCTGCGGTTGCTTTTCTGTCAGCCTCCGCTACTTCGATGTCTCTCAATGCATTGGAATTGGCGATTTTAATGTTGGCTTCGTTTTTACCTTGCGTGGCTACGGCTCTGGCATCGGCCTCTCCAATCTCAGCTTTTGAATTCGCTTCGGCAACTTTTACTCTTTGTGTTTGCGTGGCTTCTGCTTCTCCAATTTCAGCTAAACTTACATTTTCAGCAACTTTAACTCTTTGCGATTGGTTGGCAACAGCTTCTCCAATTTCGGCTCTTGAATTGGCATCGGCAACTTTTACTCTTTGATCTTGTTGTGCTTCGGCTTGACCAATTGCACCTGTTCTTTCTTCGTTGGCAACTTTTATTTTCGCATCGTTGATGGCTTTGGCAGCCGCTTCTTTACCTAATGCTTGGATATATCCTGATTCATCTTGAATATCAGTAACGTTAACGTTGATTAATTCAAGACCGATTTTATTTAATTCGTTTCCTACATTTCTATAAACAGATTCTACGAACTTATCTCTATCGGTATTTAATTCTTCAATATCCATGTTTGCAATTACAAGACGCATTTGTCCCATAATAATATCATGTGCTAATGAACGGATCGATGGTTGATCTAATCCCAATAGTCTTTCTGCAGCAGCAATCATCAAATCTGGTTTGTTACTTACACCAACCGTAAATTGGGCAGGTACCGAAACTCTAATGTTTTGCTTAGAAAGGGCATCTTGAAGATTCACATCAATACTGATGGGTGTTAAATCCAAAAATCGATAATCTTGAAAAATCGGCATTACAAACGTAGCGCCACCGGCATAACATGTAGCGGATTGCTCTCCTTTTGTTTTACCATATACAACAAGAATCTTGTCGGACGGACAACGCTTGTATCTACTAATGAAAAATAGTAAGAATAAAAATAGTACGAATACTAAAAATCCTACAAGTATTAATATTTGACTCATAATATAATGTTTTTGTT
>JABDKL010000137.1 GCA_013002225.1 Winogradskyella sp.
GGTTTATTAGAAGCAGTGATAATTACATGGCTAATAATTCCAAACCCAGGTAAAATCAAATACTGCTTAGAAGCACCAACAAGCATATAAAACACTTGACAGTACAGCTGCAGTCCTTACGTAGCAAGCGATCTTTCGACGGCACTACGCTTTCCGGCAGATATAAAATCTATGTCATTTTAAATATGAGCTAATCAAAATCAGAAGGAGTATAACCTTTCATCTTTCTGAGAGATGGACCGTCATATTTACCTGAATGTATAAGATGATGGTGCGATTTGCAGACCGGAATCTGCTTTGCAGTTAAAGCTAACACAATTTTTTGACGATCTTTTCCTTTAACTTTTTTTTGATGCTTAACATGATGCCAATGCTCAGCCTGATTTGGACAACCAGGAACAGCACAAGGAAGCTCCGACGCAGAACAAACAATATTTAACGACCTAGGAACAGGAACTCCTTGAATAATTGGCAAAATATCAGTAGTATTAGAATTTGTGTTAGAGTTTAGATTCCATTCGACTTTAGAAGCTCTGGGAATTTCTAATTTAACCGTCACCTCATTTTTTTTCTTATTTGTGTATACAATAGTCAAATCTTTGCCATACTTTTTGAAAGCCCACCACGTACTTTTCTTCTTATGTCTATGAGCTAAAGTTAACGCAGCACTTTTTCGTAAAGCAAAGAAAAATCTACTAAGAACGCTTTGTTGAGTAGAGCCAGAGTAATAGTTTTTGATACCTCGTATAACTGCATTAAAACGGTGTATAACATCTTGATCTGAAGGCAAAAACAACCATTTGTCCTGGCGCCGACCGACCAGTCTATCTGGAGACCCCCATTTAGCTTTCATAAAAAAGCCTCGTTCTGCATATCTGGTAAATAAGCGTTCGAGGGGAATACTAAAATTTAATCTAGAACCTTCAATTCTTCGTGTTGCCCCTACACTATCGATACCAAATTTGACATTAAGCCCGTACTTTTTCCATATTTTATAGCCTAAAAATATAACGCCTTTTTTATGATGTTTTACTCCTGACTTTTCAGTATGTAATTTCATACCTAAAAACCTATTTGCAAAATGGCTGATATGAATAAGCAATTTTACAGCTTCAGATTTAGAACCAATGTATCCAAGTAAAAAATCATCAGCGTATCTTACATATGTAAGCCTTTTGAAATTAGTGTCCTCCTTGAGTCTTCGCACTTTTTGTGCTGCCGTATCTTGAGATCTAATTTGAGCGAGTGCCTTGACAATTTTTTTCCCAGAAACCCGAGATCCTGTTAAAATTTTAATGTCTTTCCAAACTTTTTCCCAAGGAGTCTTTAAGTAGCGTCGGCCAGCATTCCACTCATCTGAGTTAGCCTTAACTCTCTCAACAAAGGTGGTTTTACACAAATCAAGAATGAAAATGTCAAGATCGTTAAGCAAAATATTACAAAAAAGGGGGCTTAAAAGCGATCCTTGCGGCGAACCTTCTAAGTTTGTCAGTTCGCTATTCGCTAGATTAGCAAAGTTTATGTAACCAACAGTAAGTAATTTGTTGATTAATAACGAAAGTTTATAACACTGAACTTTTTTATTTATCGCAAATAGTAATTTGTCATGGCTAATTCTATCAAAACACTCTATAAAGTCGGCTTCAATAAACCATTTAGTTCCGGGCCATCTATAATATATAGCATGTAATGCAGAGTGACAGCTGCGATTAAGACGAAAGCCATGAGAAACATTTTGAAAAGTTGGCTCAAAAATACGTTCCAAAATTAAAAGAATACCTTTCTGCAAAACTTTGTCGAGAGCTGAAGCAATGCCCAAGGGTCGCATCCGACCGTTACTTTTAGGGATATAAACTCGACGAATAGGAGAAGATTTATAACTATTAGAATAAATTCGTAAGCTTAAGGACAGAATAGCCTGTAAAGTAACGTTGCTGATAGGTATTGAGTCACTACCATGAGCTACATTTTTTTTAAGCAACGAGTAGCAATAAAGAAGATAACAAGGATCTGAAAGTAGAATAAAAAGGTTATTTTTATTATAACCTTGACTAATTTGAACATTCAAGACATAATTTAAATTAATAAACATTGCATGCAAGTTCTGAAGTGAAAATGTATGTTGAACTTTTAAGGATGCCTTATTGATTTTATTTTTAAACGAATCCCATAGCGCCATTGCATTGAGATACTCCGCCTGAGAGACTTCGTTGGCTGGTTCTGGTAGGGCTAAAAATGGATGAAATTCTGGTAGGGCTAAGAATTCATAGAATATGTAAAATTTAACTTTTCTCCCAGGTTCAGTCACTATTGTTCTCTCACTTCTACGTTTATCAGAAAAACTTCTAAGAATAAACGCATATCCAAATTTACGCTCCTTCACGTAATGTTTATTTTTATTTAGGGCGCATCTATTTATTTTAAAACACAAAGTTTTGGCACTAGCTATGAAATATGAACACTCACCAACAGTTATCATACGTCTGACTGGTATTGATAAACTAGTTCTTATTCGAGAAATTGAATTAAGAGGGGAAGTCGATCCCACCACAAAAAATAAAATAGCGATAAAAACGCCCATGTAAACTAGCCAAATAGGTAAGCTCTCAACCTTATGCAGATAGTCAACTAAAAAGCCTGTGTAAAGGTGTTCTCCAAACCAAAAAGGAGCGCATAATTGTCGCCCAACGTAAACTTCTGGGTGTCCGAAAAACCAGAACAGGTGCTGATTGCCATAGGAAGCAAAGAAACCCCCCGGCACAGATCGCAGCATGCAGCTCTCACCGCACTGCGCTCTTCTATACAAAACATATTTTAATAAAAATTTCAGATTTACTAAACCTTAGATTTTTTTAATAATTTCTAAAAGCTTTTTAATTAGAACGTAACTAGATTTTACTTTTGTTTCCCCATAAATTTCTTTTATATATTGTAAGTAATTATTTATAAAATCTTTATTTTTGAGTAAGTGTTCCATTGCATGTAAATCAACTATAGATTTTCTTTCATTATTATCATCAATATCTTTAAATTTTTTTTTTAGTTCTTTTTTAATGTTTCGAAGTTCAGAAATAAATAATTTATGATCTACTTTTGTTTTTAACTTATGACATTCATGATGTATAATTACTTTGTTAAAATTATCATCCATTAGTGCTTTACAAGATTTTATACTACCTGCTAATGTTTTAGGAATAACATGATCTATATGCATTTTATTGTACCAATTAGAGCTGGTTACTTTGTCAAATAAGTTGATTGTAGAGTATTTATTAATTGGTTTTTCACCAATCGTGCTCGTAAAATCAACATTAAAACTTTTTAAAATACTATCACATTCAATAGACCATTTATGCAATGTATTAAATTCTATTAATTTATTTTTACAATACACACATTTAAAATTTTGTTTCTCTAATAAAGTTGCTCTAGTATCGCCTTTAAGACTAGAAATTCTAACGGCTCTTTTTAAATAAGGTTCAGGATTTAAGAACATACTTAGTTGCTTAAGCTCGTTACTGGGTTTAATTTGCCACATAGGGATATTAACCGATAAATCTTTTAATACTCTAACTTTAAGAATTTGATTTGAACTATTAGAGTTAACTTCCATAGAACGTTTCCATTGATTAGTTTTTTTCTTGTGAGTTTTAATTTTATTTGTCATTAATAACTTTTGAACAGCAGGAAGAAAGCCTTTTCCCGTGTACTTTTTAAAAATCCATTGTTTACATCTTTTAAATATATAGTGATCTAAATACGACCTAAGAGCATATTGATTAGGACTAGGTAAATAATAATTACTCCACCTCCAAATAATAGGGTTAAGTTTTTTAATTATTTGCTGAGGTGTAAAATTTGTATTTTTCAAACTTAATAAGTCTTTGACATCATTTCTAAAACTTTTAGTACTTTCTCGAGACGGGTAGACATAAAGCTTTGTTCTATCTTTTAATCTTGAAGAAATACTTTTAGGAAGATCAGTCAACCAATTAACTTTATTTGGAGAAAGTAAATGAAATGTCCAACCAAGAAAATTTAACTTTTTCCCCACAGTCCATTTTATTGTTCGAGTTTTTTCTGCATTTAGTGTTAAACCTCTTTTTTTTAAGAATGTTTCAATGGACTTTTTAGCTCTAAGAATGCCTCGTTCCGTGACACTTGTAAAAATAAAATCATCTGCAAATCTAATCAAATGTGTTGACCCAAGTAAGTTAGTAGAATACTTTCTACCATCCAAGTTTCTTTTATTCATAACTATTTTACCATTTTCATTTGTCACGGAACCAATTCTAGCTGCTTGTGATAGTCCATCTAAAGTCCAGTTCATTAAAATAGGAGAGATAATACCTCCTTGCGGAATGCCAGCATTATTTTCTGAGGAGTTCAATATTTCTTTATATTTGTTTATTTCAAAATTTAGGGTGCTGAGTTTTACACGATCCCAGCTCAACCATAAATGTCGTGATAGATTCTCAAAAGAAGTATATTGAGTAGAAATTTTTTCAACAATATTAGTTTTAAGAATTTCAAATAATAAATGTTTATAATTTTTTGGTAGCGGAATATTATCAAGTAACCATTCATGTGAAATATTATCAAAACAGCCTTTAATATCTGCATCTAGAATATATTTAGTTAAATGATATTGTTTATTATTTGGGGTTTTTGTTACAAATTCTACTGGAACAGTTACTTTAAAAGATCGTTTACCATAATTTGATTTAGAAATTGTAGTTGTTTCTACGCTTTTGAGATACTCTTTTGTAAAAGTAATACCTTTTTTTTTTGCTCTATATTTTGCTCTGCCAATTTCAAATGAACTAGATAATTTAGATTTATATTTATTGTTTGGATTATTCTGACTATAAGCAAGTATTTGAGCTAAATTTGTAATTGCATGATTAGAGCTTCTACCAGGCCTGAAACCCCACGAATTTTTGTCACCACATGTTTCTAAATAAGGTTCCATTATAATTGACATAAATTTTTGAATATATCTATCTT
>JABDKL010000004.1 GCA_013002225.1 Winogradskyella sp.
TAAATGTGCGTTCAATATCTGCATCAAGACCTATAGAAAACCGAATTAAACCTTCGGTTAAACCGAGTTCTAATTGTTCGTCTTCAGGTATTTCAGAAGAGGTAGAGGTTCCTGGTGCACTGAATAACGTTTTGTAGAACCCTAAACTTACTGCGAGATATCCTAAGTTTTTCTCCTGCATGAGTTCCATTAAAGCATTCGCTTTATCAAGTGTACCTACATCTATCGTTAACATACCTCCAAAACCGTATTTATCGTTCATCATAGATTTAAAAAGTGTGTGAGAAGGATGCGATTGCAACCCAGGATATACCGTTTTCAAACCTAATTTTTCAAAATTTTTCGCAAGAAACATGGCATTATAACTATGTTGTTGCATTCTTATGTGCAGCGTTCTTAGATTTTTTAAAATAGAAGAAGCACGCAAACTGTCTAAGGTAGATCCTAACAGCATGGCTGCACCGTCATTAACATTTCTTAAGGTGTCAATAAATTCTTGTGATGCACAAATAACGCCTCCTAAGGTATCAGAAGATCCATTGATGAACTTGGTTAAACTATGGATAATTATGTCTGCTCCTAATACAGAAGGTGATATAGATAAGGGTGAAAACGTATTATCAATCACTAGTTTAAGATCATATTTTTTTGCAAGTTTGGCTAAGGCTTTCATATTTGCTACTTCCAATAGCGGATTACTTACGGACTCACAATAAATAACTTTTGTGTTGGGTTTAATTGATGCTTCAACGTGTTCCAAATTAGTAATGTCTACAAACGAGGTAGATATACCGAATCTTGAAATGAAGTTTTTAAGAAATGCATAAGTACCACCATAGATAGTTCGGCTGCTGATAACATGATCAGAATTTCCACAAAGCTGCATTAATACCGCTGTAATCGCACCCATTCCAGAGGAAGTTACAGTAGCCGATTCTGTGCCTTCCATAGCGGCTAGCGCTTCTCCTAAATATAAATTTGATGGCGAGGAGTGTCTGGAATACAAATAGCAACCATCAGCGTTTCCTTCAAACGTATCAAACATAGTTTTGGCAGAAAGGAAAGTATAAGTAGAAGAATCTGAAATTGAGGGATTGACACCTCCAAATTCACCGAAATATTGAAGATCTTGAATATGATTTGCAGGTTTAAACGCCATAATTAAAAGTATTTTAAACTACAAAATACGATATTATACGATTATAAAACAATCTATATTTAATATAATAGAATAAAAAACTATATTTAGTTAGAATAAAAGAATATAATTCTATATGTTGATGCTTAATTGCATTTAATTAGAAAATTAATCGGTAACATGTTAGACCAAAAAGACAAACTATTATTGAAGCTATTGCAAAGTGATAGTAAGCAAACCAACAAAGCTCTTGCTGTTCAGTTAGATCTATCGGTAACTGCTGTTTATGAGCGAATAAAAAAACTCGAAAATTCTGGTGTTATAGATAAATACGTGGCTTTGGTGAATAAAGCCAAAGTCTCAAAAAACTTCGTAGCGTTTTGTCATGTAAAACTGATACAGCATTCTCAAGAAAATGTTCATAAATTTGAGTTTGAAGCCACTAAACTCAACGAAATACTAGAATGCTATCACCTCAGTGGCGACTATGACTATTTGCTGAAGGTAGCTGTAGAAGATATGGCTGCTTTTAGAGAATTCCTAGTGACTAAACTTACAAAGATTAGCCATATTGGTAATACACATAGTATGTTTGTTATAAATGAGGTAAAACATAGTACAGCAATAACATTGTAAATAGTTGAGTAGTGCATAATTTCGTGTTAAAATAACAGATTGATGTTGGTTTTATAAGTACCTTTTAGTCACTAAAACGAATATTATGAATCATCATCTTTCACGCAGAGCCGCAGTAAAAAGCACAGTCTTCGGTCTATTAGCTGCATCTATTCCTAATATTTCATTTGCTAAAACTATTCAAGGTTTTACAGAATCTAAACCAGAATTACCTTTACGATATCCATCTATTGATGACAGTATTGTAAACGAGGTGGTTGGTAAATCTCATTTTGATCTTGAAACGGTAAAGAAACTCGTGGATAAAAGACCAGAGTTAGCCAGAGCAACCTGGGATTGGGGATTTGGTGATTGGGAATCTGCCATAGGTGCGGCCTCACACGTTGGTAGGCGAGATATTGTAGGTTACTTAATGTCTAAAGGAGCAAGGCCTACGCTATTTACGTATGCTATGCTAGGGTGTTATGATGTTGTAAAAGAAGTTATTGAAAGTTTACCGAATAGTCAGACCACAATGGGACCTCATGGTATTAGTCTACTTAGTCATGCCAAAGCAGGATTAAGAATGAAAGATACTTTAGGGGCTGAAGAAATCTTAAATTCTGAGCGATTGATTGATTACCTGCAAAAGTTAGGCAATTCAGATTCTAGCAAATATTTAGAAATGACTGAAGACAAATCTATGTATTTAGGTGATTATATGTACGGAGAAGGAGAGACGGATGGTTTTTCAATCAAACTCAATATGCGAGATAATATAGCCTTAGGAAAATTAGGTAAGTTCGGTGGTGCTTTACACAAAGTAGAGGATAATAAATTTATATACAACGGCATTACTTCAGTTTTCATTACGTTTCAGTTTCAAAATAACAAGGTGGTATCTCTCACCGTAACCGAACCAGATCTTGTTTTGGTTGCTAAAAAAGTGAATTGATCTAAGTTCAGTTTAAATAATTTAAGACAAATCTAAACACGTATTTTTCAAGCAAAGTGGTCTTAAAATCATAATCTATATCGTATTTTTGTTACCTCAAAAAATTAAAATAATCTTATGAAATCATACGATGTAGCAA
>JABDKL010000006.1 GCA_013002225.1 Winogradskyella sp.
AGTTTGGTGGTAAGCTGGAGAAGCCATAAAATACCAGTATATTTTAATGGAAATATTAATATGTTTAGCGCTTTAGATGTAAAGTTCGCTAAGCGTTTCCAATAAGTAGCACCAATTGTTTTAGGTATAATTTCGGACGCCACAAGAATTAGAAAGGTCATAATTGCCGAGACGATAAAAACACCATAATTATCCCCATCACCATACAATTGCTCAGCCTGCTTACCTACTAAAATAGCACCCACAGTATGTGCTATTGTATTTAATGTTAAAATAGCGATTAGTGGTCGATCTACATCTTTTTTTAAGGCTTCTAGATTTTCAGCGTAGCTTTTGTTCTCTTTCTTTTTAACATTTATAAATGTGGGCGTCACACTTAGAAGTACAGCCTCTAAAATTGAACATAAAAAAGAAAAGAAAATAGATATTATTGCGTAGAATATAAGTAAGCCCATTAATGTGTTTTAGTTTAAATTGTTACGAAGTTACGAAATCAATTTAACAACATCCTTAGCAAAATAAGAAGCTATTACATCTGCGCCGGCGCGCTTTATAGAGGTGACCTGCTCCATCATCACTGCATCATGGTCTAACCAGCCTTTTTCGGCAGCAGCCTTTAACATCGCATATTCACCAGAAACCTGATAAACGGCAAGAGGCACATTAAATGTATTTTTTATATCTCGTACTATATCCAAATAACATAAACCTGGTTTTACCATAACGATATCAGCACCTTCGTTAATATCCATTTCGGTTTCTTTAATAGCTTCGTCTCGGTTGGCGTAATCCATTTGATAAGTTTTTTTATCTTTAGGAACATCGACCATATCTACCGGAGCAGAATCTAATGCATCTCTAAACGGTCCGTAAAAGGACGAGGCATATTTTGCTGAATAACTCATAATGCCAGTGTCTATAAAGTTAGATTGGTCTAAGGCTTCACGTATGCCTAAAACTCTACCATCCATCATATCACTAGGTGCTACAAAATTTGCTCCAGCCTCGGCGTGAGAAAGGCTCATTTCTGCAAGTGCTTCCACTGTCGCATCATTTACTATTTTTCCACCTTCTACAATACCATCATGTCCATAAGACGAATAAGGGTCTAAGGCAACATCTGTCATTACTAACATGTCTGGACAAACCTCCTTAACCGTTTTAATTGCACGTTGCATTAATCCGTTTGTGTTCCATGCTTCAGTGCCTTTATTATCCTTTAGCGAATCTTCAACTTTTACAAATAATAAGACCGACTTTAAACCTAAACGCCATAATAGTTTTACTTCATCCTTTAATAAATCCAGGCTATATCGGTAATAATTTGGCATTGATGCAATTTCTTCTTTTACGCCTTTACCTTCTACTATAAATAATGGTACCAAAAAGTCATTTGGTGTGATATAAGTTTCTCTAACCAGGCTTCTAATGGCTTCGTTGGTTCTTAGTCGTCTATTTCTTCGTATTGGAAACATAAGTGTTTGGTTTAATAATCATTCTAAGCACAACGAAGAATTTATACTTCGTTTAAGATGATAAATTTACACCCATTCAACAGGGTTTTCTAATATTTTTACTAATCGTTCTTCTTCACTACCAGTTTCTGGTTTATGATCGTAAACCCATTGCACATGCGGTGGCAAGCTCATTAAAATACTTTCTATTCTTCCATTGGTTTTTAGTCCGAATAAAGTGCCTTTATCATGTACCAAATTAAACTCTACATAACGTCCTCGACGAACTTCTTGCCAATTGCGTTGTTCATGGGTGTATGATAAATCTTTTCGTTTCTCTACAATTGGGACATAGGCTTCTAAAAAACTATCTCCAACTTCTGTAACAAAGTTGTACCAATCTTCCATACTCATTGTATCGGTAGATTTACAATAATCAAAGAATAATCCGCCTATACCACGACCTTCATTTCGGTGCGTATTGTAAAAGTATTCGTCGCAGCGTTCCTTGTATTTTGGGTAAAATTCTGAGTTATGCTTATCGCAAGCCGTTTTACAGGTACGATGAAAATGTTTGGCATCTTCATCGAACAAATAATAAGGAGTTAAATCCTGGCCACCACCAAACCATTGATCTACGATGTTTCCGTCTTTATCATACATTTCAAAATAACGCCAATTGGCATGTACAGTTGGCACCATTGGGCTTTTAGGATGCAGTACTAAACTTAATCCACAAGCGAAAAAATCTGCATCCTCAACACCAAAATATTTCTTCATGGAATCAGGTAGCGTACCATGCACACCAGAAATATTAACGCCTCCTTTTTCAAAAACAGCTCCGTTTTGTATAATGCGGGATCTGCCACCACCACCTTCTGGTCGTTCCCAGATATCTTCATGAAAAGTTGCTTCGCCATCAATAGCTTCTAGTTTAGACGTGATACTATCTTGCAGTTTATGTATATAGTTAAAGAATTTGTCTTTCATAGTATTATTATGCGCGAGTTAATATACATCTCTATCTTAGAAATTACCCTTGGTATTAATTAACGTTTTGTAGCTTTTCTTTTTGCAATAGCTTTACAGTTTCTGTAGATGCAGCAGTTACGCTCATCGGTAAGACCAATACGATACCCACAACGGGGATTAATAAAAACAGCATAAAAACAATGCCATTTCCGATGGCTATTCCCTTGTGCTTGCCTACAAAGTTTATACTCTCTCTATATTTAAAATGACGTTCGAGCGTATAATCCATATTACCAAAACCAGCATAATAAGCTTGAACTAGAAAAAGCAATACCGTTGAGAAGATGTTTACTATAGGAATAAATTTTAAAAGTAAAATAGGAATGGTAATCAGTAATTCCTTAGCTAGATTTCTAATATTTATCCTAATACCTCGCCAAAGCTGCTCTCTAAAAGAGGTATTTCTATGCTGATGTTTTTCCACACCTGTAAAATACGCTTCAATCTTTTCTGAAACAGGACTCATAAATGGCGCTGAAAATGCCATTATGATGTGCTTATAAAGAATTAATCCAATAGCAATAATTACTACAGCACCGATGAAGGTAGAGATTGAGGTAAAGACCTCTTTTCCCCATTCCCAAACCCAAATTCGGGAAATAAACTTACCGATATTATCGGAAAGCCCATAAGCTAAAAAGCCAATTACGGTCGCCGTAATAATACTGATGGCTATTGGTATGGCAAAGTATTTCCAAAGTTTTAATTTTGAAATGAGTGCCAGGGCACCAGAATATGCTTGTATGCCTTTTAATACATTTTTAAACACGATATTCTTTTACTGCATCTATAAACGCTTTGGCATTTTCTAACGGAATGTTAGGTAAAATACCATGGCCTAAATTTACAATGTATTTATCTTTTCCAAATTCGTTAATCATTTGATGCACCATCTTCTTGATTTCTGAAGGTGGAGAAAACAAACGTGTAGGATCAAAATTACCTTGTAGGGTAATATTTCCTCCAGTTAAATAACGTGCATTACGTGCTGAACATGTCCAATCTATACCTAAAGCAGAGGCTCCAGATTTAGACATTTCGTTAAGTGCAAACCAACAGCCTTTTCCAAAGGCAATTACTGGAGCGTCGTCTTTTAAAGCATCAATAATTTGCTGTATGTATTGCCACGAAAATTCTTGGTAGTCTACAGGAGATAACATACCACCCCAAGAATCGAAAACCTGCACGGCATTACAACCAGCCTTTACTTTTTCTTTAAGGTAGGCGATGGTTGTATCTGTAATTTTTTGTAATAATTGGTGCGCAGCAATAGGATTTGTAAAACAAAATTCTTTGGCTTTATCAAAGTTTTTAGATCCTTGCCCTTGTACACAATAACATAAAATGGTCCATGGTGAACCAGCAAAGCCAATTAAAGGAATCTCATCGTTTAGTTTTTCTTTGGTGGCTTTAATAGCTTCGTAGACGTAATTTAAAGCCTCCTTTACATCAGGAACAATAACATTATCGACATCTTTTTGACTACGAACAGGATTAGGCAAGTAAGGACCAAAGTTAGGTTTCATCTGTACCTCAATATTCATAGCCTGGGGAATCACCAAAATATCTGAAAACAGAATAGCAGCATCCATACCGTAACGACGAATTGGTTGTACTGTAATTTCACTTGCTAATTCTGGAGTTTGACAGCGTGTAAAGAAATCATACTTTGCCTTTATTTCCATAAACTCTGGTAAATAACGGCCTGCCTGACGCATCATCCAAACGGGTGGTCGCTCTACAGTTTCTCCTTTTAATGCTCTTAAGAATAAATCGTTTTTTATCATGTTAGCCTCTGGCATTTGGCTATTAGCTTTTGGCTTTTGGCCAGTTACTATTAGCTGTTTTTAATCTTGTTTATTAAACTATTTATCATTCTTGCCTCTTTATGGATAAGTGCAAAAATGACTTTTAAATTTTCTTCAGAAATAAACTCGACTTCCTTAGAAATAATTAATTGTGTTTCAACCTCAAAAAGGGAACCCATTGCTATTTCAAGAAATCGTTTAAATTCTATATCACTATTTCTACTGCATCCTTCAGCAATATTCGATGGAATTGAAACGGCTGCTCTTGTGACCTGACTTCTTAAACCAAACTTTTCTTCTGTTGGTAATTGCTGAGAAAGGACATAAACTTGTTTAACAATTGTAATTCCATTTTTCCAAATTTCAAGTGTCCTAAAATTTCTCATATATTCAGCTTTTAACTTTTCATAACAGTGATGCTAAAGGCTAACCGCTAAAAGCCAACAGCGATTACACGTAATACGCATTCACCAACTCAACAACGCTCTCAACCAACGGTATCTTAGCCACGCGTACATCTTCAAAATATTTTCTCGCTTCTTTAGCAGTGGTTTCACCAATACAAAAAGCAATGCCATTGGCTTTATTCTGCTTCAAAAAAGCTTCAACTGTTGAAGGGCTAAAAAACAGAATGCCGTCTAAATTTCCTTCAATTTTTTCTGCGTCAAATTTTGTTTCGTAGGCTTCAACTTCATTAACGGTAATATTGTTTTCAGATAAAATTTTCGGAATGGTATCCAATCTCAAATTACTACAAAAATAAGTCGCTTCTGTACCATCCATAAATTCTACCAGATGTTGAGCTAAATCCTCGGCAGAATTCGCCTGATGCTTTACTTTACCAATTCGCTTTTCAATTGTCCGCTTGGTTTTTCTCCCAACACAATAGATGTTTTTGAATTGTAATTCGGGTGCAGAAAAATTAGTTAGTAAGGCATCAACTGCATTTTTGCTTGTTATGATGACATTCTGTATTTCGTTTCGAATTACAGCTTTTGTTAACCGATTCGGATTTATTTTAATAGCATCATTACTTTCTGCAATAACATCGTTATGAAATAGTTGCAATTGTGCATCAGTTAGTTTTTTGGTCGAATATATATTTGTGGCTTTATCTCCACGTTGTAACTGATCGATTAAAGTTTTTCCACCTTTATCAATGATATAATCTGCCGCAAGTTTTGCCAATTCATCTTTTTCGTCTAGGGACACCACCTTGGTGTACTCTATCTTTTTTGTGCCATCTTTACTTAACAGCACACCTTTAAAGTTCACCTCTTCTTCCTTGTTGATGTAACAAATAGCTCCAATTGGTGCTGTGCATCCGCCTTCGAGTCGATTTAAAAATTCGCGCTCAATAGACGTACATATTTCTGTAACTTCGTCATTAATCTCGGCACAGATTGCTCTAATCTCTTCATCTGCTTCTAAAGCGGTAATCATAATAGCGCCTTGTGCAGGCGCGGGAATCATCCAATGCAGGTTTATAGAATTTTCGGGTGTAATCCCTAAGCGTCCTAACCCAGCACCAGCAAAAATAGCTGCATTCCACTCTTCATTGTTTTCAAGCTTTTCGAGTCTCGAGTTTACGTTACCTCTTATACCGACAATTGTGTGGGTTGGATAACGATTAAGCCATTGCGCTCGTCGTCTTAAACTTCCTGTAGCAACAACCGCATCTTTAGCAGATAGAAATTCTTCGTTGTTTTTGTAAACAAGTGTATCGTTAATATTTCCACGTTTTAAAACAGCGGCTTGCACAATTCCTTTTGGTAAAATTGTAGGTACATCTTTAAGTGAATGGACTGCAATATCAATATCTTTATTGAGCATTGCAATATCAAGGGTTTTGGTAAAAATACCAGTAATACCTAATTCGTATAAAGGTTTATCCAGTACCAAATCTCCTGTAGATTTTACTGGCACTAATACGGTTTTATGACCTAAATGTTCAAGTTGTGATTGTACGGTTTTTGCTTGCCACATAGCGAGCTGGCTGTCGCGTGTGCCAATGCGAATAATTTTAGACATTAGTGGTAGTTTCTTCTAACTGAAATATTTTTTTGATGAGCTCTATACTCTCATCAGACGTATGGCTATCTTCTCTAAGATGATGAGCAAACTGATTGGTGATTTTTTGAATAATGTTGGATGTAATCAATTCGGCCTGATCTTCATTAAAATCATCTAATTTTTTACGCTGGGTATTTAATTCAGAATCTTTAAAATTGGTTAGTTTATGCTTAATGGCTTGTATTGTAGGAACAAATTTTAAGGTGTCTAGCCAAGCATTAAACTCTGCCATGATCTCAGCAATAATCCTTTCGGCATCCGGGATAAAAGCTTTTCGCTTTTCTAATGTGTCATCTGTGATCTTTGCTAAATCATCTAAATGTACAAGGGTAACATTAGAGTGTTCTCTAATATCTTCGTTTACGTTTTTAGGTATGGAAAGGTCTAAAACTAAGAGTGGCTTATCTGTTGTAATTAAGGCTTTATACACAGTCGGATTTTGCGCACCTGTAGCAACTATTACAATGTCCGACGCATTTATTTCTTGTTCTAAGTTTTCGTAATCTTTTACAATAAGATTAAACTTGCCGGCAACTTCCTCTGCCTTAGTCTTAGTCCTATTAATTAAGGTGATGTGTGAATTTTTAGTGTGCTTTACCAAGTTTTCGCACGTGTTACGTCCAATTTTACCAGTTCCAAAAAGAAGAATATTCTTTTTAGAAATGTGTTCTATCGTATTCATAATATACTGAACCGAAGCAAAAGAGACCGATGTTGCACCAGATGATAATTCAGTTTCATTCTTAATACGCTTGCTGGCCTGGATCACAGAATTTACTAAACGTTCCGTGTAAGAATTAAGAAGACCTTCTTTTTTTGAAGCTCTTGCACTAAATTTAAGCTGACTTATAATTTCAAAATCACCAAGAATTTGGCTATCTAAACCAGAGCCCACTCTAAACATGTGATTAATGGCCTCTTTGTTTTTGTGGATATAAGCAACCTCCTGAAATTCTTCAACCGTTCCTTTGGTGTTTTCACACAATAAATGGATTAATTGGTAAGGATGCTCAGCAAAACCATAAAGTTCTGTTCGATTACAGGTTGAAATTAAAATAAGACTTTCTATTCCATTCTGCTTAGCTTGTTTTAAAACATTCTGTTTTGCAGTATCACTTAAGCTAAAATGACCACGTACTTCAGCATCAGCTTTTTTGTAGCTAAGACCAATAGCGTAAAAATATGTCGTTCTGTTCTGTTGCATTAGGGCAATAACACCTTGTAAATTAAGCGCTACAAAAATAATTGGGTTTTATTTTAAAAAATAACGCTAGAAGAACTTAAAGTATCGTTTGTGGTTTTTTAAGTTTCATTTTGTCGAAAAGATGATAAATATGCTATTTTTGCAGTAAAACCAAGGGGTTTTTGATTGTTAGTTTAGAACGAATCTAAATAAGAAAGAAATGAAGTTGGAAAATAATTCATTAAAAAATGTCGCTGAAGGTGCTTTTGAGGAAACTATTATTGAAGATGGATTTTTCGTGTTAACCTGCAAGAATGAAAATAGTACCATAAAAATACTTGAGCGCGAGATCGATAGTAGTTACATTCAATTTCATTTTTGTACCAAAGGTGCTGGTGTTTTTATGTTTAATCAGGGCAACTATACGCTTAATATTAATGAAGAAACTTCGCTATTACTTTATAATCCACAACGCGATTTACCTATACATTTAGAATTACAGCCCAACTCCTGGTTAGTGTCTTTGGCGATATCAATTAAAAAATTTCACGGTCTATTCTCAAAAGATGCCAATTATATTACCTTTTTAACAGATGAAAATAAAGACAAAAAGTATTATACCGATGGTAAGATCAATCCATCAATGGCAGTAGTATTAAATCAACTCATTAGTTTTAACCTTAATACTACAATTAAGCCACTTTATTTTAAAGGTAAAGTCTACGAGTTGTTGAGCTTGTATTTTAATAGAAGTGAAGACGCCGATATAGAGCACTGTCCGTTTTTAGTAGATGAGGTAAATGTGGCCAAACTAAAAAAAGCAAAAGACATTATTATCACTAATATGGCCGAGCCACCAACTTTGCAGGAGTTGGCTGAAGAAATAGGACTAAGTTTAAAAAAGCTCAAAGATGGTTTTAAACAGATCTATGGTGATACGGTCTACAGTTTTTTGTTTGATTATAAAATGGAAGTAGCCCGTAAACTGTTAGAATCTGGTGACCACAATGTCAATGAGGTCGGATTAAAAGTCGGTTATAGTACGGCTAGTCATTTTATCGCTGCGTTTAAAAAGAAATTCGGTACCACTCCGAAAAAATACATTACGGCAACGTCCTAAAATGATCAGTCCCTTTACCAATGGTAGCATTTATAAATCCAATGTAATGCACATTTAAGATTACTGTTTATAGTTGTATTTTTGCATAGGAAAAAAAGCAGCTATGTCAAAAGGAATATTACTTATAAATCTTGGTTCACCAGACAGTCCTAATCCTAAGGATGTCAAAAGGTATTTGGGTGAGTTTTTAATGGACCCACGCGTTATCGACGTCCCACTTTGGGCAAGAACACTTTTAGTTAAAGGTATTATTTTAAATACAAGACCTAAAGCTTCAGCCAAAGCTTATAAAAAAATTTGGTGGGAAGAAGGTTCTCCGTTAATTGTGCTTTCTGAACGACTACAGGATAAAGTACAAAAGCAGGTAGATTACCCAGTCGCTCTAGCGATGCGATATGGGAGCATGACCATTAAAAAAGGTTTACAAGAATTGGTCGATAAAGGTTGTACTGAAATAAAAACCATTCCGCTGTATCCGCAATTTGCTATGGCAACAACTGAAACGATTGATGTTAAAGTGGATAAATTGGTTGCTGAAAATTTTCCTCAGGTTACCATAACGCGAACACCAGCGTTTTACCATCGTCAAGATTATATTAAAGCACTATCAAAAAGTATAGCAGACACACTGGAGGGTGTTGACTACGAGCATATACTTTTTAGTTACCATGGCGTACCGGAACGACATATACGTAAAAGCGATATTACAAATGGTAATTGTAAAATGAATGGTAAATGTTGTTTTAAAATGGGAAGTGCTCAACATGAGTTCTGTTACCGTCACCAATGCGAAATTACCACTGTCAATGTGGCCAAAAAGCTGGGGCTTAAAAACGGTACCTACTCAACAACATTCCAATCCAGACTAGGATTCGATCCATGGTTAAAACCTTATACCGATCGTACTATTGAAAGAATGGGGAAAGCAGGTCTACAAAAGATGGCCATAGTAACGCCAGCTTTTGTTAGCGATTGTTTAGAGACCTTGGAAGAAATTGCTATGGAAGGTGAAGAGATATTTCACGAAGTAGGAGGAAAGGAATTTACCGTCGTGCCTTGTCTTAACGAACGCGATGATTTTGTAAAAGTAGTTACGAATATGATCGAAGAATGGGCTAAGGCCGAAATGCAATTAACTATGTAATGGCAAAAGTATCTTCTCAAGATTTAGGTAATCAATCTATAGGTAAATTACTGATTAAACAAGCAGTACCTGCATCTATTGGGATCTTAGTAATGTCATTAAATATTCTTATTGATACTATTTTTGTCGGTAACTGGATTGGACCGACAGCTATCGCTGCCATTAACGTCGTGCTTCCTGTTTCCTTTTTTATAGCAGCATTAGGAATGGCTATTGGTATTGGAGGGTCTTCAATTATATCCCGAGCCTTAGGTGCAGATAATAAGATAAAAGCCTGTAAAACTTTTGGAAACCAAATTACTCTAACCATCTTTATCACTATAGTCTTTGTGATATTTGGCTTGTTGTATATCAACGACATTATTCCAGCATTTGGAGGCAAAGGCAATATTTTTGAGCCAGCCAAAATCTATTACAGAATAGTGCTTTATGGCGTCCCTGTTTTAGCGCTTTGTATGATGGGAAATACCGTTATTCGGGCAGAAGGAAAACCAAAATTTGCGATGTACGCAATGATGTTTCCTTCCGTTGGAAATTTAGTGCTAGATTATCTTTTTATTAATGTCTTCAATTGGGGAATGACAGGCGCAGCATGGGCAACAACAGGTTCCTATATCTTATGTTTCCTGTTTATACTCTGGTTCTTCCTATCCAAAAATTCAGAATTAAAGATTAACTTGAAACATTTTGGATTAGACCTCCCAATTGTAAAGGAAATAGGATCTTTAGGTTTTGTAACACTTTCGCGTCAGGCAATAGTGAGTGTAACCTATTTACTAATGAATAATATTTTATACGATTTAGGAGGTGAAACTTCTGTAACAGCTTATGCCATTGTTGGCCGGATGCTAATGTTTGCCTTATTCCCGGTTTATGGCATTACCCAAGGATTTTTGCCTATTGCAGGCTTTAATTACGGCGCCGAAAAATACCAGCGCGTGCGCGAATCTATAAATACAGCGATAAAATATGCTGCGCTTTTAGCAGCAATTGTATTTGTGTTTTTAATGATTTTCCCAGAATCTATTACGCGGCTGTTTACGCAAGATGCAGAGGTGTTAAAAGAAACGCCTCCAGCCATGCGCTGGGTGTTTGCCGCTACTCCAATTATCGCAATACAGCTTATTGGTGCTGCTTATTTTCAGGCTATAGGTAAAGCTACTCCAGCACTTTTGCTTACATTGCTTAGACAGGGCATATTTTTTATTCCTCTAATTTTTATATTACCAACTTACTATGGTGAAATGGGAGTTTGGATGTCCTT
>JABDKL010000017.1 GCA_013002225.1 Winogradskyella sp.
AATTTTCAATATAAAAGATGTCGTATTTCACTCTATTGATAATGTCTTCATCGTTCTTAATCTCGCCTCTAAAACCTTTAATTTGTGCAAGTCCGGTAATGCCTGGTTTTACCATATGTCTGTAAGCGAACTCATATTTATCTATTTTTTTGGCATATGCAGACGTATATGGCAACATATGTGGTCTTGGGCCAACTACAGACATGTCACCCAATAAAACATTGACAAATTGTGGTAATTCATCAATACTGGTTCGTCGTATAATCCTTCCAATTCTTGTAACTCGGGTGTCATCTTCAATAACCTGTTCTGAAATTGGAAACTTTACATTTCGTAATGATCTAAATTTATAACATGTAAATGGTTTGTAATTGATACCATGTCTGGTGTGTTTATAAAATACAGAGCCTCGAGATTCTAATTTTATTAGAAGGCCTAAAATAATCGTTACCCAAGAAAGAACAAAAACGATAATAAAAACTGAAAAAACTACATCGAATATGCGTTTAATAAATTGATTAACCTCGTTATTAAGCGCAGCCTGTTTAATTGATAAAATAGGTTGATAATTATAATAATCTATTATCAATCGCTTAGTATGATGCTTATTTGCTTCGGGAATAAATTTTAATTGTATGTTGTTAAGACTTGCTAATCTTACAAATTCATTTATTTCTTCTTCAGCCAGCTCATCAATTGCACAATAAATCTCATCTAGATCAACATGCTGTTCTATAAAACGCAAGCTTTCTGACACATGATGATTGCTGTTAGTTTTGTTATAGACGTTTAATAGCTTAAAACCTAATTCTTTTTTAGAATGGAATAGTTGCTCTAATTCTTTAGCGCCTTCTCCGTTGCCAACAATTATCACTTCTTTGAGGTTGTCCTTTAAAAATATGGCAGACTTTCTATTGATGTACTGCACAAAGAGTTTTATAACGCCTATAATAGAAAAACTTATAATCAGATATTTTAGCGTAACTGTAGCTTGAATGTCTACACTTCTAAAAATACCTATAAACGTATATACGATGAGGGTAAACAACAGAAATTGTTTAAGCAGCAGCGATAAAATTTTAAAATCCGTAGTATAACGATCAATTTTATAGAACTTTATGAAATAGGTTGAAATTATCCAGGAAACTGCCGTAAATGCAACAAATAAGAACTCCTTATTGTTTAAATAATCAACGTTGAAGAAATATACCTTCTCGGTTCCAAAATCGAGATACTTTAACCCAAAGAAGCTTACAACGCAAATGTCAATAACGATAGGCACAAACCATATCAACCAGAGTTTATTGCGTTTATTGCTAACCATTTAAAATTAAATCTACTTAAAACGAATGCCTATGGGCTAGTGTTTACTTTTTTGCTTCTAATAAGCGTTTTTTTCGCCTTTAAAAACATTTAATAATGTTTGAAGTATAATCTTAATATCTAATAACACCGACCAATTTTCAATGTAAAATATATCATATTTTACTCTCCCAATGATGTCCTTATCAGTCTGAACTTCTCCTCTATATCCTCTAATTTGAGCTAATCCCGTAATTCCTGGTTTCACAAAGTGACGTACCATAAATTTATCTATTTTCTTAGCATATATATTTGTATGACTCACCATATGTGGACGAGGTCCAACAACCGACATATCGCCAAAAAGTACATTATAAAATTGAGGTAATTCATCTATGCTTGTTTTACGTATAAATTTACCAACCCTGGTTATTCTATCATCACCTTTAGTAACTTGATGACTGTTTGCTTCTTTATTTGGCGTCATGGATCTAAACTTATAACAACTAAATTCTTCATAATTAAATCCGTTTCTAGTTTGTTTGAAATAAACCGGTCCTCTGCTTTCAAGTTTAATAAGAATCGCCAACAGCGGTGTTAACCATGATAATATAAATACTATTACAAAAATTGAAAATGCAATATCAAAAACCCTTTTGCTAAATTTATTGATTGATTCATCCAAAGCAATATTTCTCAGACTCAAAATGGGGATATAGTCATAATATTCATATTTCAATTTCTTTGAATAGATTTCTTTACTGTCAGGTAAAAACTTTACAATTTTAAGATTATTGTCTGCAAAATCAACAACTTCTCTAATCACTGAGTTGTTTAATTCTGATATAGAACAATAGATTTCATCTATACTCTCTGAATGGATAAAACTAAAACAATCTTCCAGGTTAAAATTCTTGTCCTTTATATTAAATGTGCCTTTATGTACATAACCATATTCAGGATTATTTTTAAAAAACTTTTCAAGAGCTGACGTTTTTTTGTTGACGCCGAGTATTACAGTCTTTCTGTAATTACCTCCTAATGAGACACGATATTTTTGAAGAAGATAGTAGACAGAAAACTTTAAAATACTGACAGAAATAAAACAAACAAACACATATTTTAGAACTGTATTGGGATGAATGTAGAGTTCGTTATATAGTCCAGAAAACGCAAAAATAATTAGTGTGAAAAGTGTAGCTTGTCTAAAAATTAGCATGAATATGGTCAGTGGCCGTGTATAACGATACACTTCGTAAAATTTAGAGTATACAGATAAGATTATCCACGAAACAGAGATATAACCAACGAAAATCAGTGGTGGTAAATTCTTAAAAAAATAACCAAGAGCTAATGCGTTAATGATACATAAATCAATAACATATGAAATTGGTCTTAGATATCCTGAATATCTTCCGTGTTTAAAAAGGCTCACTGTAAAACCATGGTATATTGCTTAATAAAGAAGCGTGTTAACTCGCAACTCCTATACATAGTGCAAACTTAATGAATTTTCATCCAATATTTAATTAAATAACAATTTGGGATAAAAGTTCAAATTAAAAATCAATTCATAGATTATTGATTTTTACTAATTTCCGAATAATTGTAAAATAAGTAGAAAATACAAAATGTTATGATGCCTAGTTGCCTAACGAGATAAGATTCTGTAATCATTATTGTTATAAATACAATCGAAAACAATTTCCAATTATATTTATACCTCTTAAATATTAGAGG
>JABDKL010000023.1 GCA_013002225.1 Winogradskyella sp.
ACATGGTGAATGGGCTTTCCCAGTTTACCCTACAAATAGATCACTTGTAGGTTCAGTTCCAACTCCTTATATTTGGGATGATCGTTGTCGTGCTGAAGATGCTACTGAACGTATTAAAGAACTTTACAATATGAGTAAAGAAGAACGTAATGTTCGTGGTATGAAGGGGCGTGAATGGGCTTTAGGAGATGAAGCAGGCTTTACAGCTGAAATTATGGGTAAAAGAGTTATTAAAAATCTAGATAAGTTATTTGAAACATGGGTTCCTAGAGAAAGATATAGCTTTATTAATGCTAATGAGTATGAACCTAATGTTGTAAATCATAAATTGTTGTACTAATGAAAAAACCACTATTTGTAATCAGTTCCCCATTTGATACTTACTCAGGTTATGGGGCAAGAGCTAGAGACGTAATTAAATCTATTATCCAAAGTGATAAGTATGAAGTACAACTTTTATCTCAAAGATGGGGTAATACTCCTTGGGGGTTTGTTAAGGATCATGAAGAAGAATGGGGATTTTTATTAAATCATTTACTTAATCCACAACAACAGAACCCACAACCAGATATTTGGATGCAGATTACAGTACCAAATGAATTCCAACCTTATGGTAAGTATAATATTGGTATAACAGCTGGAATGGAAACTACTCTAGTAGATGGTACTTGGGTTGAAGGTATTAACAGAATGGATATTAATTTTGTATCTTCTGAACACTCAAAACAAGCATTCCTAAATTCAGTATTCCAAAAACAAGAAAAAGGACAAGTTATCGGTGAAGTAAAAGTTCAAAAACCTATTGAAGTATTATTTGAAGGTATTGATTTAGGTACTTATTTCCTGGACAATAGACCATGTCTAATTGATTTTGATATCCCAGAATCTTTTGCTTATTTATTTGTAGGTCATTGGATGCAGGGTAATCTAGGTGAAGATAGAAAAAACGTAGGTTACTTAATTAAAGCATTCTTAGAAACCTTTAAAAATACTAAAAATACTCCTGCACTTATTCTAAAAACATCGGGTTCAGGTGCTTCATATATGGATAGAGCAGCTATTCTAAAACGTTATTACGCAATTAGAAAAACTGTTAAAGGTAAACTTCCTAATGTTTATATTCTTCATGGTGAATTTACTAATGAGGAAATGAATTCACTTTATAACCATTCAAAAGTTAAAGCAATGGTTTGTTTAACTAAAGGTGAAGGATTTGGTAGACCATTACTTGAATTTACTCAAAGTAAAAAACCTATTATTGTATCCGCTTGGAGCGGTCATATGGATTTCCTCCACCCAGAATATAACATATTCATCCAAGGTAAACTAAAAAATGTAGATAAAAGTGCTGTAGTACCTAATATGATTTTACCTGAATCTCAATGGTTTACTCCTAACCATAGTGAAGTAGGTTCTGCTTTAAAAAATGTTTATAAAGACTATAAAAAATATTCTGAATTAGGTAAACGACAAGCACATTATAGTAAAACTAACTTTAGTTGGGAAAAAATGCATGAAAAGTTATCCGATTACTTAGGTAAAAATATTCCTACATTTGCACAACAAGTTAGTCTTAAACTCCCTGATTTGGGGTTAAAACAACCTAATAAATTAGAACTTCCAAAATTAAAATAAAATGGATAAATTAGTTATTTGTAAAAGATGTGGCAGTGATGCCTGCTACGCTCAAGAAGTAAACGAATCAATTACCAATTATCAATGTATGGGGTGTGGGTTTATCTCAAACTCATTAATGAAAGAAGGTACTGATTTTATGACTGAACAAGAAGCAGTATTACCCGAATTGTATAAAGATTTATTTTTCACAGATGAAGATAAAAATATTTGGATCCCATCTACAGTAAACTTGCCTACAATGGGGATGGTGTTTGCTAATGGTACTGATAGCTCAAATTGGGCTTGGACAGCAGTGAAAGCAGTTAAAATTACTGAGGAAGAAAAAGAAGCATTCAAGAAAAAAGATGGTACATTCTATGAATATAGAATGGATATGGATACACAAAGACACTTCCCTGAACGTGAATATATGGAAGCTCTTGATTATATTGGTGTATTCTCAAAACCAGAATAATGGAGTTAGAAAAACTAATTGAAAATTTAGAATATCTAGATAATAAAGGGGTAAGATCTATAAAATTAGTTTTCTGTGAAAAAAATCTTAATGTAAAACAGTTATTAAATGAAATTAAGTTACGCAATTCCAGTAAAGGATGAGTTTATAGAAATTCAAAGATTACTTACTTATCTACTTGAACATAAAGGAGAAGAAGATGAAATTGTAGTTTTATGGGATTCTAAAAACGGAGATAAAGAAATTGAAAATTATCTTCGTAAGATGAATGTTGAGAAAACATTATTTAGATGGTATCCTTATGAGTTTGATGGTCATTTTGCTAATATGAAAAATCACTTAAATTCTTTATGTGAAGGTGATTGGATTGTACAGCTAGATGCGGATGAAATGATTACTGAAACATTTATGTTCTATGTCAAAGAATCTATCAAACTAAATCCTGAGATGCATTTATTTCTCATTCCTCGTATTAATACTGTTGAGGGTTTAACTCAAGAGCATATTAATAAATGGGGGTGGAGAGTAAATGAAAATGGATGGATTAATTTCCCAGATTTCCAACAAAGAGTTTATGTTAATGATGGAACTGTAAAATGGAAAAATAGAGTCCATGAACAAATTACTGGTCATTCCTTTTTTGGTGCATTTCCTAATTTACCTGAAATTTGTATCCATCATCATAAAGATATTGCTCGTCAAGAACGCCAAAATGCTTATTACGAGACACTATGAAAATAGCATTTCATAGTAACCAACTTGGTATTAGAGGTACCGAAGTAGCTTTATATGACTACGCATTAGGCAACCGAGATATTTTAGGCAATGAGTCTATTATTATTTCGGATGCCCACGCTGATTTGACCACATTAGACAAATTTAAAACGCAATTTCCTGTATACCTTTACAACGATTTTAGTGAGGTAGAACAAATAATTGAGCGTGAAAATATAGATGCTATTTATTGGATTAAAGCTGGATTTAATGATGGGAAATTAGTTGGAAATGCTAAAAATTTAATCCACTCAGTATTTAAGCATAATGATCCTCATGGTGACAAATATGCTTATGTCTCAGAATGGTTATCAACTGAAATGTCAAATAAAGAACTACCATTTGTTCCTCATATGGTAAATTTACCTAAACATGATTTAGATTATAGAGGCCAGTTTGGATTAGAAGATAAATTTGTAGTAGGATGGTATGGTGGAGATAATTTTGAATTACCATTTGCTAAACAAGCAGTAATTGATATTGCTCAAAAACGAGATGATATTGTATTCTTGTTTATGAATTGTACCCCATTTACAAGTTCTCCTAACATTTATTTTATAGATGGTACTCATAATTTAAATGAAAAAGTAGCATTTATTAATACTTGTAATGCTATGATTCATTCACGTGAGCGAGGTGAGACATTTGGTTTAACAATTGCTGAATTTTCTACATTTGAAAAACCAATTATTACCTACTTAAACTCCCCAGAAAAAAACCATATTAATATCTTAGGTGACAAAGGATTTTATTATGCTAATTACGATGAATTGTATGAAATTTTATTAAACATGGATTCAACAATTAAAGGACATAATTGCTATACAGATTTTACACCTGAAAAAGTAATGAATAAGTTTAAAAAAGTATTTTTAGATGCCTAGTATTGCTTTTATTTTTGCACACAGACCTACAGATAAATGGAATACACCCTTAGCTGTAGTAGAAGAATTTAAATCGCGAGGTTGGGATACTTCTATTTATAGTTTATTTGATTCTAACGATAATTACGTGGATGATAACGTCTATAGACTACTTGAAACCAAACCTAATGTAATTATGCATATGGATTGGGGTCGTCATTTATCTCCGGTATTATCTAAATTACGCAATACTGAAGCATTTTGTGTAATGGAAGCAGGTGATGATCCTCAAAACTTTGAGCGTAATGTTATTAAAGCACCTTGGTTTGATTTAATCCTTACCCCAGATGCTCAATCAACTCAAGAATACATAAATCGAGGTTTTAATGCTGAATGGTGGACACATTTTGCCGATATTAAAACTTATCAACCCCTTACAGTTAGTGAAAAATATATTGCTGTAACTTCTCGAGGTAGAGGTAGTAGTCAAATATTAGATACTCTAGCTGATTATTACCCTGAAGATATTATAAATAAAAATGGGTGGGAAGGTATAGAACATACTGAATTTTTAAACTCTGGTAAAATGGTTATCCAACATTCAAGATGGGGTGAAATTACTAGAAGAATATTTGAAGGTATGGCTTGTGGTAAAATGGTAATTACAGATCGTTTGCATAAAGATACCTTATTAGAAAAACTATTCATTGATGGGGAAGATATAGTATTATATGAGGATTTGCAAGGTTGTGCTGAAAAAATAGCTTACTACAACCAACACCCAGAAGAACGGGATAGAATTGCAATAAATGGTTATGAAAAAGTAATGCAAAATCATACTCAAATTCAACGAGTAGACTTAATTATAGAACAATGGAAAAAATTCCAATCTCGATAGGAATGCTAGCTTGGCATTCAGGCCAAACACTAGTTAATACTTTACATTCATATTATTTAAATGGTCTACTTGAGATGGTAGATGATATTACTATCTTTTTTCAAGAAGCAACACATGAAGATATTGATATAGCTAACCACTTTTCAGTTAACTATATTGAGAGTAATATTAATGTTGGTATTGGTAAAGCATTTATTGAATTAGCTAAAAATGCTAAAACTGATAGAATATTATTTTTAGAACATGATTGGAAGTTAATTGAAAATAAAGAAACTACTTATAGTAGATTATCTTCGGGTCTAGAATTAATTAATAATGGTTTTAATTTAGTAAAATATAGACATCGTAAAACCCCAGGTGCACCTCTATTTTCACAACGCCCATACCAAGGTAATGAATTAAATCATTACGATAGTGAAATGGATTTAGTATCACCCCATTTATTAGAATCTATCCATTGGATTAATAACCCCGAAGTAGATTTTAGTGAACAAATTATAAAACAAGGAGAATACTTTACTACTACAAGCAGATGGGGAAATTGGTCAAACAACCCTGGTTTATTTGACACACAATTTTATATCAACACAGTAGAACCGTTTGCAGGTGGTGGTATTGATTTAGAAGGTAAAATTGGAGGATGGTGGGCAAGGCAAGGGTTTAAAGTTGCTCATGGTGAAGGTCTATTCAAACATGAAGATTTAAAGAAGTTCGGACGATGAAAATATTATATGTAACAAACTTTAAACAAATAGGAATGGCCAGTGGTGGCTTTATTTCAGATTACCAAAATGACCTTGTATTTTATGGTTTAAGAGAGTTATATGGGGATAATGTTGTTGATTCAACTCAAATTGTACCACTTTACAAAGAATGGGAAGGTAAAATACCAAAACAACATTTATGGGGAGGGATGACTACATTTTGGTTAATTGGAGAAAATAATATTGATAGAGAAAATATTGAACAAAAAATCAAAGACCAGTTTTATGATTTAATTATCTACGGTTCAATTAAACGCTGTAAAGATTACTATGATTTAGTTTCACAACACTATCCTGATAATAAGATAATTCTAATTGATGGTAATGATGAACCTGAGTTAGACCCATTATATAAAAAGCACTTATACTTTAAACGTGAATTAACTATAGATCACCCAAATGTAAAACCAATTACATTCGGGATTCCAACTTGCAAATTAGCTAAGCCAAATAAAAATAAAACCCAACAATACGGAACCTGTATTCCAGGTCAACCTGAAACTTATGTGTTTGATAGTGAAGAACCATATTATGAAGACTATCAAAAATCATATTATGGGGTTACTATGAAAAAAGCAGGTTGGGATTGTATGAGACATTATGAAATTTTAGGTAATTACTGCATACCTTATTTTGTGGGGTTAGAAGAATGTCCTAAAAATACATTAGCAAATTTACCCAAAGATTTATTATTGCAAGCTAAAGATTTAGCTAATAACTTTGATGAACAAAAATATTTTCGTATATTAGATGAAATGTTTGAGTATACTAAGAATAATTTAACAACCAAGAACATAGCACAATACGTTATAGATAATGCAAAGATTTGAGATTATAAATACGTTTATTAAGAATAATAACTTTAAAAACTACCTTGAAATAGGTGTTTTTAGAGGACAAAATATTAGAGAAATTATTGCTGAACATAAAGATGGAGTTGACCCTACAACTGAATTAGGTAAAACAATTCCTGAAATCAATTACCCAATTACATCAGATGATTTTTTTGAACTAATTAAAGGTCATAATATTAAATATGATATTATTTTTATTGACGGTTTACATCATGCTGACCAAGTAGATAAAGATATTGAAAATGCTTTAAATCATTTAGTAGACAAGGGTATTATTGTAATGCATGATTGCAACCCTGAAAAAGAAGAATATACATCTGTACCTCGCAAAACAGGAATTTGGCATGGGGATGTTTATAAATCTGCATTACGTTTAAGACAAAAATACCCTCATAAATTTATTACAGTTGATACTGACTGTGGGTGTGGGGTTATTTTTAATGGTATAGAAGAAGATAATAAATGTTCAAATACTTCACTCCAAGAAGGAGAAGATTCATGGGCATATTTTGATAAACACCGAGTTAAATTACTAAATCTGATCTCAGTAGATGAATTTAAAGCAACTTATCAATAAATCTTATTATGGTACTATAGGTTATATAGCTAGTGAGGATGATCTCATTAGAATGGAACAATACATTTTGTATAGTTTAGATGTACTTAAAGAATTTGATAACATCATAGTTGCAACAAATTATAATGGAGACTTTCAGGAACAAAACACTCAAATCTGGAAAAAATATTTCCCCAATTGTATCATTTTGGATTTACCTGTCAATCGAGGTCATAATTTTGGTACTGCTGATTTAGACAATAGGGTATTTGATTATTGTAAAGAAAATAATATTGAATGGTTATGTAAAGGGGCAAATGATGTTTTACTTCAATCTAAACTATTAGATATAAAAATTGAGGAAGCTGATTTTTATTATTTAAATGGGTTCTCATTTGAAACTACTTATATTTACAATTTTGATCCCCAAAAGTTAAATGAAAACCACTTCACACCCCAAACCAATTTTTATTTAATTAATGTTTCTAAAACAGATTATTTAACTAACAAGGAATATTTAAGTGAGACTTATGAGATTACTAAAACTATTCCTAATTATAATAATAAACCTTGGGAATATATTAAAGGGTGGTCATGTGAAGAATTCCTAGCTGAGTGTATAGTAAGAAATAACTTAAAACGTTCTCATTTATTAAATGAAGAATATTATTTAAAATTATTTAATACTATTAAAGGAAATAGGATAGGAGACCCATCCCATAAAAATATATTTTTAAGAGGTGTATGCCATTTTCAATTTCCTGATCAACCTGTGTTGGAAATCTAGAATACCTTTATTATATTTACGAAAATAAAAAGATATGAAATACGTACTTTACCTTAAAAATGATAAAAGTCAAGAACCAATCCATTCAATAACTGCTAAAAGTTTAAATGAAGCACTCGACTATTTTATGGGGGTTAAAAAATTGAATTTAGAACAATTCAATAACATTTTTGCTATCAAGGCAGTACATGGAAAAAAATAACCCCATTCTAAAACAACTCCAGGATATTATAGGTACTAAAGTATCTATGGCTGAATCCCCCAAAACTAAAGCTAAAAAGGAACAAGAATATTTTTGTTCTGTAGTTCAAAGTTGGGATGAAGCGTGGTCTCGAGGACTAAATGTATTTGAAACTGGAAGGATTGATTTAGCTGAATATGATGCTACATTCTACCAGATTATAGAAACTCTATTTGTAATGGCCTATGGAGAATTTAAAACTGAAATAATTTCTTGGTGGGTTTATGAGAGATTTACTGCTGAAGGTGAATTAGCTGTATTAGTAACTGAGGATGATAAGGAACATGAAATTAAAACTCCTTTAGAATTATTTAAATTTATTAAGAGCCTATAATATGTATCCTGTAATTGATATAGATATGGCTAAGTATTGTAAAGGATGTGGAAATGAAATCCACCCATTAAGGGTGAAAGTGCTCCCTAACACTCAGACTTGCGTTGATTGCTCTCAAACCGGTAGAAAATCTGGTGTCCCTGTATTAAGAGGTGACGTAGAAAAAGATGATACCTGGGTTGATGTAGTATTTATCGACGAAAATGAGTAGTTATGCCAAAACCAAAACCATTAAGTAAAGACCAAATCCTAAGAGCAATGTCGCAAACCCTAAGTAATAGGGCTGCAGCAAGGTGGATGGGTGTGTCTTATGTTCATTATAAAAAATGGGCTAAAACCTATGATGCTACTGAAGCAGGTTATGAAAATTTATTTGAGCAACATTTAAACCAATCAGGTAAAGGTATCCCAAAATATCTTAGAGCAAATGGTCCCGAACCAGCATTAAAAGATATAGTTGAAGGTAGAGTAGATGTGTCTTCGTTTTCACCTGATAAACTTAAGTACAGGTTAGTAACTGAAGGATATTTATTAGAGGAATGCAGTCAATGTAGTTTCCACGAACGTAGAGTATTAGATTATAAAATACCTTTGCTATTACATTTTAAGGATAACAATAAGAAAAACTATCGCAAAGAAAATATTGAATTTTTATGTTATAACTGTTATTTCCTAACTATTGGTGATATATTCTCGGAAAAACAGGTACAAAACATTGAAGACCATAAATCAGTAAACACGGGTCAAGTAGACTGGGATGTGGATGATTATCATTTAGAACGTTTACGTGAATTAGGGTTAGATGATGTTGATAATGATGAATATGATATTGTAGCAAGACGATGAAAAAAGCAAGAAGAGCACCCCTATTAAGAAAGAAAAAACGTCATGATGCCATAACTAAGGACTTTGACAAAACAAAAGAAAAACATCTTGAAAAACTTGCTACAAAAATGTTGGAGAAGCAAGAAAAGAATGATAAATTACGGGAGAAGAAAATAAATAACGACTTTTTAGACTTGTTTTGATGGCACATTCAATTACAGTGAATACACAGGAAGAGTTCGAAGAACTAATGAAAGAAAATAACTTTGAAATTAGTTCGGCCATAGTTAAAACAATTTTAGGTAATCTAAAAGGTAGAAAAAAACACGTTCACATTCTTGAAATTAATGTTTTAGAAGAACAAACAGTATACGATATTACCATTAACCGCAAAGATATGCTTGAAAGTTTAGAAAAAAATCTAAAAATTCATGAGGAACATGAGGCGTATGAGGTATGTAGTAAAATTGTTGAAGCAATTGAGTATCTAAAATCAAAATAAATGAAAAAGGTTCTGTTATTAAGTTTATTACCTGTGTTTATTAGCAGTAATAGCAATGAAATTAATTATGAAAGAAAAATTGAGCAACCTATTGTGGAACTGGACAGAAAAGACATTCCAGACGTTATTACGGATGGAGACCTTCTCGATGCCCTTATTTTTGTTGAGTCTAGGGGTAATGATTCTGCTATTGGCGACAGGCATCTTGTAGGCAACGAAGCAGTAGGTGCTTTACAGATTAGACCTATTATGGTTAGAGAGGTAAACCGCATCTGTAAACGTATAGGCTCTCACCAACGCTTTACTTTAAAAGATAGATTTGATAGAGATAAGTCTGTTCATATGTTTTTGATATGGAAAGAGTTTCATCATAAAGATAGCTCACCTGAGAAGATAGCTCGTAACTGGAATGGTGGACCTAAAGGTTATAAAAAAGATAGAACAATCAAATATTGGAATAAAATAGAAAAACAATTAAACAATGAGTAAAACATCAGCAAAACAGCGTTACACAGCATTTACAGAATGGCATAGTTGGGCTAAAACAAAATACCCAGCATTTAGAAATGCAACTAAAAAGAAAAAACCAATACAACCTAAGTTCAGTGATTATTAAATCATCAGATGTTATTAATATGTTAGATGCAGATGCTCTTGAATATTTAAGTCAAAAGGACTTAAAATCACTTTGCATTATGGCTTCTATAGATTTACAAATGCAAATAGAAGATGAAGATACTAGTAATAGGAGAAACTTGTGTTGATAAGTTTATTTACTGTGAAGCTAAACGTTTATCACCCGAAGCTCCAATCCCTGTAGTTAACCCTGTTAAATCGGTTGAAAATCCAGGTATGGCAGGTAACACTTATGAGAATGTTAAAGCATTAGCTCCAAAAGCTATAATGGCTAGTATTACCCAAAAATCAAAAATTACTAAAACACGTTATGTTGAGGAAAAATCTAACCATATGTTCCTTAGAGTAGATGAGGGTGAGGTTTTTGATTGTCAATTTAAATGGGGTATGTTTGCTGATTTATCTATTGCTGAAGCTGATATTGTAATTGTAAGTGACTATAATAAAGGATTTTTATCAAATGCTGATTTAAAAGAGATTGCTCGTAAATCTAAATTATCTATTTTAGATAGTAAACGTAAATTAACAAATGATATTATTAAAGGTTTTACATTTGTAAAACTAAATGAATCAGAACGTATAAATAACCCGGATTTAACTAACGATAATATTATTACTACATTAGGTAAAAAAGGTGCTGAATATAAAAATACACTATTTGAATCGCCTGTGCCTCAAGATACAATTGATGTAAGTGGAGCTGGGGACACATTTACAGCTGCCTTTATAGTAAAGTATTTTGAAACTCAAGATGAAAGAACATCAATTCAGTATGCGAACCAAAAAGCTTCTGAAGTAGTTTCGCGGAGAGGTGTGGTTACCCCAGAATAATTTCGTATATTCAACGTGTTGAATAAGGCGAGACGCCGCAAAATAATGGTTATGTTTAAAACAATAAGAATGAGTGAAGAGGATTACATGGGTTTCACTTGGTATGCAATTTTAAAAGATGGTGTACACACAGGTAAGCAATTTAATGCTTGGACTAGAGAGAGTGCAATAGCAATGTACAAACAAATTCACGAGTAATATGCCATTATTCGAATTCACAAATAAAACCCAATATGGTCAATTACGTAAGCGAATTGTCCATAATGAATCATCCCAATTTACAATCAAACGTGGATTTGGTGATTTTGTAGCAGTTCGCCCATTCAAATATATGTCAAATTCACCATATACACCGGGTTTAACGCGCGTAAATGGTAAGTTATACATGATACCCGATTGGGTAGAGGTATTGCCTGAAACCACAATAAAGGATATCAAAGCATTTGAAGAGGAAACTCGTGGTCGCAAAAAGGGTAGTAAAAAAGTTGACAACCCAACTGAATGGAGATTCGAATCCAAATCAGATCCAGGTAGTTATTATGTTGTAAAACAGATTAGTGACTATAAAGTCAGTTGTACTTGTTCAGGTCAATACAGAGCAAAGGATCGTAAGTGTCGCCACATGAAGGAAGTGATGGGTGAATTAGGTATTAAATAATAGGTTATGGTTATTACTAAAATAAAAGAAGGTTATTTAGATGTTCCTTTAATTTCTAAAGAAAATATAATTAAAAGAGGTTTGTATACCCTAACTTACAAAGGTAAAGTAGTTAAAGTTGGGTGTTACGGAGAAGGTGTTAATTCAAATAGTAAAAGCAGATTTGCTGCCTACAGAAATAAAGGTAAAGATATTACTCCTGGGAATGGTAGTTATAAAACAATGAAAGTACTAAATAAAAATCTTGAAGTTGGAGATATAGTTGAAGTTAGTTTTATAGAATTACCTAAAGATAGATATATTGATGGGTACTGGTGGAAAGTTGATTTGTATATTGAAGAACAAAATCTAAAAAATCAACATAATAATACACTTTGGTTAAGTTAAAAAAGTATGAGTAGGGGAGTATCTAAAGTAATGCAAAAAGAATTTGATAAAGCTAAACTCGAATTTCCTTTCGAGGGTGATTTATTTGAAATTCAAACTGAAAAAGGTAATTGGATCCAAACCACCAGAGTTACATTTCGTAGTTATGATGGTCCTAGACGTATTACTAATTATAACACTAAACTAACAATTGATCCTTTAGCTTACCAAAATGTTTCTACTGGTAGCATAACTCAAGATTATAATGGTCCTATCTATTATTATGGAAGTAATCGCGAGGGTGGTTGGAGAGGCACTTTTAAGGTCGTATATTCACAGGAGTTAGAGTTAGATGAGGTAAATAATAAATACTATTAAATGGCTAGATTAAAAGAAAACGATACAGTGTTAGATAAGTGGGTACTTACAACCTACGAAGTACCATCTAAACCAGAGTTAGGTGATAAAGCAGTTTGGCATTTTGATAGAAGTAAAAACCCTCATGGGTGTTGGAAAGTAGATCACACACCTCCTAAAGGATATAAACACCCAAAAGTTAAAGTTAATAAAACTCAATCGTATGGTGTTCCGGTTGCTATGGTGTTTAAGTCATCAAATAGAGCCAATGCTAAAACTAAAATGAAAGTTTGGAATAATACAAATATTGATTACATTATTACTCAAGATAAACTACCTGGGGTTCCTAGTAATGCTGTTATGTTAGAACTAGGGGTAGGTAAAAGTCTTATTAAAAAATGGCAATCTAAATATAATCTATAATATTTATAACATATAATAAAATAAAAATTATGGCTACAAGAGCAGCAATCCTTTACTTCGACCCAGAAAAACTAGAAGCAATTTCAACCTATAACCACTATGATGGTTATCCAGAAGGGTTAGGTGCTGGGTTAAAAAAACATTACAATGATGATTTTAAAGCAAATCGTATCGCTAGTGAAGGTTACATCTCATATCTAGACCCAGAAACGGGTGATATTGAAGTATCTAATCCTAGAGATAAAGATGTTGATCCCGATAGAATGCGTCTTACAGATGATATGGGTAAAACAGCAATGGATTTAGCTGAAATGATTAGTTCATACGGTGCTGATTATGCCTATATTTGGAGCCCTGCTATTGATGAATGGATGACCGTTAAAGGAGGTAGTACCAAATCAATGTATAATACTATAGATCAATTAATGCCTGAACTATTTGGCATGGGAACAAACCCAGAAAATGACCCACAAGCAAGTGATTTTATGACTGAATGGAAGTCATTTTTAAGTGAAAATACAGTGGATGAAACAGAATTTAATTTCTTTAAAACCATTTTAGGAAAAAAATATTCAGATAGTGAAATTGAAACATATTTGAAAAGCGATTCATTCAAAAGAGCATCAATGGATGGTGATATGGAAATGGTAGCTAGCAATTCCTCAAATTGGGAAAATGAATTCTTTGAATTTTTTGATAACCCATCTAACGTTTAAGAAAAATATTTTTAAGAAAATGCGTGGGGGATTTGGTTCCCCCACCTTTCGTTCGTATATTTACAGGGTAAATGAGGCGGGAACGCAAGTTAAATTAAAATTAAGGTTATGGAAATGCAGTTAGATTTATTTGAAGGAGTTATTTTGACAACAAAGCAACAAGAACAAGTTGCTAAATTCAAAGAAGACAGAGCTAAAAATGCTAAAAAAGCTGAATTAAGAAACCAAGAAATAGTTGGTACATTAGTTGAAGCTGGATTTGTTGAGGGTGTTGATTTCAAAAATACATTCAATGTTAGTTTAGTTACTGATGATGCAGTATTAGGTTACAGATATGATGATTCTCAATTCACAGCTAATGATGTTGAATTTATTCAAGTTAAAGGTGGTGTTAGTTTTTTAAGCAAGCGCTTTAGTAAGGAAGATAATGTTGTTAATGATACTGTAATTCAATATTTTGAATTTGAGGGTGGTAAATTTGAGGTAAGTTCAGTTACAGGTAATTACCGTAAAATCAAAGCATCAACATTGCTTACTAAATTACAAGAGCAACGTAAGCAGGCTCAAATCAACATGGATCATTTCAATAGAGAGAATTTGAATTTTGCTAATGCAATTGATAATTTGCGTGAAAAGTTCCCAACAGCTGATATTTTTAAATTCGAAGATTATGATCGTATTGCTAGAAGTTACCACACTGTTAAACGTATTAAGGCTCAATTTAAGAATGGTAGCTACGTTACGTTTAATGTTGGTTTAGATGGTACTTACCGAATTGCTAAAAAATACGATGCAGCAACAGTTGGGCTTAATAGTGATCAGTTAATGGAATTTTTCACAAATCAAAACAAATAATAGAAATGGAGTTTATTTATAAAGAAGGATTATTAGTTAATGGTTACGAGCGTGCTCGTAACCTAATTAATGAAGGTAAATTAGATGAAGCACGTGACGTGGCTGATTATTGTATTGCAGTTATTGCTACTGAACGTTTTGAGAATGATGCTACAGCCGAAGATACACTTGATGGTGTTCGTATTGGTTTATGGTTAGAACGTTTCTGGATTAACATTCTAGAAAAAAATGGATTGATGCTGTAATGGAATTTACTTTTTGGGATGAGCAATGGCGACAATATACCGAACAAAAGGGAGAGCAAGGAGGAAAGACGACTAGCTCAACAGATACGTCGCAAAATGACAACTCAAGTCAAAAAGGACAAGACTAAATATACCCGTCAAAAAAAACACAAGAATGAACCTTAAAGTACCTACTAAAATAGAGATTAAGGAAAGTCCTGGTAGAGGATTAGGGGTGTTCGCTACTAAAAAAATCTTTAAAAACGAAGTAATTGAAGAATGTCACCTGTTACCCCTACCAGTAAAAGCAGGTGAATCTAGTAATCTATTTAATGACTATAGATTTAACTACCCCCAATCAGGTGAATTACAGGAATTAGTAATTCCATTTGGTTATGGTTGTATTTACAATCATAGTGATAATAGTAATGCTACTTGGAAGGATCATCCTGAGTATAAAGCATTCCAATTTATAGCAACCAAAGATATTAATCTTGGTGAAGAAATTTGTACCTATTATGGTGGTAGTTCTTATTGGGAAGATGGTCGCCAACATATAGATTTATTATGACAATTTTTCAATATTTTCTTTTAGGAACAGTTTTTATGCTTATTATGGATATTCTTCATAATGTGTTTAAATCAAGTGTTGAACCATTTAATAATTGGGAGCGTTTAGTAATTATCGTGACTTGGCCAATTCCTTTTATTATATTCATGTTCAACATGGTTAAAAGTTTATTTACACGATGAATTGGAAGTTATTTATATCAGGAATGTTACTATTCCTATTGGGTCAAACGTTAGCTTGGTATCAAACTAATGGTCAATTTATTTCTCAATGGATTAAAGAACATCCTATATTAGTAGCTGCTATTGGTGGTATACCTGTAGGTTATTCTTATATTTTAGGTACTACTTACCTAGTACAAGCATTTAATGGAGCAGTATGGCCTTCACGTTTACTTGGGTTTTCAATGGGTATACTCGCGTTTACCACACTTACACTCATTCATTTAGGTGAAAATATTAATTTAAAAACAGGTATAATACTTATACTTGCAGTAGCAATAGTTTTACTTCAAGTATTATGGAAATAAAAGATATAAGAACTGAAATTCAAAATTGGTATGTTATTCATGGTGATGAACACCTAAAAATGAGTTCATTCCAAGATGCTATTAAAGTAATGGAAGCCAGAGCACACAACCACCCAGGACAACAATTAATAATGATGAGTGATAAAGAATACTCAACATATAGAAATAGAAAAACCAAACGTGGTAAAAAAAGTTAATATGAAACAGAAGGTTATTAATGCTACCTATAGAAAGGATAGCAATACATTCCCAGATTGGCTCAAATATGAGTTTGAGTTATTAAACGAAGATGGTACTACAAGTAAAATTCCAGCGTATGGGAAAGACTTACAAGATGCTCTATCAAGGGTAGTTCATGATAAAAAGGTAGAGAAGGTAGAGAAGACAACTAAACGCATTCCAGATACTGTTTGGATTATACTTTGGTTTGGTTATATCTTAGCATTAGCAGATTATTCAATGTCTATGTGGGCTGATAATAATATAAAAAGTATAGTATTCCTTAGTGGTCTTACCTTTATTACAGGGTTGACATTATGGGCTAAAACTTGGTTTAGATTAAGAAATAAAGACAAATAGTTATGGCACATTTAATTGCTTTAGTTTCAATTATAGGATTAAGTTATTGGATAGCTAAATTTATAGCTGAAGTACTTCAGGGAAAATATCGCAAATAAGATTTGGCTCCCTAAAATAGCTTTCGTATATTCATGGTGTTGAAAAAAATGAGAGTTATGACAATTACATTCAATCCAAGCGAGTTAGGAATGGTTTTTTTAGGTATGGATAGATACCAAATCAATGCTGATGAGCGTTTAGAAGATAAAATTGTAATATGGGGTCACTTGCCATTTGAATTAAAAGGTGACTATTACGAGAACGAAGTAGGAGTTAAAGTTTATATTAAATAAAAGGTTATGAAGACATTTAAAGATTTAGTATTCCATTCAAACCGCTCAGGTGGTATTAATAGTCGAACAGATTTCGATAATGGATTTTCAATTAGTGTAATTGCAGGTGGTTTGGCTTACAG
>JABDKL010000027.1 GCA_013002225.1 Winogradskyella sp.
TCATAGTTAAAACAACAGAATATTACAACAACATGAGATTACCTCATAATCTAATTTCAGAAATTGCCAAAAATCATCCAAATTGGCACTTTAAAGACAATACACAATTGGTAAATTACGATGTTAAGGATGGCGCCAGTAAATTGTTCTTGGTAAAAATCGAGAAAAACGGACAAAAGAAAACTTTAAAATATAAAGTCGCTGTTACCGCTAGTAATATAGACTATATCGCAATGAATTAAAATCGCGATAAGTACACTTACAGTAATACCATAAAGGCCAATACACAATGTATTGGCTTTTTCAATAAAAATAATTTCAAGTTAGTAGCTGGAGTAAAGGCGTTTTTATTGTTATATCTGTTGCCAAAAAATTAGACTTAATTTCTTTGTTCAAAGTATTTAGTTGTAACCTTGTTAAACTATTTTTTAATAAAGACGTATTGGATTTACTTTCAGCGCTTATTTGGTTTTCAGCAATTTCCTTTATTTTTTTTGGGTTCAATTGCTTTTATTCGAAATTTATAATTTCTGAATTTCAGCGTTATGGCTTACCAAAATACCGGATTCTTACAGGTTGGTTGCAATTGATTGGTGCCTTTGGACTTATAACTGGTTTTTATCTAAGTTATGAATTGATCTTATTAGCCGCACTCGGACTGTTTTTGCTGATGCTTTCTGGTTTTATTGTTCGCTTAAAAATCAAAGATAATTTTATTAAGTCTTCGCCCTCCTTCTTCTTTGCTATGCTAAACTTAATAATTGCTTTAAAAGTCCTTACGACTTACATCATCTAGACAAAAAAATAATTACAAGATTTAATACCACAAACAAAAACGCAGGAAAAGATTTGTACAGTGGATCTTTTATTTTTATATGCATCGCTATAGAGCCTAATAATAAAAGTGCTAATCCAAAACTGCCTATTAGTGTAAGACTTTCATATTTTATAGATGCAAGTAATATTAATGCTAAACTTACTTTTAAAAACCCTACAACATAGTAAAATGTTTCTGATAGGCCATAAACTTTAAATTCTTCAAAAATAGTTGTCGCATTACCGCCACGCCATTTAGTATTTTTTTTGGGTTGAATTAACCACACATTAAGAATGCTTAATGCTACAATAAGTTTTAAACCTATGATAATGTAATCTATTGTTTCCATGCTGTTTATTTTGTCTGTTACTAAGTTATAATTTAATTAATCAAAAAACCACTACAATTAATATTATAGTGGTTTGATGCCTGTGATTAAAAAAATCAAAGTATTATTTAGGCATTACTACTGTGTCGATAGCATGTATAACACCATTAGAAGCTGCTACATCTGCCATGATAACTGTCGACATATTTCCGTTTGCGTCTTTCAGCATGACTTTTCCATCATTTAAACTTAAAGTAATCTCACCTCCTTGCACTGTTGTTACTACAAAAGAACCATCATTAGATTTAATAGCATCAATAACCGCAGCGGCTTCGTATTTCCCAGATACAACATGATATGTTAATACATTTGTTAAAGTACCCTTATTCTCCGGCTTTAATAATGTCCCGACAGTACCTTCTGGTAATTTGTTAAAAGCATCGTTTGTTGGAGCAAATACTGTGAATGGACCTTCACTAGTCAATGTCCCTACTAGGTCAGCGGCTTTAACAGCAGCTACTAACGTAGAAAAATTATCGTTACCAACAGCAACTTCTACAATGTTAGGATCAGTTTCTTCTACTTCCATCACTTCTGCAATTTCAGAAGTTTCTGTTTCGTTCATTTCCGTAGTTTTCTTCTGCTGCTCTTGACACGCAAAGAAGAATACTGCAGATAAAGCCAATAGACTTAAGTTTTTTAGAGTTTTCATTTTGTGATTTTTAGTTTTATTAATAGGATTCGAATTTAGGTTAAATATTTGTTTTGTTTAATATAATTAACAAAACATTAAACAATAATGTATTTTACTTACGATTTAACTTCCATCTAAAAAATTATCTGAAATCAGTAATACAATGATTTCAATGTATTATCTCAAATGAGTTAATAAACTATATCAGTACATATTTTTAGCATTTAAGTTAATAACCTCTTTGCCTTAAGATTATCTTTGATTTAAACCATAAAAATTAAATAATGAACAATCACAATATTATATTTGAGTATCACGATGTATCTTCAAGTGATACCCTAGAGGATTTTACTAAAGAAAAACTAGAAACTATTTTTACGCAGTTCGACTTTGTAATACGTGCAGATGTATTCTTTAAAACAGAAAACACATCATCGGACGAAACTGGAATGAAATGCGGAATTAGATTAAGTGCACCTGGACCTAGATTATTTGCTGAGTCTTCGCACAATACATTCCAGGATGCTGTATCAGAAACTGTCAACGAATTGAAAAGACAGCTTAAGAAGCGTAAAGAAACTATGAAAACCTATTAATTATGACCGTACATATAACAAATACTGATGATAGGCTGATAAATTGTATTTATGTAGGCGGAAATAAATTCGGTGACCAGCTTGAGGCTTTTTTGAAAGCGTCTGACAAGAATATTTTAGCGATAGATATCTCTAAAACGATGCCCACAGACACCCAATGGCACGACATAGCAAAAGAACTTAACATTAGCTTAAAAGCCTTAATAGATACTAAAAAAATTGACGGTTTTAATTCTGACACCAATTATTCTGAAGAAGGATTGGTAAAAATATTAGCTCAAAATCCAGATGCATTGGATGGTGCTATAATTATGGAGGGTGATCGTATAGCTCATGTGAAACAGTATACAGATGTTTTAAAGTTTTACGATGTAGATTCTGCAGGATTAGAAAAAACATTTCATACAGAAGACCCGACAACATCATCTACCACTGAAAAAGATAACTTTATTTAAAAGCGAAATAACTATGAAAGAAAAGAAAAAAGAAAAATATAATTCAGATATCACAAAAGAAGATTTAAATGCGCTTGGCAATAAGAAAAACACACCCAGAGATGATTATAAAGGTGATGATAAACAATTACAAAACAGAGAGCGACCTGTAGATTTTACGGGAAAAAATCTAGATGTTCCAAATCGTGATATAGCTAATACAAACAAGAAAACACTAAAAGACGAAGAAAACGAACTTTATAGTCAGGGAAGCGGCCATAATGATCATCTTGAAGATTCAGATAATCATCAATAAATAGCCATTAATATTAATTATATTAGAAAGCAATGCGTAGTGCATTGCTTTCTTTATAAGGTAAGGTATAAGTATAAAAGCGAAAAGTGTAGCCCGCTTAAACTACACTCTTCTATCTACCGAAAAGTTTTTCGATATGTATTTTTAATATTGCTTTTAATTAAGCTTCTCCTCTGGCCGGATAATCGTTCTTTTGAACAAATTTAATAGCCTTGATAAGGTCATCAAATTCTGGACGTGCAAATGGCATGGTTTGTATCGAGGAGCAATACAAAGTCTGATCTGGCTGAATTAAAAATATTCCAGGTTCTATAAATTGCTCTGGTTCCTCTTTTATCCCGTTTGATATGTACAAGCCCCAGTCACGCGCATCTTCTATTGAAAATTCATAACCAATTGGTAGTCCATCAACATCCCATTGCTTGAAAGTTTCTTTAGCTTTTTGTTCTGTATCACTACTAATTGCAATTACGTTGACTCCTAAATCAGTGAAAGTGTCTAGTTTAGTTTTTAATTCTTCTAAATACGATTTACAAACAGGACAATGCAATCCTCTGTATACAACTATAAGAGTATAGTTTTTAGCATTCTGTTTGCTTAAACGCCACTCTGTATCATTTATTAATTCAATTTGTAAATCTGGTGTCTTACTTCTTGGTTTTATCATAGTTTGTTTTTTTTATTAGGGTTAAGATAACTTTATGTTAAAGTAGAATTTAGCTCTTATGCTAAATTTATTAGTCTATTTAGGCTTTACTGATTTTAAAAAATTAATAATTGTTATACCTGTTATCAGCAAACAATTATTGCATTAGAGTTAACCTAAAACTCTAATAAAGGTGATATTAAAGAGCATTAAAGTAAAAAGAAGTAAAAAAAAAATAATATGAAATTGAAAAATAGTGTAGTCATAATTACTGGTGCCTCAAGTGGTATTGGTGAAGCAACGGCTAAAAAGTTATCTGAAAATGGAGCAAAAGTTGTGCTAATGGCGAGAAGTAAAGACAAATTGGAAACTCTTAAAACTGAAATTGAGGATAATGGTGGTACTGCGATAGTCACACCTGGAGATGTAACTAACAAAAATGACTTTGAAAGTGTGGTCGCCACTGCAGTAGATCATTTTGGAAGAGTCGATGTGTTAATAAATAATGCGGGTCTTATGCCTTTATCATTCGTAAAAAAACTTAAAACAGACGAATGGGATCAAATGGTGAATGTAAATATAAACGGCGTCCTAAATGGCGTCGCAGCTGTGTTGCCAACGTTAATTGAAAATGAAGGTGGAGCAATTGTAAATGTTTCATCTATGGCGGCACACCGCTACTTTCCTGGTGGAGCTGTTTACTGTGCCACCAAATCTGCAGTAAAAATGTTTTCAGAAGGTTTAAGGCAAGATCTTGCACCAAAACACGGTATTAATGTTACATCGATTGAGCCTGGAGCTGTAGATACTAATCTTACAA
>JABDKL010000040.1 GCA_013002225.1 Winogradskyella sp.
GTGCTATACTTTCGAGATAGGCTTTATTATCTGCCATATCATTATAATCTGGAAATACACGTTGTGCAGCCATATACGTTAAGGCTACAATACTACCCCACTCATTCATAGCGTCTGCCTTATATAAAGTTTGCATGGTTTTATGGAATGACATTGCAGAGACGTCAGTCCCTTTTTGTGTCCATGCATAATTTTGGTCTGTATAATGCTTACCCTTTCTAACGTTGATGGACATGCCTATAGAGTGAAGTACAAAATCTAATTTACCTCCTAAAATCTCCATAGCTTGCTCGACCAAATTTTGTAGATCTTCTTCTGACGTCGCATCAGCAGGAATGATTTGAGAACCTGTTTTTTCTGCTAATGCATTAATCTGGCCCATACGCATAGCTACAGGTGCATTAGTTAATACAAACTGCCCACCTTCTTCGTGAACGCGTTCTGCTGTTTTCCAGGCTATAGAATTTTCGTCTAAAGCACCAAATATGATTCCTTTTTTTCCTTTAAGTAAGTTATACATAATATCTATTTTTTAGTCAGTTGTTATGATTAGTTATATTTTCAAATATAATATTAATAATGAAAGCCCTCTAAAAGTAATCTCAGTGTTATTTTTCTGGCTTTTTTAATTTAATAATTGTTTGGCATGTGCTAAAGCAGATTCCGTCACATCAATACCACCTAACATTTGAGCTATTTCTACAATACGGTCTTCTTCGTTTAGTTTTTTCATGTTAGTGTGAGTTACTTCATTAACATCAGTTTTAAAAACTTTAAAATGAGAAATACCTTTAGCTGCAATTTGCGGTAAATGTGTAATGGTGAATACCTGCATTCTTTGACTCATACCCTTCATGATATCGCCCATTTTGTTTGATATTTCTCCTGATACGCCAGTATCAATTTCATCAAACATTATTGATGGTAATTGCACATATTCGGCCAGAATAGACTTTATTGCCAGCATAATACGCGATAATTCACCTCCTGAGGCGGATTTCTTTAACTCATTATAAGACGAACCCTTATTTGCCATTAAAAGAAATTGCAGCGCATCCTTACCATTAGGCATAAAGGCTTTAGTTGGTTCTAAATTTATTTTAAACTTAGCATTGGGCATACCTAATTCTCCCAGAATATGTTCTAATTTGGAGATTAATGTAGGAATTACCTTTTTGCGCTTTTCGTGAATTTTCGAGGCGATCGCACCCAATTTTTGTTTATGCTCAGCTATTATTTTTTCTTGCTTAGCAATGGAGGCATCCAAACTTTCCGTATTGTCAATCTTTTCCTGTAGATCTTCCTTTATAGATATTAACTCCTCTAAATTTGATGCCGAATGTTTTTGCATCAAATTATTTAAGGATTGAAGGGTATTACTTATGCGCTCCAATTCTTCAGGTTCGGTAACCAATGCGTCTATCAAGTTGTCAATTTCCAATAACAGATCATCTAATTCAATACTTACACTTACAATACGCGCTCTTACCGACTCATAAGATGTTCCAAAGCCAGCAATCTTAGTAAGTTCTTGCTTAGCACTATTTAATTGATCTACTACGCCTATATCGTCTGTACTTAAAATAGATTTAGCAGCCGCCAGTTTTTCTTCAATTACTTCGACGTTACTCAAAGCTTCATATTGCGTTTCAAGATCCTGAATGTTAATCTTTTTGAAATCTATTTCATTCAACTCCTGACTTAAAAAAAGATTATAATCGTATTCTTTAATTAGTTCAGCCTTTGAACTTATTAGCGATGCTAATTCTTTTTCGGCTGTTTTATAAGCACCTAAAACTAAAGAGTAAGCGTTTAACTCTTCCTCGTTTTTAGCCAAAGCATCGATGACTTTAAATTGAAAATTATCTTCTGTAAGTAATAAGGTTTGATGCTGAGAATGGATATCTATAAGATAAGAACTAATACTAGATAAATCGTCTAATGTAACAGGTGTGTCATTAATAAAAGCTCTGGATTTACCAGAAGGTAAAATCTCTCTTCTTATAATAGTTTGCACATCATAATCTAAATCTTGCCTCTCAAATAAGGCCTTTAAATCGTAGTTTGCAATATCAAAAACGGCCTCAATAATACACTTATCATTGCTGTTCTTAACCTGGCTTAAATCGGCGCGCTTGCCAAGTACCAATGACAAACCACCCAAGAGGATCGATTTACCTGCACCTGTTTCTCCTGTAATAATAGTAAGCCCATTATTAAACTTAACGTTGAGTTCGTCAATGAGAGCATAATTTTTAATATATAATGAAGTAAGCAATTCTCAGTTAGTTTTATAAGACAAAATTAAGTGATTACAGCTTTAATCGGAACGTGTTTTATAAAAAATTAAAACTTAATATTTCTCCATTTCTGTGAGTGCATTGGAGCTATTTTATTGAGTGTATCTACCGCATTAACAATATTAACACTTGGACCACCAGAAAGAATATCCATAACTTCATTAGCTTTAGTATCAAAAAATACGCGCATTAGAAATGAGTTAGGTCGGCTACTATGAACCTTCTGTAATTCTGAAATTGATTTAATTATCTGTTCTTTTCCTTTTTTAGTGTCATTACTCATAATATCCAGGCCCTCTCTGTGATAGGTGTACATTGTAGATCTAATCTCCTTAAACGTTGGTGATAAAAGATTATCGATCAATGCAAAACGAGATTGTAGACCATCTTCTAATTTCCAGCCTTGCCCATTAAGTTGTTGCGAATAATTAGAAATTGTTTGGGCTTGCTTAAAGTATTCTGAGCCACCTTCTAAATCAAAACTATCTGCATCCATGCCAAGGATCATATAGACATGAAAACTTAATACTGAGATAAGATTAGATTCAAACTGCGTAGGATTAAATACGAGATTTTGAAATTCTAAATACTGAAAGTTAAAATTTTTATCGTTAAAGAAATACGTTGGTGAACTGTAGGTAGAATTATAAACCGGTCTTGATGCGGCTACCTGAATAGTCCCGGAAAAATTATCGTTATCATAACCATTAACATTTATTACCATACTACAATTAATACGCTCTTGCTGACCGAAGGTTTTATTAGTCCATTTTGTATTATTTATAAACTCAGTTAATTGTTTTTCTAAAGTTCTGAAAACTACGTTATTATCATTACCGGTTTGTTGCGCAACAACTGTAACTGTGCAGTTTAACTCCTGCGAAAATGAAACTGTTGATATAATAATCGTGAATAGTACTAATAGTTTACGCATGTAATTGCTTTATTATTTGTTGCATTAAATCTTGGGCCACTTCTGCTTTGGATTTAAGCTTATGTTCGATTATATCGTTGGACTTAGTTATAAATGTAACTTTATTTGTGGATACTCCAAAACCAGCGCCTTTATCTTGTAAAGAATTAAGAACAATTAAATCTAAGTTTTTAGATTTTAATTTTTCTTTGGCATGTTCTAATTCATTGTTAGTCTCTAGTGCAAAACCCACTAAAAACTGATGTTTTTTTATAGCACCGATAGATTTTAAAATATCCTTTGTCTTCTCTAATTTTATAGTAAACGTAGCATCCTGCTTTTTTATTTTTCGGTTGGCTACAGTTTTTGGTTTGTAATCTGCAACAGCAGCAGATAAAATTGCAATGTCAGCAGTTGCATAATATTTATGTACTTCATTGTACATCTCCTCGGCACTAACAACAGATTTAACACTTATAAGACTGTGTTCATTTTTTTGATGCGTAGGACCAGAAATTAAAGTGACCTCAGCCCCAAGATTGGCTGCTGCATTTGCAATTTCAAAACCCATTTTTCCGCTGGAATGATTACCAATAAAGCGGACAGGATCTATGGCCTCATAGGTTGGACCAGCAGTAACTATTATTTTTTTACCGTAAAGCGGTAATTGATCCAATATATCTTTTTCTAAAAAATCTAGGATATCCTCGGGTTCAGCCATTCTGCCCTCACCTACCAAACCACTAGCCAACTCGCCTGTGCCAGCAGGAATCATTTTATTCCCATATTCGGCAAGTTTCTTAAACGATGTTTTAGTGGATTCGTGCTTATACATATCCAAGTCCATTGCAGGCGCAAAGAAAACAGGACATTTTGCAGATAAGTAAGTGGCCAGAAGCAAATTATCACAAACGCCATTTACCATCTTTGCCATGGTGTTTGCTGTAGCAGGTGCAATTACAAAATAGTCTGCCCAGAGTCCAAGGTCAACATGGTTGTTCCATACTTGATTATCGTCTTCCTCGTCTACAAACGAAGAAAAAACAGGGTTTTTAGATAATGTTGAAAGGGTAAGTGGAGTTATAAAATCCTTAGAAGCAGGCGTCATTACAACTTTAACGTTTGCGCCTGCTTTTATGAATAATCTTACTAAATTAGCAGATTTATATGCGGCAATACCAGCGGTAATGCCTAATAAAATGTTTTTGTCTTTTAGAATAGACATTGAGATTTATTCCTGAGTTGTGTCCTCAGTATTTCTGTGATAAATTTTATCATCTAACCACTCCTTAACTGCTAAAGCATGTGGTTTTGGTAATTTTTCGTAAAACTTAGAAACTTCAATTTGCTCCTTGTTTTCAAAAATTTCTTCTAAACTATCGTTGTAGGTTGCAAACTCCTCGAGCTTATCTATCAACTCACGTCTAATATCTGTATTGATTTGCTCTGCACGTTTTGCAATAACCGAAATAGCCTCATAAATATTGTCCGTAGACGCATCTACTGCATTTCTATTATAAGTAACTGTACTTACTGGTGCATCTGTCTTCTTTAAATCCATCGTATAAATGATTAACTTTTTATTGTAAAAGTATTTAATTCTTGTTTAAGTTCTTCATGCATTCTGGTTGCATCTTCCATATATTCAGAATTTGGATATGCCTTTAAAAATGCATTAAAGTAATCTATTGCTGTTTTAAGTCGCTCTTCTTTTAAAAACTGCACACTTAAGATTGCCAGCTTGTAAGCAGCATCCAGCCTGTAATACATAGCTTCATCTCTTAAAGTCGTCCCAGGAAAATCGAATAAAAAATTATTGAACGACTTAACTGAAGCCTTATAATCCTTTATTACATTATACTGCTTGGCGATCTCAAATGCCTTTTTCTCTAATTTAAAATCTAACTCCTTTACTAAGGTATTAGCTTGTTCCAAAAATTGAGAATTAGGATGAGCATTTACAAACAACTGCAATTTCTCGATGGCTGCTATGGTTTCCTTTTGCTCTTTAGAGTATACAGGAGACAGATAGTAATAGCCTTTTGCAGATAAAAAAGCAGCTTCTTCAACTTTCTCACTATCTGGGTAACTTTCAATGAACCTATCAAAATGATAGCTAGCAATGTAATAATCTTCCATTTGGTAAGAACACATTGCATGCATAAACGTTAATTTCTCTGCCTGAGGTTTCCCTCTGTAATTAGGAAGAATCTGCGTAAATAAACGGTGTGCTTTATTCCACTTTTCAGCTTCATATAATTCGGTACCTAAGTTAAACTTAGCAGAAACATCATCAGATTTCAAGGCCTTCTGAAAATCGCTACAAGCTAAAATTGTTATACTGAATAGTAGTATGTAAAGTCTTTTTCTCATAAATTTTAAACAGGATGCAAAAGTATGCATTATTAACGAATATTAAAAACAAATATTAGGGCCTAAAATAAACCTAGTTTTCGGGAGGTTAGGCAATTTAATTTAAGTTTAACTATTTACTAAAGATTTCACCTCCTTGTCTATGGCTTTTTTTAGCTCTTCACTAGCTTCTACTAGTGGTAAGCGCACATGTGGTTTGCATAGATTTAAACTGCTTAATACCGCTTTTATTCCTGCAGGGTTATTTTCAGCAAAAATCATACTCGTAATAGGCATTAATTTAAAATGCAACTTGTATGCTTTTTTGGCCTCTCCAGCGATACCCAATCGGATCATATCTGTAAAATCTCTTGTCAATGCCTGACCAATTACAGAAATAACTCCCGAACCACCAGCTAGCGCCATACTTAATGCTAAATCGTCATCGCCAGATAAGACTAAAAAATCTTCAGGTTTTGTTTTTAATAATTCAAAATACTGATGCACATTGTTTCCAGCTTCTTTAACAGCAATAATATTATCACAATCGTTAGCTAATCTAATAATAGTACCAGGTAAAATATTAGAAGACGTTCTTCCTGGGACGTTATATAAAATGATAGGTTTAGGAGACACCTTTGAAATCGCCTTAAAATGTTGGTATATACCTTCTTGCGTTGGCTTACTATAATATGGAGATACAGATAATATACCATCGATTGACGAAAGATCTGTGGTATTTATTTCATCTATTACGGCCTGCGTATTATTGCCGCCAATTCCTAATACCAAGGGTAATCTACCAGCATTAACTTTAGAGATAAATTTTACAAGCGCCTTCTTCTCTTCTTTGGATACAGTAACACTCTCGCCAGTAGTACCACTGATTACCAGATACTCGGTACCATTTTTTATATTGTGTTCTACCAGACGCTCTAATGCGTCATAATCTATACTTAGATCTTGGTTAAATGGTGTGATTAGGGCTACGCCTGTTCCTATAAATTGGTTCATTACCTTATATTTTATTTAAGATGTTTAAATATTTTTTAAATTCTTTTTTAAAAAGCTCAATTTCCATTGGATTTAAGTCAATAATTAGATCGTATAACCGTTCATCGGTTCTAGACAATCCAACCTTTAAATTAGCATTAGACAAAGCAGTTATTAGATTAAGATGTAAATTATCGGTTTTATGATAACTTATTAAAACATCGTAATCCTCATCAATAAAAGCCTGTAAATCTATGTTATTAATCTTACCATTCCAACCAAAATCTTTAGGACAAATAACAGTTTCCCATTTACTATTTTCATGATTATTGTCTGAAGTATATGCAATAATTTTGTGCTTTGGAGAGTTTAGTTCAAGTGTTTTAAAATAAGATCTAAAAGCATCAAAGTCATCAAATTCTTCAATATTAAGTAGCACTGCTATGGTCTTAATCTTATTATTGTTTACAGCACCCTTAGGTGTCGATAACAATTTATTGACATATTTTTGATTCGATTTTTCCTTAAATGCTTTTAAAATCATTTATATTTAGGCTTTGTGCAAATTTAACAAAAGCACGCCTAAAACATAGTTAACAAAATAGAAGTTATTCAATGACTGTTAAACAAATATTACAACTCCTTATAATCCTTTTACTTGTCTCTTGTAATCAGGATTTTCATCTTTCAAAAGTTGAAGGCAAACGCATAGAAATAAACGATAGCATTACGACAAATGCTAAAATTGAAGCTTTTATAAAACCATACCGCGAACATGTAAATAATAATTTAGATAGTGTTATTTCTTATTCTGTAGACACTTACTCCAAAAATGATGGCGAACTCAATACAGCGATAGGTAACTTAATGGCAGATGCTGTTTACAATGAAAGCAATCCCGTTTTTAATAAAAGAACTGGCAAAAATATTGATTTTGTAATTTTAAACCATGGCGGTATTAGATCTATAATTTCTAAAGGAGATGTAACCTCAAGAACGGCATACGAAGTTATGCCCTTTGAAAATTCTGTGGTTGTTGTTGAATTAAAGGGTAAGCAAGTAAATAAACTTGTTGACTATTTAGCTGCTGCAAAACGTGCGCATCCTGTTTCAAGCCAATTACAATTAACCTTAGACAAAAATGATACCGTAAAATACGCATCGGTAAACAATACACCCATTAATGAGGAGGGTACTTACTTTATAGCAACAAATGATTATTTGTATAACGGCGGCGATCGAATGACATTTTTTCATCCAAATGATAGCCTATATGTTTTAGATTATAAAATCCGAAATATACTTATCGACTATTTTAAAAAGAAAGATACACTTAATCCAAAACGCGACAATCGTTTTATAAAAATCAATAATTAAATGAAACGTAGAGATTTTATACAACAGTCTACTGCTGCAACAGCTCTTTTAGGTCTTGGAGGATTAGGGTTACAATCGTTTTCGTCTTCGGCAAAAAAGATTACAATTTTACACACTAACGACGTACATAGCCATATAGATCCATTTGGTCCGGATGATGGCAGAAATGCAAATAAAGGTGGCATTGCGAGGCGTGCTTCGTTAGTAGAATCTATTAGAAAAAATAATCCGCATACGCTTTTGTTCGATGCTGGTGATATTTTTCAAGGGACCCCCTACTTTAATTACTATGGTGGTGAACTGGAATTTAAACTAATGAGTATGCTTAATTACGATTTAGCCACTATTGGTAATCACGATTTTGACAATGGGATTGAAGGTCTACATGCACAACTACCGCATGCTGATTTTGAATTTGTTTCAGCAAATTATGATTTTTCAAATACCATAATGGACGCGCATGTTAAGCCATATAAAATTTTTATTAAAGATGGTATTAAGATAGGCGTATTTGGACTTGGTATACAGCTAGAAGGTCTTGTGGACAAAAACATGTATAAGGAAACCGTCTATTACGATCCAATTGAAATTGCTCAAGATATGTCTCGTGTTTTAAAGGATGAGAAGCAGTGCGATTTGGTCATTTGCTTGTCACATATTGGTTATTATTACAAGAATGCACCAAATAAGGTTTGTGATTTAAATTTAGCAAAAGCTACTAAAGATATTGACCTCATCATTGGTGGACACACCCATACGTTTCTACCTAAGCCCACAATTTCTAAAAACAGTGTTGGCGAAAATGTACTTGTTAATCAAGTTGGTGCGTACGGCTTATACCTAGGGCAAATAGATTTCTATTTTGAACCTGGTAAACCTCCAACCGCAGAGAGCACAACAATTATTGTTTAAATTGATGTAACAGTAAAGTTGAATAATATGTATTTGATTTACTTAGAATGATAAAATGTTGAAATAAGACAATTTTACAATTTGGAGGACATTGAATAAAAGCGCCTAAATTATTTACTTAAGCATTATTATACTCTTCATCAGTAAAAGCTGGTTCAGGACCTGTGAAGACCAATTGGGATTGCAGATAGAAGAATAAAAATGCGATCACCAGAAAAAATGAATAAATTAATCCTAAGTTATTGTCTTGTAAAATATAGTAGTAGGCAAGCTGAATAACTTCTGAAAACACAATACAAATAGAACCTATAAGTAATAACATAGATTTATTATCATTTCGGTATAAATAATTAATTACAGCAACAGATAACAATGTCATTATGACCGTATTATAGAAAAATTCTAAAGTATACTCATAAAAATTAAGGGCATTTTGAGCTGTATCGGTAACTAGTATTACACAAAAAACATCTAGAATAACAAGAATAACAATTGGTACTGGCAATTGGGTAAAAATCTCTTTAAAACTTAGCTCTATCAGGCATCTTGTTATTAGAAAAACGTAGGCTAGAATATAAAGAATGTTTACTAAATAATAAATGTAATCTGTTTGACCCGACCCAACTACTGGAGTATACCAAGACATATAACTTAATGCATGGGCAATGGTAAATGTCACCAAGAATCCAATAAAATAAATTGATTTTTTTTCAGTCCACCTACTATAAAATACAGTAAGTAAAATTAGTATAAATGAGCTTACGGCTGCAGCTTCAAGTTGGTACTCTAACCCCTCTAACGCTATAAATGCTGCACTTAAGAGCAACAATACGACTTTAAAAATATTATTAACTAGCATTAATTATTCCCTTATTTATAAAACAAATATAAAATTATTTTACAATTAATCGATAAAAAAATGCTTTTTATCGATTAAAACTGAATTTTACTGTAAGAATTTACTTCAATAAGGTTAAAAAGTCCTGTTCTGTAAGAATTTTAATATTCAATTTATCCGCTTTTTCTCGTTTGCTTGGCCCCATTTTATTACCAGCAACGAGATAATTTGTTTTTGAGGAAATAGAAGAGGATACTTTACCACCATTATCTTCAATTAATTTTTTGAGCTCATTTCTAGATACCGTTTCAAAAACGCCAGATACAACAATTGATAAACCTTTGAGCTTTTCGGACTGGCTAGCTAATTTCTCGGCTGAAATTTCAAGTTGAATACCATGTGATTTTAAACGTTCTATTATTTGAATATTGTTTTCATCATTAAAAAATTCTACTACACTTTCTGCAATACGTTCGCCAATTTCGTCTACACTAATTAAATCTTCAACCGTTGCTGTTTTTAAAGCCTCTATAGACTTAAAGTGTTTTGCTAACTTTTTAGCAACAGTTTCGCCAACATAACGAATTCCCAATGCAAACAAAACGCGCTCAAATGGAATTTGCTTCGACGCCTCTACGCCTTTAATTAAATTTTCAGCACTTTTTTCTGCCATTCGTTCTAATGGGACAATTTCATTTGCTGTTAAATCATATAAATCTGAATAATTTGATACCAAGCCTTCTTTTACGAGTAGTGATACAGTTTCGCCACCCAAACCTTCAATGTCCATAGCCTTTCTCGAGATATAATGCTGAATACGTCCTATGACCTGTGGAGGACAGCCTGTGTAATTAGGACAGTAATGTTTGGCTTCACCTGCAATTCTCTCCAATTCCGTATTACATACTGGACAATGCGTAATATAGCGCGTTGGCTCAGAGGCTTGAGGTCGTTTACTTAAATCGACTGCTATTATTTTAGGTATGATCTCACCACCCTTTTCTACAAAAACTTCATCCTGTTCTCTTATATCTAACTTCTCTATCTGATCGGCATTATGAAGCGAAGCCCTTTTGACAACAGTACCTGCCAGTTGTACCGGCTCTAAATTTGCAACTGGAGTGATAGCTCCTGTTCTACCTACCTGATAGGTTATTTGATTAAGCCGCGTAGATACTTGTTCTGCCTTAAATTTATATGCCATTGCCCATCGTGGAGCTTTAGCTGTAAACCCTAATTCGTCTTGCTGATAGAGGTCATTTACTTTTATGACAACACCATCTATTTCGTAAGGCAAGTTGTGACGATGTGTATCCCAATAAGCAACAAACTCTAAAACTTCATCAATTGAATTTACGAGTTTGGCCTCCTTAGGCACTTTAAATCCCCAAGCTCTAGCCTTTTCTAATCCTTCAAATTGCGTTTGGATATTAAGGTTATTTCCTTTGATGCTATATAACAAACATTCCAGCGGTCGTTTTGCAACCTCAGCACTATCCTGCAGTTTTAAACTTCCGGATGCTGTATTCCTAGGATTTCTATATGGTTCCTCGTTATTCGCCTCTCGTTCCGCATTCATTCTTAAAAAGCCTTCCAGAGGTAAAATAATTTCGCCTCGTATATCAAAACGGTCTGGGTAATCTCCTTTTAACTGTAATGGAATGGTATTAATTGTTTTTACGTTGGCAGTAACATCATCGCCTTGCACTCCATCGCCTCGTGTGACTGCTCTTAAAAGTTTACCTTCCTTATAAGTTAAATTTATGGATGCGCCATCATATTTTAATTCGCAAGTATATTGTACTTGTCCATCGACCATTTTCTTAATTCTATTTTCCCAATCCAAAAGGTCGTCTTTAGAATATGAATTATCTAAGGAATACATTCTGAAATCGTGAATAGTTGTCTTAAAATTCTTGGTTATTGTACCTCCGACACGTTGCGTTGGAGAATTAGCGTCAAAAAATTCTGGATTTGCAGCTTCTAAAGTCTGAAGCTCTTTTAGCTTCAAATCAAATTCATAATCACTTATTGTAGCATTATCGAGGATATAATAGTTGTAGTTATGCTGTCTCAACTCCTCTCTGAGTGATTGTATTTGCTCCCTTACATTCATTTAATTATAATCTATCTTTGTTTAACCATTTTGGTGCAGGCAATGGTTTATAATTTTTCATCTTTTCTAATAACCCTTCTATGGTTGTATCAATTACTATGGCATCTAAATTGATTTGATTTAAAAACCCTCGCTCTACCATTACTTTGCACTGCGCTATTAATGCATCATAATAACCGTTAATGTTTAATATCCCTATAGGTTTAGTATGTAACCCCAGTTGGCCCCAAGTCGTAATTTCAAAAAATTCGTCCATTGTACCGAAACCACCAGGTATTATAATAAAGCCATCACTCTTCTCATACATTATAATTTTACGGTCGTGCATATTATCGGTGGTAATTAACTCACTGAGATTGGCGTGAACAATCTCTTTGGTTTTTAAAAAAGAAGGAATTACTCCAATTACTCGTCCATTATAATCCATAACGCCCTGAGCAACTTTACCCATAATCCCTATTTTGGCTGCGCCATAAACTAAGGTAATGTTTTTAAGTGCTAATGTTTTTCCTAATGTATAGGATTGATCTAAAATTAAGCTGTCATTCCCTTCACTACTTCCGCAAAATACTGATACGCTTTTCATATTAAATAATCGTTCCTTTTAATATTCTATAATTTCCGTTGAGATCTTTTTTAAGCTCTATCTGTGTAAACATTGATGCCACCAATAAAGCTTTTGTTGCTTCACCAAGATACTGGTTAATTTCAAAGTACAAACTCCCTTTTTTCTTCAATCTATCAATAGCAAAATCAGTAATGGCTTTATAAAACTCAAGTGGATTATTATCTTCTACGAATAACGCTATATGCGGTTCGTAATCTAAAACATTTGGGTTAATTTCCTGCTTTTCTAAATGTCTAACATATGGCGGATTAGAGACTATAATATCAAACTTAAGCGCTTCTAAAAAATCTATGCGCTGCCATATATTTAAAATATCACCCTCAGAAAAAACTATTTCCACCTCATTTAAAGTTGCATTTTGCTTTGCAACATTAAGTGCTTTATTGCTTACGTCTATTGCATAAACTTTAGCATTTGGTAAATGTTTGGCTAAGCTAACTGCGATACAACCTGAGCCTGTACCTATATCTAAGATTTTTAATTCAGGTGTTTCAACTTGAGACTTATAATTAGTTATAATAAGGTCCACCAGTTCCTCTGTTTCTGGTCTTGGAATTAAAACATCCTTATTGACCTTAAAGGGTAATCCATAAAACTCCGTTTCGCCTAATATATATTGAATAGGTTTATTTTGTTTTAAATCATTAATGGTATTTGAAAACTTTTGATTTTCTGATTTAGAGATGGTATACTTTGGTTGGAGCACTAATTGGTAGCGCTGTAAGCCGAGATAATGTGCAGTAGATAAATAAAAGAAGTTATCTACCTCTACTTTTCCGTATATACCATCTAAATTTTCATGGTAAGCAGCTTTTATATCTTTTAATAACACAATTACAAATCTTTAAGCATCCAAACTGAACAAGAGTAATGACCTGTATTTCCCATTGGCTTATCAATACTTTTAAATCCTACTTTTCTATAAAGCTTCCTGGCGTCGTCCATATATGGCATTGTTTCTAAATAACATTGATTATAGCCAGCCTGTTTAGCGAAATCTAAACATTTTTTCATCATTTCACTTCCCAATCCCTTACCTCTGGCAGCTGAAGTAAAATACATTTTTTGAAGCTCACAGACATTACCCTCATAATTATCTAATGGCGCTATGCCTGCTCCTCCTAGAATTTCATCAGCATGTGCTACAACATAATACTTTTTATTTTCATCACGGTAAGTCTCCGCCATACAATCTAAGGATTTGTCTTCATAAGCCGTTCCGACTTTAGGCACACCGAATTCAATTAACACCGATCGAATAGCGCTCCCTATTTTCTTATTATCCCCAGGTTTTATTTCTCTAATAATGATGTTGCTTTTGCTCATTATAAAATCTTATTTTTACTGCCGTGAAGATACTGATATTTCAATTTTAATAATAAAAACATATAAGGATTTTAATTTTTGAACTTAAGTGACTTTTATATAAGGCGTTGTTTGCAAATAGCAAAAAATGGATTAGGTAAAACAAGACCGAATCCAATGGTAGGCGCTGTAATAGTTTATAATAATAAAATTATTGGAGAAGGTTTTACAAGTCCATATGGCGGACATCATGCCGAGGTAAATGCCATTAATTCGGTTCCTGATAAATCACTGTTATCTCAAAGCACGCTGTACGTCACCTTAGAGCCTTGTAGCCATCATGGAAAAACGCCTCCTTGCAGTGACCTCATCCTTCAGCACCAAATACCAAAAGTTGTTATTGGTTGTTTAGATGATAACCCTGAAGTTGCCGGCAAAGGCCTTGCTAAACTTAAAAATGGAGGATGCCTTGTTACAGTTGGAGTATTAGAGGAAGACTGCAAAGAACATCATAAGCGATTTTTTACTTTTCACAATAAGAAACGGCCTTATATTATATTAAAGTGGGCAGAAAGCAAAGATGGTTTTATTGCACCCTCGAAAAAGACTGAACAAAAGCCAGTGTGGATCACAAATCATTACTCAAGACAACTCGTACATAAATGGCGCGCAGAAGAACAAGCTATTTTAGTTGGCACCAACACCGTAACTGAAGATAATCCTAGCTTAACAGTTAGGGACTGGCATGGACAACAACCGACTAGGGTGGTTATTGACAAATCCTTAAAACTTAACGAGCATTTTAAAGTGTTTGACAGCAACGCAGAAACCTTGAGATTAAGTGGTGATGTTATAGACTTTAACATGCCTATTGCAAAACAGATTGTCACCTATTTGTATACTAAAAATATCAATTCCGTAATAATTGAAGGTGGCTCAAAAACCTTACAAACTTTTATCAATGAAGGTATTTGGGACGAGGCTAGAGTATTCAAGGGAGATATTAATTTTAAGGAGGGCATTAAATCACCTATAATTAGTGGTAAAATAATCTCAGAAAAAATAATTTTACACGATAAACTTAAAATCATTTCCAATTCACCTATCAATGCCTCTAATTATAACCTATGATTAATACCTTAATATTTGATTTTGGAGATGTTTTTATAAATCTGGATAAAAAGGGGGCGCTCAATAATGCTTTGGACTTATTCAATCTAAAAACATTTGATGCTAACATGTTAAATATAAATATGCAGTATGAAGTAGGAGAAATTACAACGGTAGACTTTCTAAACTATTATTGTACTAGATTTCCAGAACTAGATAAAAAAATTATCGTGAAAGCCTGGAATTACATCATAAAAGATTTCCCAGACGACCGACTCAATTTTATTAAAGACCTAGCCAAAAAGGGAACGTATCAACTCATTCTTCTTAGCAATACAAATGAATTGCATATTGATCATATTAAGCAAAACGTAGGTTTTTATAATGATTTTAAAAATTGCTTTGATGCTTTTTACTTATCGCATGAAATCAATTTAAGAAAACCTGATAAAGCAATTTTTAAGTTTGTTATTGATAAGCATCGTTTAAACCCCAAGGATTGCCTATTTATTGATGACACAAAAGAGAATACCGATACAGCTATAAAGCTCGGTCTTAACACCTGGAATATTAACGAAGAACAAGAAGATGTTATTCATCTCTTTACCACCAAAAAAGAACTATTTTGATTTATTTACTACTAAGCATAATTTCTTCTACTGGCATTTTTGTGCTCTTTAAGCTATTTAATAAGTACAGAATAGACACAATGCAGGCTATCATTGTAAATTACTTTTTCGCCTGTTTGGTCGGTATTTTGCTTTATGATGGTAATATTGAGACTCAAGAAATAATTCAGTCCAATTGGTTTTACGCTACCATAGGCTTAGGTTTTTTGTTTATTACTATTTTTAATGTCATGGCCTTAACCGCTCAGAAAAATGGTTTATCAGTAGCTTCGGTTGCTAGCAAAATGAGTGTTATAATTCCTGTTTTGTTTGGTTTAATTATACTGAATGAAAGTATTGGCGTACAAAAGTTGATTGGAATTATTTTAGCTTTATTTGCGGTTTATCTTACCTCTACAAAAAAGAAAGAAAAAACAAAGTTTACTAAAACATTTTACCTTCCAATTCTTTTGTTCCTTGGCTCTGGAGTAATTGATACGTCTATTAATTATTTTGCGCCAGATGATAAAATCCCTCTATTCTCTGCTTTGATTTTTGCATTCGCCTTTATTATTGGCATTTTAATTATCATTTACAGATTAATAGTTCATAAAAACTATTTTCAATTAAAAAGTATACCATTAGGAGCGCTTTTAGGTATTGTAAACTACGCTTCCATTTATTTTCTACTAAAAGCATTGCGAATAGAGAATTTAGAAAGTTCCACGTTATTTACAGTAAATAATGTCGCTATTGTAGCGCTTTCTACCTTAGTGGGGCTTATTCTTTTTAAAGAAAGAATTTCAGTCAAAAACTGGATTGGAATTTTTGTAGCCTTTGTGTCTATAATATTAGTGACCTTAACGTAATGGATATCATTGACACATATAAAACTATAACCAAGCCTGCGGAAGGAGAAATTTATAAAGAGAAAAATAGCAAATTTATTGGTTTTACTTTTCCAGTAAAAAATGAAGAGGAGACAAAAGTTTACCTCAACGAAATCAAGAAAACACATTATGCTGCAAGACATTGGTGTTATGCCTACCAAATTGGTAAAGAAGACTTATACTATAGGGTTAATGACGATGGAGAACCCAACAATTCTGCAGGTATGCCGATTTTTGGACAAATACAGTCTTTTAACCTAACCAACATTTTAATTATCGTAGTTCGATATTACGGCGGCGTAAAGCTTGGTGTAGGTGGACTCATAAATGCTTATAGAACTGCAGCGCAATTAGCTTTAGAAGCATCTGATATCATTGAAAAAACAATAGACAAAACATATCAATTACATTTTGAGTATAAAAACATGAGCAAGGTAATGCGTATACTTAAAGAACATAATATTGATATCATAGACCAAAAGCTAGAATTAAAGTGTTCTTTAGATATATCTGTAAGAAAAAGTAATAGCTTAAAAACTTTTAAGTTGTTTGATGATTTTTTTGGTGTGGAAATAAATGAATTATAACGATTAATTTTGCAGTTTGTCTAAAAGATATTTTGGACATCTGGTGGGTCTGTTTTTTTTCGTGTCTATAAATGCTAAAATGGTATTTCCGGTTGCAAGTAATACATCCGCCTCATTTCTTAATTCGTAATCAAATTCAATAGATGCCGTAGGCATTTTTCGGAGTGTAGTTTTTACTTTAACCACGTCATCATAACGTGCTGAATTTTTGTAATTTATAGTTAACGAAACAACAGGCAACATAACTCCTTCAGCCTCCATCCCCCTATAGCTTAGGCCAAACTCACGTAACCATTCCGTTCTACCTACTTCGAAATATATGGCATAATTGGCATGATACACTACTCCCATCTTATCTGTTTCACCATATCGGACTCTAATTTTAGTTTCGTTAAATTTCATATATTTAAAGTTGTCTTAAGAAAAATGTTGTAATTTCGAATGAATTAAACATGAGAAAAAAAATCTAAAAATTCAACAAATTTTGATTTTTTTATTAAGAATTTTGTTCACATATTTGTCATGTTCAAAACAATCGGAGAATCCTAATCATCTCTTTTTTTTGCTAACTAACTAACAATATAAATTTAACTTAAAATATGGAGGTAACAGCGCAATCTGTATGGGGTAATTGTCTTGCATTTATAAAGGATAATATACAACCACAGGCTTATAAAACTTGGTTTGAACCAATTGTAGCTGTTAAACTTTCTGGTAATGCTCTAAGCATACAAGTACCGAGTAAATTTTTCTACGAATGGCTAGAGGAGCATTACGTTAAGATCCTTAAAGTGTCGCTCACCAAAGAATTGGGCAAGGACGCTAAGTTGGTCTATGTTATTAAAATGGAGAACACCTACGGCAATAAACAACCTTTTACAGAAAAAATACCGAGCGCCAATAGGTCCTCTGTAAAATCTCAAGATGTAGATGTTCCTTTTAATAATAAAAGTCCAGAATTAAAAAATCCTTTTATTATACCTGGAATTAGAAATGTAAAAATTGAGTCTCAATTAAACCCGAGCTATAGTTTCGAAAATTTTCTTGAAGGCGATTCAAACAGATTAGCCAGAAATGCAGGTATTGCAGTAGCGAACAAACCAGGAGGTACTTCATTTAACCCTCTTTTAATTTTTGGTGGAGTTGGTTTAGGAAAAACCCATCTTGCTCATGCTATAGGTGTGGATATAAAAGATAAATACCCAGAAAAAACGGTTTTATATATTTCTGCAGAAAAATTCACGCAACAGTATATTGATTCTGTAAAGAAAAATAATAGGAATGATTTTATTCACTTTTATCAAATTATAGATGTCCTTATTATAGATGATGTTCAATTTTTGTCTGGCAAAACAGGAACACAAGACGTTTTCTTTCACATTTTTAATCATTTACACCAAAACGGTAAGCAAGTTATCTTAACAAGTGACAAAGCACCTGTTGATATGCAAGACATAGAACAACGTCTGTTGTCACGTTTTAAATGGGGGCTCTCTGCAGAGTTACAAACTCCAGATTTTGAAACCCGAGTTTCTATATTGAGAAATAAACTTTATAGAGATGGAGTTGAAATGCCAGAAGAAATTATTGAATACGTTGCAAAACACATTAAAACTAATGTTAGAGAATTAGAAGGTGCAATTATATCTTTAATTGCTCAGTCGTCTTTTAATAAAAAAGAAATTACACTTAACCTAGCGAAAGATATAGTAGATAAGTTCGTGAAGAACACTAAACGCGAGGTCTCTATAGACTACATCCAAAAAGTAGTATCAGATTATTTTCAAATGGACGTTGGCACCTTGCAATCTAAGACTCGAAAACGACATATTGTGCAAGCACGCCAGTTAGCCATGTTCTTTGCTAAAAAGTACACAAAAGCTTCGCTTGCCAGTATTGGCTCACAGATTGGTCAAAGAGATCATGCTACAGTGCTACACGCCTGTAAAACAGTTGACAATTTATCATCTACAGATAAACAGTTTAGGAAATACGTAGAAGATCTTTCTAAAAAATTAGCGCTTTAATTGGCATAAAAATGGTAAAAATTCTAATGGTTTGCCTTGGTAATATTTGCCGCTCACCTTTAGCTCACGGTATTTTACAATCAAAACTTCCGGAAAATTTTAAAGTAGATTCAGCAGGCACTGCAGCGTACCATATTGGTAATAATCCAGATTACCGATCTATTGAAGTCGCTAAATCCAATGGTATAGATATAAGTATGCAAAAGGCGCGTCAATTTGCAGCTGCCGATTTTAAATTATTTGACTACATATATGCCATGGATGAGTCTAACTATAGAAATATTGTTGCCTTAGCAGAAACTAGTGATGATATTGCAAAAGTTAAATTATTTCTTGAGGAGAATCCTATGGTAAAGAATAAAAATGTTCCAGATCCTTATTACGGAGATGTGAAAGATTTTACAACAGTTTTTGACCTCATTGATAGCACCGCTTCCATACTATCAAAAAAGTTGATTCGAACCCACGAAAAGTAATACTTCAACTTTTCATAGATTTTTGTGTATTTTTGATAGTATCACTTTTAAAGCTTTAACTATGAGAACTTTAGTTTTATTTCTGGTTTATATATCTTTGACTTTTAGTTATGCGCAAGACTTAAATTTAGAGCTGTTTGCATCAGGGTTAAATAGTCCTGTGAGCATGAAACACGGCGGAGATGATAGGCTATATGTCGTTGAACAAAATGGATTTATTAAGATTATAAATTCTAACGGTAGTATTGAGAGCACGCTTTTTTTAGACATTGATGACCGTGTAATTGATAGTGGGAATGAGCGTGGGCTTTTAGGATTAGCATTTCATCCCAATTATGCCGCTAACGGCTACTTTTTTGTTAATTATAATAACAATTCTGGTGATACAGTTATTTCGCGGTTTACCAGAAATTCTACAATTCCAACAACTGCAGATCCAAATTCAGAGTTACAAATTTTAACCTATACACAGCCATTCTCAAATCATAATGGAGGTGACTTAGCATTTGGCTCCGATGGATATTTATACATCTCTTCAGGAGATGGAGGTGGCGGCGGAGACCCACAAAACAATGCTCAAGACTTAAATAATTTTTTAGGTAAAATTTTAAGAATAGACGTTAATAATTCTTCACCTTCCAATCCTTATGACATTCCATCCAACAACCCATTTGTTGGTAATCCGAACGCCTTAGATGAGATTTGGTCTTATGGTCTACGAAATCCATGGAAATTTTCATTCGATCGTTCTACAAATGATCTTTGGATTGGCGATGTTGGTGAGGGATCAAAAGAAGAAATAAATTTTACACCTTCTACAGATACTGGTGGACTTAATTATGGCTGGAGGTGTTACGAGGGTAACGACACCTTTAATACTTCTGGTTGCCCAAGTGCCAACAGCTTAACTTTTCCTGTATCCGAATATTTACATACGGCTGGAAGATGTTCCATTACAGGTGGATATAGATATAGAGGAGCAATGTTTCCTAATTTTGAAGGCCTTTATTTCTTTGCTGATTATTGCACTCAAGAAATAGGCTATTTACAAGATAACAACGGATCTTGGGATGCTACATTTGAGACCTTTTCGGGTAATTGGGTCGCGTTTGGAGAAGATGTCAACGGCGAATTATATGTATCTTCCATTGGAGGTGATATTTTTAAACTGGTTGATAACACATTAGATAATACTCAATTTGAATTAGAAAGACTAAGTGTATACCCAAACCCAGCTAAGCATGAAATTAATATAGATTTTTCCCAGTATAGAGGGGCAATTTCCCGAATTAGTATTTACGACATAAGTGGTAAATTGCTTTTTTCTATTGATAGAAATCAAAAAGAAATTCAATCTATAAATTCTTCTAACCTGGCTCAAGGAATGTATTTATTATATTTAGCAAATAATGAAGGTAAATCGATAACCCATAAACTAATTATCAATTGATGAATTCAAAAGGTAAATTATACCTTATACCTACACGGCTAGGGGACAATCCTCCGCTCGAAGTCTTGCCTATTTCAATAAAAAAGGTGATTGAAAATTTAGACCACTACATAGTTGAAAACGAAAAAACTGCGAGACGTTTTATTAAGAGAGTTTCGCCAAATAAATCGCAACAGTCTCTAAGGCTCAAAGTTTTAAATAAATATACTACCGAAATAGAACGGAACACCTTCCTAGACACTTGTTTAGAAGGAGAATCCATAGGACTGCTATCTGAAGCTGGTTGCCCTGCAATAGCAGATCCAGGGGCCGATATTGTTCATTTAGCGCATCAAAAAGACATAAGAGTTGTGCCTCTTGTTGGACCTTCATCAATTTTATTAGCACTTATGAGTTCTGGAATGAATGGGCAAAGTTTTACCTTTAACGGGTATCTACCTGTAGATAAATCTGAGAAAAAAGCTAAGCTTAAAAATCTAGAACGTCTTTCACAAGAACAAAAACAAGCGCAAATTTTTATCGAAACTCCCTATAGAAATATGAAAATGCTCGAAGATATATCGCAAACACTACATCCTAACACAAGGGTTTGTGTAGCATGTGATTTAACACTTCCTACGGAGTATATTAGAACAAAAACGGCAAAAGAGTGGAGCAATAACAAAGAAGACCTTCATAAAAGGCCTTCAATATTTATAATTCAAAAAGATTAGATGGTTATAACGTTACTCTCGCTTTTCTATTAGGCGTTATTAAAGAGGTATCATAACCAGAAAACTTTTTCATGTAATGCTTTACAGTGGAGCCATAGGCGTCAGCAAAATTGTTTCCACCATAACTTCTTAGAAACTTTTTTACACTTCCAGGACCAGCAAGATGCGCGGCTGCTAATATCCCGGATTCTGTTACTTTAACTCCTCCAATGATTTTACCTTCAAAGCGCTTAATATCTTTTCTAAGCACCCATTTATTTCGCTCAGCATTAGCCAAGAAGGCCTTTTCTTGTAATTCTGGATTATATAAAAATTGATTTGGATTGTATATCCCAATTAACTTCAAAGTCTCTGCTCCAAACTGATATTTACCTAAATATCCCAGTGTATTCACCGTAAAATAATCACCTCGAGACTCTTTAAACGCCAATGCTTCTTTAAAGCCCTCAAATGATTTACCTAAATGGGGCGTAAATATATTATCAGGTACAATCTCATTCTCTGAGATCATTGCCAACTCATCTGATATATTATAATCTAACACTAAACCCTCAGTAGAATATTGTTCGGGATTTAGATCTGAATCTGGATACATTGCTAAAGCAAAAAGTAAACAAATTATAAAGGGTAATAAAAAACTCTTAACACTATTTCTATTCATAATAGCTAAATTTTTAGTGTAAAACTTTTCCCCAAATAGCTTTACTAAATTCGCGTGCAAATATACGAAATTTATTTAAATACTGAAAATCAATATGTTAAGCTTTGTTAAAGGTTCTTAAAACCAGATATAATGCAACTTTACCTCTCCTCCATTATTAATTTCTATCGCAGGAAAAGGAATCTTAATTACATTAATTACGTCAAATAAAGTTTTTAAAACATGTGATTTTGTATTAACCCTACTTAAATCGATATCTAAACTAAGGTAAAATTGACGCTGTCGATTTTGGTTTAAAAACAAACGGTTATTGGGCTGGCCAGATAACATACCATCTGCACCATAACCCAAGGCTAAATTCAACCAATTAGGAATAGAACTCGTTTTTAAAAAAGAATTAACATTAATACTTAACCAATAGGTCTGCCCATTATAATCTTTTAAAATTTCTTCAAAAAAACCATTACCCAATTTATCTGGTCGCTGTTGCGCAAACCGTGTTCTAGAAAATGAATATTTCAATAAAATACGTTGGTCTTTCCATAATAACTCTTGGCCTATATAAAGACCAGCTCCGGCAGTATTTGCTGCCATATCCGACCAGGAAAAACCCCATTCTGCCGAGTAACCATCCATAACTTCTACCGCAGTTAAAAACCCTAGACCTAAAGTAGCTCCATATATGAGTTGCTCTTTTTCCCTCACACCAGCCCAATTTAAAACATTAGCACCCACCCTACCCAACTGATAGGATGAAAAAACGTGCCCAATTTTATCCATTTGTAGCCACTCATTGCTATCATTAATAGTTTTAAAAGAGGACTTGGGATAATTGTTATACCATAATTGATTCAGTCCTACTATAGAAAGTGTTGCAAGCGAAGCTTCGGCAGTTACTATTGTATTTCTTCTGGATTTATTTAATGAATCACTAGGCTTTAATAAAACATTGAACTTAGTTTGTGAAAAAAGCGATGTTCCGAGCGCCAGGAATAGGACTATAAAGCAACCTATATATTTCACTACTTATCTGTTAATACCCTTTGAAGATAGATAATTATGATATTCTCGAGCGTTATTATTGTGTTGTGATAAAGTTCTTGCAAATTTATGATAACCTATTCTTTTAGCATCAGCTACAAAATAATAGTAGTTGTGTTTTTCCGGATTAAGGACAGCTTTTATCGCAGATATATCTGGCATTGCAATTAATCCAGGTGGTAAACCTGCGTTTCTATAGGTATTATATGGTGAATTAATTTTTTTATGCACATTCAAAACACGTCTAATTATGGTGTTTTTATATTTAGGCAATTGATAGGCCGCATATTTTATTGTTGGATCTGCATCTAATTTCATTCCTATTTTTAACCTATTTAGATACACACCGGCTACACGAGGTTGCTCACTTTTTTGCTTGGACTCTTCATAAACAATTGAAGCTACAGTCATTACCTCATTAGGTGTTAGATTAAGCTGTTCTGCTTTTGCTTTTCGTTCGGCTGTCCAAAAACGGTTATATTCTTTAAGCATTCTAGCTCTGAACTCCTCCGCCGTCGTATTCCAAAAAAACTCGTAACTATTTGGCAAGTACATCCCTAAAGCTGTTGCTTTGGAAAAGTTATTCTGCTTGAGAAATTTTTCATCTAACATAGCATTATACAACTCTATACTATCAGCTTCTATTTGAGAACTAATTCTACCTGCTAAGTCTGCAATACTATTTTGATTATTGAATGAAACATTTATTGGCCGGTTTTTACTTCTTATAGAATTAATTATTGCATTATTATTCATTCCTCTATAAATAGCGAATCTTCCAGCTTTTATATTTGAAGTATATTTTTTTTGCTTAGCTAAAGCATCAAAGGATTCAATATCATCCAATAGTGGCACTAATTGTTCTCTAACATCTCTATAGCCGGCATCGGATGGTACATATATATAAGTAATTTCGGTGTCAAATTTTGTATTTGGTTGAAACATTGCACTATATATATAATAGGCTATTACAGCAAAAATCACTAAACCAATTAAGGCAATAGCCCAAAGTATTTTTTTTATATACATTTAATATTTATTAATACGTTGTAGAATAAACTCATTACTATATTGCTGACCGTCAAAACACCAGTCTTTTTTCAGGCCTATTTTCTCAAATCCATTACTTTCAAAAAGATTTAAACTCGCCAGATTATCTTCCGAAATATTTGCATAGAGTTGATGTAAGTGTAAAAATTTAAAGCAATAGTTAACCAAAATTGTTAACGCTTCCTTGCCATAGCCTTTAAATCGATCTGATTCATCCTTTATAATAATCCCAATTCCTGCTTTTCTATTTTTAATGTCAAAGTCAAAAACATCGATAAGACCTAATAACTTTTGCTCATAATTACAAATTGCCAATCTTAATTGCTTAGCTTCAAAAATATCTTGTTCGGCATTTTTTAAGTATTTCCTTAAAACCAACTTAGAATAGGGTGTTTGAGTATTACTTAATTCCCATAAAGAAGTATCATTTTCAATAGCATATAGAAAATCCAAATCCTTTGGCTCTAATGCTCGCAAATAAATATGCTCACCTTTTAGTGTTACCATTCTATTTCACCTTTAAATACCTGTATTGCAGGACCTATTAGCCAAATATTCTTATAGGCATTATCTGTTCTAGTGAATCTGACCTTAAGAATGCCACCTCGTGTTTTTAATTGAATTTCTTCACCTGCTGTTTTAGCACTATTATGCATAGCTAAGGCAACTGCCGTAACTCCCGTACCGCAAGAGAGTGTTTCATCCTCCACACCACGTTCGTAAGTTCTAACTGCAAAGCTGCTATCTGCTAGTTGTTCTACAAAATTTACGTTACTACCCGCATTATCATACAACTCACCATATCTAATCTTAGCACCAGAAGCTTTAACATCAAAATTCGGCAAATCTGTTACTAATTCCACATGATGGGGAGATCCTGTATCTAAAAAAAGATGATCTTTAAAAGATTTAATTTCAGATACTTCCTGCATTTGTAATTGAACCATGTTGTTCTCAATTTTTGCCTGATGTAATCCATCAACAGCGACAAATACAGCCTCAGAAACTATTATACCTAAATATTTAGCAAACGCAACAATACATCTACCACCGTTGCCACACATACTGCTTTCATTACCATCGGCATTATAGTACACCATTTTAAAATCTGTATTACTGTCATTTTCTAGTAGTATAAAACCGTCTGCTCCAATGCCAAAACGTCTGTCACATACTTCGGCAATGCGTTTGGTATTATTTTTGTCTATTAATTGTAAACGATTATCTACAATGATAAAATCGTTACCAGTACCTTGATATTTATAAAATGGTGTTTTCATATGAATAGGCAAATATAATAATATTAGACTGTAAGTACACTTGTTAAAGCGTCGTTAAAGTTGAAGTTAAATAGTCGTTAAAATAGATATGAGCACTCAATAAATATCTAAATTTAATCGTTAAAAAATTAAAATTAAATCTGAAAAATTATGAAGAAGATTCTAACATTAGTATGCGTTTCAGCATTTGGTGGTCTTTTAACCTTAGGCGGTTATAAGTTGTTTATTGAAGATAATCAAAATGATACAATAGCTGTAGAACAAGTTTCCGATTTACCGGTGTATGTACCTGCAAATCACACCAATGCGCTTAACAATGCTGCGACAATAGCACCAAGTTTTGTAGAAGCTGCTGAAAAATCCATTGATGCTGTGGTCCATGTTAAAAATACGTCTATAGTAAATGCGCCAATGTCATTTCAAGACTTATTTTATGGTCGTAGTTCTCAACGTGCTCAGGTTGGAACCGGTAGTGGTGTTATAATTTCTCCTACTGGTTATATAGTTACAAATAACCATGTAATACAAAATGCTAATGAGATAAGTATTACTTTAAATAATAATAAATCTTACATGGCTGAATTAATAGGATCAGATGAAGCGACCGATATAGCCCTTTTAAAAATTGATACAGACGAAGACCTACCTTTTATTGCTTTCGGTGATTCTGATAACGCCAAAGTTGGCGAGTGGGTTTTAGCTGTAGGTAACCCGTTTAATTTAAATTCAACCGTAACGGCTGGTATTATAAGTGCTAAATCCCGAGATTTAAGCGGAAGAAATACACAATCCTTTATACAAACTGATGCTGCTGTAAATCCTGGTAATTCTGGTGGTGCATTGGTAAATACAAACGGAGACTTAATAGGAATAAATACTGCGATATCATCAAGAACAGGATCTTACATTGGTTATTCTTTTGCGGTGCCAAGTAATATAGCTCGTAAAATAGTAAATGATATCATGGAGTATGGTAATGTTCAAAATGGAATACTCGGTGTTGTAGGTGGAGCGTTAAATAGTAAAGCAGCCGAAGAACTTGGAACCGAAATAACCGAAGGCTTTTATGTAAGTGAAGTTACTGAAGATACTGGTGCAGAGAAAGCAGGAATTAAGTCTGGTGATATTATCAAGAAGATAGATAATGTAGAAATAAATAAATTTTCAGATTTGGCTGGATATCTTAAAACAAAGAGTCCAGACGATATTGTTAATGTAACCTTATTAAGAGATGGAGATAAAGAAGTTTTACCAGTTAAATTATTAAAACCTTCTACCTATATGTTACAAACTATCGGCTTTGTCAAAAATGCCTCTAAAAAGGAATTGAAAAAATATGGTGCAGAATATGGTATTAAAATTTCAAAGTTCGATAAGAACTATCAACCCTATTGGAATAAAAATGGCGTTGAAGAAGGGAGTATAATAACCCGTATTAATGGTAAGAAATTATATTCTGTAGATGATGCTCAAAATGCCATGAAACTAAGAGATTTTAATGAGCCCTTACAGATAGAGGTTATTAATACAAATGGCGAAAAAGTAGTCTATAATTTTAGATAAAAGAACTCTACTTATTCTTCCCAAGAAACCCTTTAAGGATTTAATCTTTAAGGGGTTTTTATTTTCGATAAAAAGTGCTACGAAAACGTTTGAAATATGTTATTTTTGCGCCAAATTTAAAAATCAATAAACCAAAAACAAATGGGTTTTAACGACACTTACGAAAAAGAGTTAGCGTTTCAAGCAGACCGTCGCAGAGCAACGGTTGAATTTATTAAAATTATAAGTGACTTATGGTACGATAAGTCAATTGAGCTTGTTTTATTCAGAAATCAATTAATGGATAGAAATGTGAGCGAGATTTTAAATCTGCATGAGTATGCAGGTGAGTTCGTTCAAAAACCAATTTCTATTTTTGATTCTGTAGAAATCGCACAAGCCATTAGAGCTTTAGATTTACCACCTGCTAAGTTAGATATTGGTAAATTAACCTATGAGTTTCATTTAGAAGACCAAAAGTATGGCAATGCTACTGCATTTGTGGCTTCAAAACTAGGTGGTGCGAAAAATAAAAAGAGCATTCAGCCTAAAGATGTTATATTATATGGTTTTGGAAGAATTGGAAGATTGGTCGCTAGAGAATTAATGACTAGAACCGGTAAAGGAAGTCAGCTTAGACTTAGAGCTATAGTTACACGTGGAGAAATTAATGAAACTGTATTGGAAAAACGAGCTTCACTATTAAGAAACGATTCGGTACATGGCGATTTTTCTGGGATGGTGAGTACAGATATTAAAAATAGTGCTTTAATCATTAACGGTACTACTGTAAAAATAATTTCTGCAAATGCACCTGAAGACATAGACTATACTAGCTTTGGTATTGACAATGCATTAGTTATAGATAATACTGGCGCCTTTAGAGATAAGGAAGCCTTAAGTAGACATTTGAAAGCAAAAGGCGTTGATAAAGTTTTACTGACGGCTCCAGGTAAGGGGATCCCAAATATTGTACATGGTGTAAACCATTTGGAACACGATCCAGATAAAGTAGATATTTTTTCTGCTGCATCTTGTACAACTAATGCTATTACTCCTATTTTAAAGGCGGTAGAAGATTCTTTTGGAGTTAAGACTGGACATCTGGAGACCATACACGCCTATACAAACGATCAAAATTTAGTTGATAATTTTCATAAAAAATACAGACGAGGACGTGCAGCCGGACTTAACATGGTTATTACAGAAACAGGTGCTGGCCAAGCTGTTAGTAAAGCGCTACCATCACTAGAAGGCAAATTAACCTCTAATGCGATTAGGGTACCAGTACCAAATGGCTCTTTAGCTATTCTAAGTTTGGAACTGGAAAATGAAACTTCTGTAGACAGCATGAATACTGTAATGAAAAAGTATGCGCTAGAAGGTGATTTAGTGGAGCAAATAAAATACGAAATGAGTGATGAATTGGTATCAAGTGATATCGTTGGTAGTTCAGCTCCTTCGATCTACGATAGTAAAGCGACTATAGTAAGATCAGACGGCAAAAACACAATTTTATATATTTGGTACGATAATGAGTATGGCTATAGCCATCAAGTTATTCGTTTGGCAAAATATATTTCTAAAGTAAGACGATATGCTTACTATTAATTGAATAGTATATCCAATAAAAAAATCTTGTCCTACGACAAGATTTTTTTTTGTTTAATTTATTTTAAATCTTTTTAGATTAATAAACATCTAAAGCTACTAACATGTACGTATATACCGTGGCCTCGTGAAAAAGCGAGGCTATTTGTTTAGTACTTTTTTTATGTAATGCTCATAAAATTAGTATCTTGGCAACCTATAAACCTAACACCATAAATATAATTACAAATGAAATTCTTTACCAAAATTTCTTTTATTTTAATTGCAACACTTTGTTTTCAAAATTTAACAGCACAATCCGAATCACAGGAAGAAGAAACTTTATCTCTCAATAGCGGTACCATAGATAGTCAGTTTGAATATATTTTTAAAAAATCAGGCAATTTTAGAGGAACAAATGGTCAAATGTATGAAGCGGTAAAACGTAATGATTTATACACACTGAAAGCACATACCATTGATTCACTGAAAACTATATACGCAAAACTAAATAGCTCAGAGAAAACTGTAGAGCAACAACAGCAAGAAATTAAAGCCCTTAAGACGCAGCTTGAGAACACGCAAGAAAATCTCACTAAGACAAATGAAGAAAAAGACAGCATGGCATTATTTGGCATGCAAATGGGAAAAACCAATTATAATATTTTAATGTGGACTATAATTGCAGCATTGCTGGCTTTTTTACTGTTCTTTATCTATAAATTTAAAGACAGTAACTCACTGACAAAAGACGCTAAATTAAAATTAGACGAAGTTGAAATCGAATTTGAAGAGCACAGAAGAACGGCATTAGAGCGCGAACAAAAAGTTCGGCGACAGCTACAAGATGAAATTAATAAGAATAAAGTTTAAGTATAAATAGACTAAAAATATTCTTCAAAAAACCGTAATTTTCATTGCGGTTTTTTTTTATGCAAATAGTTAAAGCAAATTTCAATCATCTTGATCATCTGGCTCTGTTATTTAATGCTTACCGAATATTATATAAACTACGCTCAAATATTAACGGTGTCAAAGCCTTTTTAGAAAACAGGATTAAGGCAAATGAATCAATAATATATATTGCATATAGTGATGATACCGCTGTAGGATTTACCCAATTAAACCCTTTAAACTCTTTAAACTCTTTAAACTCTTCCGTGAGTATGCAATCTATGTATGTTCTTAACAATTTGTATGTCCATAATGATTATAGACAGAAAGGTATAGGTAAAACTTTAATTAATAAAGCTAAACAATTATGTGTTTTAGAAAATAATAAAAGTTTAGCTATACAAACTGATTTTGATAATCCAGCGCAACAATTGTATACTAGATGTACACTAGATTAGGTTTTAAAAAGGATACAGATATACATTTTTTCTGGTATAATCCAACAACAAAATAATCATAGTCGACACAGCAATTAATTCTCTAACTTTTAAATATTCATAAAAGTTAATTTCATAAAAAAAAGCGCACATAATATATCTTAATTAAGTATATCTTTGCCCTTTATTTCAATATACAATGCGCATAGATATCATTACTGTATTACCAGAGCTTTTAAAAAGTCCCTTTGAGGCCTCGATTCTAAAACGTGCTATAGAAGCAGATTTGGTCGAAGTAAATTTTCATAATTTAAGAGATTATGCTACTGGTGGTTATAAAGCTATTGACGATACTCAATTTGGTGGTGGCGCTGGGATGGTTATGATGATCGAACCTATAGACAAATGTATTTCTAAACTACAAGAGGAACGAACCTACGACGACATTATTTATATGACACCTGATGGTGAACGATTAAGCCAAAGTATTGCTAATACCCTATCACTAAAGGAAAATATTATTATTCTATGTGGACATTATAAAGGTGTAGATCAACGTGTACGCGATAAATTTATTACAAAAGAGATATCAATTGGTGATTATGTGCTATCTGGTGGCGAGTTGGGTGCTGCTGTTTTATGCGATGCTATTATAAGATTAATACCAGGGGTTTTAGGAAATGAAACCTCTGCATTAACCGATTCATTTCAAGATAATTTATTAGCACCACCAATATATACGAAGCCAAGAGAATACAAGGGAATGAAGGTGCCAGAAGTTTTGTTTAGTGGTAATTTTCCAGAAATAGAAAAATGGAGAGAGGAACAGGCCTACAATCGTACAAAAGAACGCCGTCCCGATCTATTGAACGAAGATTAAAGTATAAACATAATTGATTATAAATTTAATAAGCTCTATTTAGTGTAAAAACTTTTTACTTTTTACTTTTTACTTTTCAACTTTTAACTATCTTTGCACCCAATTTTAGATTAACCTCTGGCGAAAATCGTGAATGTTGATTTGAAACAACTTTATAAATAAAAGAAAATGAATTCTTTAGTAAAATTTGTACAAGACGAATTTGTAACCCGTAAAGATCTTCCAGAATTTAGCGCTGGTGATACAATTACAGTTTATTACGAGATTAAAGAGGGAAGTAAAACCCGTACACAGTTCTTTAAAGGTGTAGTATTACAACGTAAAGGCACAGGAACATCAGAAACATTTACTATCCGTAAAATGTCAGGTACCATCGGTGTAGAACGTATATTCCCTGTTAACTTACCTGCACTTCAAAAAATTGAAATCAATAAGCGTGGTAAAGTACGTAGAGCAAGAATCTTTTACTTTAGAGGTCTTACTGGTAAAAAAGCAAGAATTAAAGAAGTTAGACGTTAGTACTAACCAAAGTATACAGCAAAAAGCCTTCTTTTATGAAGGTTTTTTTAGTTTATTAACTTTTGTTAATAAATATGGTTCATATTGTGTTCATATCTAATTAGTTAAAAAATTTGTTTATTCGTAAATGTCAATTACTTTAGCTAAACAATTAATAACAAACCTAGTTTGGTTTTGAAAGAAATTTTAAATTTATATTAAATTGTAATAAAGTAACGTTCTTTATATTATGAGGTTATTTTTTGAGATTAACAAACTGCTTGTGTAGACAAGTGTTGGTGAGTTAATCATGAAATTTACGGTTTAAAGAATGTTTTACAGTTTTTAAACAATAAATGGAAAGTTCGAAAAAAGTAGTGGAACCGAAAGTGAACACGAAAAGGACGAACAATGGTTTTTGTACAGATTAAACACGCAAGTGAATAATAACAGAAAAGCCATCAAGAAAAATATCCTTATGAAACATAGTAATACCAGGTCAATACATTTTGAAAGGTGTGAAACGTTTCACAGAAACAGCAACGCTTAACTGAAAAGGATGGTGACGCAAGTTATACAGCTGAGTTAGTTAAATACTAAATAAGTTATAGTAGTACTGTTTCAAATGAAAGCCATGTCAAAGCAGTTTTGCTGAAGTGATATGGCTTTTTGTTTTCTAAACCATTCTCAATACTCGAGAATTACTTCAATTAACAACAACTACGAACTGTCTTTTCTGTCCACAACACTAATTGAGATATTTTTTTACAATGGTATTTGCATTAATACTACCGCTTTAAATTTTATAATCAGAATTTAATAAGGCTTTACTTCACTCTTAAACCTTCCAAAACACTATCATTTTTGTATATTTGCACTGCTTAATTTTAAGCAATTTTTTATTTAATTTATGAAAAGACCTATGACAAAAACAGCGAAGATTGTATATACAAAAACTGATGAAGCACCAGCTTTAGCAACACGTTCATTTTTACCAATAGTAAAAGCATTCACAAAATCTTCGGGAATTGCAATAGAAACAAAAGATATTTCCCTAGCGGCACGTATTTTAGCAGTGTTTCCAGATTTTTTATCTGAGGAGCAACGCGTAAATGATGCGCTTGCAGAATTGGGAGCATTAGCTAAGAAACCAGAGGCTAACATAATTAAACTACCTAATATCAGTGCTTCTATTCCGCAACTTACTGATGCGATAGAAGAATTACAAGCCAAAGGCTACAAGATACCTGACTATCCAGAACACCCAACAAATGATGCTGAAAAAGATATAAAATCGCGTTATGATAAGGTGAAAGGCAGTGCTGTAAACCCTGTTTTAAGAGAAGGAAATTCTGATAGACGAGCACCAAAAGCAGTTAAGAATTACGCTAAGAAAAATCCACATTCTATGGGAGCTTGGTCACCAGATTCAAAAACACACGTGGCTACAATGTCTAAAGGAGACTTTGCTCACAATGAGTTGTCAGTAACCATAGAGGAACCTACTAAGGTAAAAATAGTACATACGGACGCAAAGGGTAATCAAACTTTATTAAAAGAAAATCTAAACTTATTAAAAGACGAAATTATCGACGCCACTGTAATGAGTAAAAAAGCGCTCATTGAGTTTTTAGAAGAACAGGTAGAAGATGCGTTAGACAAAAGTGTTCTGTTTTCTTTACACATGAAGGCAACTATGATGAAGGTTAGTGACCCGATTATATTTGGACATGCCGTAAGAGTATTTTTTAAGGACTTATTCGAAAAACATGGCAAAGCATTACAAAAAGCTGGTGTCGATGTAAATAATGGTTTAGGAAATTTGCTTGAGAAATTAGGAGATTTACCTGAAGAAAAGCGCGATGAAATAAGAGACGATATTAGATTTGCTTTAGACCACGGACCTGATTTAGCCATGGTCAATTCAGACAGAGGCATTACAAATCTGCACGTGCCAAGTGATGTCATAATTGATGCTTCAATGCCTGCAATGATAAGAACCTCTGGCCAAATGTGGAATGCAGATGGAAAGCAGCAAGATACAAAAGCAGTTATTCCGGATAGTAGCTATGCTGGTGTTTACATAGCAACCATAAATTTCTGTAAAAAACATGGAGCATTCGATCCTACTACTATGGGAACAGTACCTAATGTAGGGTTAATGGCGCAAAAAGCTGAGGAATATGGTTCACACGATAAAACATTCGAAATCGCTTCGAAAGGTAAAGTAGAGGTTATAGATGCATCTGGTAATGTCTTAACAAGTCATAAAGTCGATACTGGAGATATATGGAGAATGTGTCAAACAAAAGATGCACCAATTCAAGATTGGGTAAAGTTAGCCGTTACAAGAGCAAGAGCTTCCAAAACTCCTGCTGTATTCTGGTTAGATAAAAATCGAGCACACGATGCCGAGCTTATTAAAAAAGTAAATAAGTATTTACCTAATCATGATACTGATGGTTTGGATATAAGGATACTTTCCCCTATAAAGGCTACTAACTTTACCTTAGAACGTATTAAAGATGGCAAAGACACAATATCTGTTACTGGCAATGTATTACGTGATTATCTTACTGATTTATTTCCAATTTTAGAGGTTGGTACCAGCGCAAAAATGTTATCGATTGTTCCTTTAATGAACGGTGGTGGCTTGTTTGAAACTGGTGCTGGTGGTTCAGCACCAAAACATGTACAACAATTTGTAGAAGAAAATCATCTAAGATGGGATTCCTTGGGAGAATTCTTAGCCTTAGCTGTTTCTTTAGAGCATTTTGCTGTTGCCAATAATAACGAAAAAGCAAGGATTTTAGGTGAGGCATTGGATGATGCTTCTGATAAACTTCTTGAAAACAAAAAAGGACCTTCAAGAAAAGTAAACGAACTCGATAACAGAGGTAGTCACTTCTATTTAGCTATGTATTGGGCCGAAGCTTTGGCTAATCAGGATAAGGACCTTGATCTGAAGCACGAATTCACTACTATTTTTAGAGAGCTTCAAGCTCACGAACCAAAAATTTTGGAAGAACTAATTTCCATTCAAGGAAAGTCAGTCGATATTGATGGGTATTATTATCCCAATGAGCAACGCGTGAGCAATGCCATGCGGCCTAGTGAGACACTCAATAAAATTTTAAACTAAACTTATGTTAAAAGAGCTTCATTAAAAATGAAGCTCTTTTATTTTTACAAAAAAAAATTAATGAATAAGACACTAATTGTATTCCTAATTGTTCTTATTTACCCCATTTCACAATTATTTACTCAAGAAAAATTTACGCTTAGTGGTACTATAACCGATAGCAATAGTAACGAAACGCTTATTGGCGTAAACATAATAATTCCAGAAATTCAATCAGGAACCGTTACTAACGAATACGGCTTCTACTCTATTACGTTACCAGAAGGAACCTATAACATACAAATAAGTTACTTAGGCTTTAAAACGATATTAGAAACAATTGTTCTTAGTTACAATCAAATAAAAAATTATAAATTAATAGAAACTGCAGAGAGCTTAGATGAGGTTATAATTAAAGAAGATGTTGAAAAATTAAACATTAAAAAACCTCAAATGAGCGTTAATGCCCTTTCTATTAATACCATAAAACAAATGCCTGTAGTCTTGGGGGAAGTAGATGTTATAAAATCTATTACCTTATTACCAGGTGTTACAAATGCTGGTGAAGGATCCTCTGGTTTTAATGTTAGAGGTGGTGCTGCAGATCAAAATCTTATTTTACTGGATGAGGCAACAATTTTTAACTCTTCGCATTTGTTTGGTTTGTTTTCGGTATTTAATCCCGATGCGATAAAGGATATAAAATTATATAAAGGTGGGATTCCTGCTAAATATGGCGGTAGAGTTTCTTCAGTTCTCGATATTTATCAAAAGGAAGGTAATAGTAGTGATTTTCACATAAATGGTGGCATTGGTCTAATTTCTAGCAGGCTGCTTGCAGAAGGACCGATAGAAAAGGATAAAGGTTCATTTCTGTTTGGAGGCAGAAGTAGTTATGCACATCTGTTTTTACCACTTTTTGATTTAGATAATGTTGCATATTTCTATGATTTAAATACTAAGTTGAGTTACAGGTTAAATAACAATAATAGCATATATCTTTCGGGCTACTTTGGCCGAGATGTATTTGAAATAGCGAATAGTTTTATTAATACATACGGAAATACCGTTTTAAATTTTAGATGGAACCATTTGTTTTCAGACAAATTATTTTCAAACTTATCCTTAATATATTCAGATTATGATTACGATTTAGAATTATCTTTTGTAGAATTTGACTGGGAGTCTGGCATAAGAAATTTTAATTTAAAGTATGATTTTAAGCATTATATAAGTAGTAATTTTAAGTTAGAGTATGGCTTAAACAGTATTTATTATAAATTTAATCCAGGAGATATAAATCCTACGACTCCGGATTCGGGAATAAATCCATTTAAATTAATTGATAAATATGCATTTGAAAACGCTTTATATCTAGATGCCGAACATAAATTATCTAATAAACTTTCAGTCAGTTATGGCTTACGGTTCAGCACATTTCACCGTCTTGGCCAGGATGAATTAAATATTTATAACAATAACAATCCAGTAATTTTTATCGAAGACCTTGGTATTTATGAAAAGGCCGATCCTGTAGGCACAAATGGTTTTAGCAGAAACAATGTTATAGAATCGTTTGCAAATTTAGAGCCTCGATTAGCACTTGCTTATCAACTAAATGATAATTCTTCTGTAAAAGCAAGTTATAATAGGATAAGCCAGTATTTGCACCTGTTATCTAATACAAGTTCACCTACACCACTAGATGTTTGGGCACCTAGCGGAAAATATGTAAAGCCACAACTTTTAGACCAGGTGGCTATAGGATATTTTAGAACATTTAAAAACAATACGTATTCCTTAGAATTAGAAAGTTTCTTTAAAACAATTAAAAACCGAATAGACTATATAGACGGAGCAAATCTTATTGCAAATAATGCTATAGAACAAGTAATTTTAAATGGTGAAGCAAGAGCATATGGGCTTGAAATTTTACTGCGGAAAAATGAAGGAAAATTAAAAGGCTGGTTAGCTTACACACTCTCAAAATCTGAACAAAAAACACCAGGTAGAACACCAATAGAAACCGGAATTAATAATGGAAAATGGTATAATACCCCATATGACAAAACGCACGATGTTTCATTAACGGGTAGTTATGAGTTGAATAAAAAATGGTCGTTTAGTTCTAACTTTTTATTTCAAACAGGTCAACCAGCAACATTTCCTAATGGACAATATCAATATAATGGTATTATAGTTCCAAGTTATGAAGCAAGAAATTCTAGCAGATTACCATCCTATAATCGTTTAGATTTAGCAGCAAACTATACACCAAAACCAGACAGTACTAAGAATTTTAAAAGCGAGTGGGTTTTCGGTATTTATAACGTCTATAACAGAAGAAATGCCGCTAACATAACTTTTAGAGAAAATAGAAATTCTGGAACTAACGAGGCAGTGAGGCTAGCTATTTTTGGCATAGTACCCTCAGTTTCTTATAACTTTAAGTTTTAAGTCATGAAAAAGATAATTTTTATTATTTCAATACTGTTTATATTTAATAGTTGTGAAGATGTTGTTGATGTCGATTTAAATGAGGCAGAACCACGATTAATTATTGAAGCATCAATTAATTGGTTTAAAAATACAACAGGCAATGAGCAGAGTATAAAACTGTCACTGTCGGCACCTTTTTTTAATGAAACCATTCCACCTGCTAATGGTGCTACTATCCAGGTTCTAGACTCAAATAATAATGCCTATAACTTTATTGAGGATGGTGCGACCGGTATATACCGAAATAATAACTTTGTTCCCATTATAGACGAAACATATACCTTAGTAATTAATTATAACGGAGAAATATACACGGCTACTGAAATATTAAAATCCGTGGTGCCAATAGATTTTATAGAGCAAAATGACTCAGGTGGATTTACTGGTGATGACATTGAGTTAAAAGCGTTTTATACAGATCCAGCCAATATTGATAATTATTACTTTTTCGAATTTATTAGCAACATTCCCGTAGTACCAACATTAGAAGTTTACGAAGACGAATTTACCGATGGTAATCAAATATTTGGCTTTTATACAGAAGAAGACTTAGAGCCAGGTGATCAAGTAACCATTAGAAATTACGGAGTGTCAGAACGTTTCTATCAATTTATGTTTATTTTACTTCAACAAGGTAGTGAAGAAAGCGGTGGTCCATTCGAAACACAACCAGCTACCGTAAGAGGTAATTGCATTAACACAACTAATCCAGATAATTTTCCATTTGGTTATTTTAGACTATCAGAAGTAGACGAAGTCATTTATACTGTAGAGTAATTTAATTTTAGCGTTACCCAAGGGTCGCGTCATCCACTATATCTCTGCAAA
>JABDKL010000074.1 GCA_013002225.1 Winogradskyella sp.
CCATTCAAGAATTAGGAACAATTTTTCAGTTTAAAACTGCAGTAAAAATTGTAGTTATGAATAATGAATTTTTAGGAATGGTAAGGCAATGGCAAGAGCTGTTTTTTGAAAAAAGATATGCCTCAACTACTATGGTCAATCCAGATTTTCAAACCATAGTAAATGGCTATGGAATTAAAACTAAAAAGGTAGAAAAAAGAGAAGATTTAGAAGCAGCAGTAAAAGAAATGTTGGCGCACGAAGGTTCGTATTTTCTTGAAGTGATGGTTGGGAAAGAAAACAATGTATTTCCAATGATAGCAACTGGTGCATCTGTTTCAGACATAAGATTAAAATAAAACTATGGAAAAGAAAAGATTTACAATATCCGTATTTACAGAAGATGTAGTGGGAATACTCAATAGAGTGTCAATAATTTTTACAAGAAGGAAAATAAATGTAGAAAGTATTGCTGCGTCTGAAAGCGAAATTAAGGGAATTTACAGATATACAATTGTAATAACAGAAACAGAAGACCAAGTAAAAAAAGTGGTAGGTCAACTGGAAAAACAAGTAGAAGTGGTGAAAGCTGTTTTTCATCCTGATGATGAAACTGTGCACCAAGAAATAGCACTTTACAAAGTGAAAACAGGTGTTTTGGCCTCTGGTGGAAATGCAGAAAAAATTGTGCGTTCACATAATGCAAGAGTTTTATCTGTAGAAACGGAATTTACAGTTTTAGAAAAAACGGGACACAAAGAAGAAACACAACAATTATTTGATGATTTAAAACCTTTCGGAATATTGGAATTTGTACGTTCTGGAAGAGTTGCTATTACCAAACCAATGAAAACATTATCGTCAATAGTAGAACAATTAGAAGGATTAGTAAAAAATTAAAAAAATGGAAAATTATTTCAATACATTATCATTTCGAGAGCAATTAGCACAATTAGGAAAATGTGATTTTATGGATGCCTCAGAATTTACAAATGGCGTAAGTGCTTTAAAAGGGAAAAAGATTGTCATTATAGGTTGTGGCGCACAAGGTTTAAACCAAGGTTTAAATATGCGAGATTCTGGTTTAGATGTTTCTTTCACTTTAAGAGAAAGTGCTATAAAAGAGCGAAGACAATCTTTTAAAAATGCAAATGAAAACAAATTTAAGGTTGGAACTTATAAAGAAATGATACCAACCGCAGATTTGGTTATAAACCTCACGCCTGATAAACAACATACCGATGTGGTAAGTAAAATAATGCCTTTAATGAAAAAAGGAGCAGCTTTATCTTATTCTCACGGTTTCAATATTGTAGAAGAAGGAATGAAAATAAGGGAAGATTTAACAGTAATAATGATGGCTCCAAAATCGCCTGGTTCGGAATTAAGAGAAGAATATAAAAGAAATTTTGGTGTACCCACTTTGATTGCTGTTCATCCAGAAAACGACCCGAAAAATGAAGGACTTGAATTAGCAAAAGCCTATGCCGTTGCCACTGGTGGAGATAAAGCTGGTGTGTTACATTCTTCTTTCGTAGCTGAAGTAAAATCAGATTTAATGGGCGAACAAACCATACTTTGTGGCGTGTTGCAATCAGCATCTATACTTTGCTTTGATAAAATGTTAGAGAAAGGACTAGAGGCAGGTTATGCTGCAAAACTCATTCAATATGGCTGGGAAACTTTGACAGAAGCCTTAAAGCAAGGAGGCTTAACTAATATGATGGACAGACTTTCAAATCCTGCAAAAGTAAAAGCATACGAACTGGCAGAGGAATTAAAAACAATTATGACACCTTTATTTAACAAACATATGGACGATATTATGTCAGGAGAATTTTCAAAAAGGATGATGAAAGATTGGAAAAATAATGACAAAGATTTGTTGAACTGGAGAAAAGCAACTGGCGAAACCGTTTTTGAGCAAACAAAAGCAACAGACGCTTTCATTAGTGAGCAAGAGTTTTTTGATAATGGAACTTTATTAGCAGCTTTCATAAAAGCAGGTGTAGAATTGGCTTATGAAACTATGACAGCTTCAGGAATAAAAGCAGAATCTGCTTATTACGAATCACTGCACGAAGCACCATTAATTGCCAATACACTAGCTCGAAAAAAACTATATGAAATGAACAGAGTTATTTCTGATACCGCAGAATATGGCTGTTATTTATTTGATCATGCTTGTAAACCATTATTAGCCAATTTTATGACAAACATAGAAACACGTTTAATAGGAAAACAATTTTCAATAGATAATCAAGTGGATAATAAAAAATTAATAGCAGTAAATCAAGCTTTGAGAAATCATCCAATAGAAAAAATAGGTGCGACTTTGAGAACTTCTATGAGCGCAATGCAAAAACTAAAAAAATGACCTCAGAAACTCAATATATTACTTTAGAAAACGTGAAAAAAGCAGCATCTCTTTTAAGAGATGTTGTTTTGGAAACGCCATTACAAAAAAATCAGTATTTGTCTGAAAAATATGAGGCTAATATTGTTTTTAAACGAGAAGATTTACAAGGCGTTCGTTCTTATAAAATAAGAGGAGCTTATCATAAAATTTCATCATTAACTGGCGAAGAATTAGAGCAAGGAGTCGTTTGTGCCAGTGCAGGAAATCACGCGCAAGGTGTTGCTTTTTCTTGTAAAGCAAAAAAAATAAAGGGTGTTATATTTATGCCAACGACTACACCCAATCAAAAAATAGAACAAGTAAAAATGTTTGGCGGAGATTATGTAGAAGTGGTTTTAAATGGCGATACTTATGATGATGCTTCTTATGCAGCCACAGATTATTGCAAAGAAAAAAAGATGTCTTTTGTACATCCTTTTCACGATATAAAAGTAATAGAAGGGCAAGCAACCATTGCTTTAGAAATATTAGCACAAAGCAAAACACCTGTAGATTATTTGTTTTTGCCTGTTGGTGGTGGTGGTTTGGCTGCTGGTGTTTCCAGTATATTTAAAGAACTTTCTCCCAACACAAAAATTATAGGTGTTGAACCAAAAGGCGCAGCTTCAATGTCTGTTTCAATAACTAATGGATTTAACACAAAAATAGAAAACATAGATAAATTTACTGATGGCGCATCTGTCCAAAAAGTAGGTGATTTAAACTTTGAAATTTGTAAAGAAAATTTAGACGAAATGGTAACCGTTCACGAAGGAAAAGTGTGCCAAACTATTTTAGATTTGTACAATAAAAACGCTATTGTGGTTGAACCTGCTGGTGCGTTAACCACAGCAGTTTTAGACCAGTTTTCTACTGAAATAAAAGGTAAAAATGTAGTTTGTTTAATTAGTGGCTCAAATAATGACATTACTCGAACAGAAGAAATAAAAGAGCGTGCTTTGCTTCATTCTGGACACAAACATTATTTCATCATAAAATTTCCGCAAAGAGCAGGTGCTTTACTAGAGTTTTTAAATGATATTTTAGGTCCAAATGATGATATTACCCATTTTGAATATTCCAAAAAACACAACAGAAATTCAGGTCCAGCCATTGTTGGTTTAGAAATAAGTAACCCAAGGGATTTAGACGGACTGATTCTAAAAATGAAAACAAAAAATTTCTTTGGAGAATATTTGAATGATAAGCCAGATTTGTTTCAAGTTTTGATTTAGCAAAAGCAAACTATAAAAATGATTAGATTTACTGTAAGTAAAAACTAAGCACAACACTATGTATAGTGCATATGCACCCTTCGGGATGCAAACGCACCATACACCAACCGTTGTGCTTCATTACCAAAATGACTCCAAAAATGAGAATCAAAACTTATTCGGAACTAATCGGTAATAACATAAATAGACTGTTGAAAGAGAAGTAAGAGGAAAGAAATGGTGAATGCAATTAGATGTTAAGTATTTTCTTTTGTTCTCTATATATTGTAAAAACTTTTTAAAATAAATTTAGCAAAATGGCTCGAAGGTCTTGAGAAGATAGTATCAAAAGAGGCTCAAGAAATTAACATAGAAATTAATACTAATAACCCCGATGATTATATGGAGGAGACAGAAACTATAGGCG
>JABDKL010000094.1 GCA_013002225.1 Winogradskyella sp.
GCAGAACTAGATAAAGAGCTGGGCTATTATAGATCCCCTGTTGAGATTAAAAAACTAGCTAGAGCGCTAGTGGTTGAAACTGCGGGGGTAGCACAATGACAAGCTCAATAGACACGGTGCTTCCAGAGGCAGGCTCGGATTTACAAACCGCGCTCCATATGGTGCATGAGCAGATCGGCGAAATCGGGTTTACTAAAGGCGTACAGGTAGATGTACTAGATCAAGTAACTGTAGCGTGTAAGGGAAAAACCAAAGACGAGCTACTAACAGAGTTAGGCACTTGGTACTTAAACACTAAGGCTAAATCTGAGGGTAAAAAAGCGGAGTTAAAACCGCTAATTGATGAGATGCAAAACGAACTACGCTATTATGAAAAACGGCTAGATTTTATCAAGTGGGCTATTACAAATTTACTAGAACCCTCTGATGAGTCGGATTTTGTTAACGATAAAGTGGCGCTGTTTTATCAACGGTCTGAAAAGACTGTAGTAACTGAGCCTGATGCGGTGCCTATCGAATACTGCAAAGTGGTATCAACTCCGCAGCTAACAGTTATAAAGGAAGCGTTGGAGAGCGGAGAAAACGTTCCAGGCTGCGAGGTCGAAACACGCTATAACTTGCAGGTAAAGCTTGGTGGTGATCGGGCGATTCAAAACGCTAAGGCTAGGCAAAAAAAGAGGATGATATGAAAACTTTATTCACACTAATAACGTTATTTTTAGTAAGCTGTGGAGGTAGTGAGAGTGCGGGGGCCAGTGGTGGCTCCTGCACTGTTTGTTACGAAAGCACCACATTAACCGGAGAACCCTCTGTTGTATGTAGGGACCAGGAAGGAATTGTTTGTTTTTAATAAGAGAGATTATGCAACATACAGACGAGAACTTAGCTAGAGTTTATCAAGAAGAGCTAGCGCAATGTAGAGCCGATAGTTTTATTGCTTGTTGTATGGGCATTTTATATGGCGCTATTATAGGGATTTTTTTAACAATTTGTTTTTTTGCATGGTGGCTAGGGTGAAAACAGGATTTCAGATAGGCACCTATGGCGTTGATTTTGGTACTATTCAAAACGGCGTTAGAGAAACAGCGGCTATGGGTGGTAATTTAGTACGCTATCAAATACTAGCACCAGATCCACGCTATGTACTAGCTAGTGATTATGATGACGATTTTAGAAACTGGTCATTTGAATACTATAAAGCATGGTGGGATGATCAGATAAATAAAATCGTTAGACTATGTAACATGATAGTACACGAGAAACTAAAGGTTAAAATTGTAGTTGATTGTCACTCTCCTTTTGGTGGTGCTGTAAACTATAGAGGACGGGTAACGCATAAGATATGCTTTGATGAGCAAACACGTCGTAGGTGGGAACTATGCTGGCTAGATTCAATTTATGCGTTAAATAGACCAGAGATTGCTTGCTTTGATTTATGCAATGAGCCAGCAGGTGCTAATATGGCATGGCATAGAGCTGCAAGTAAATTAGCTCGTAAGATTAGAAAGCTAACAAAAAAACCTATATCTATCTCAACTACAAATGGACATATTGATTTTAAAAACTTTCACCCGTTAGAGGTTTCAAATATCTGGTATCAGGTGCACTTTTATAGTCATTCGCACCTAACCCAAAAAGCTATCAAACGCTCTTTAAGGTCTGCTAGAATCTGGAGTATAAAACATAAAAAGAGAATTTATGTAGGCGAGGTAGGTTGTAACACACAATACCACGATCCTAGAAAGTTTTTCTCTTTAGCGCTACCTATTTTAAATAAATATAAATGGCATTGGACAATCCACGCTATGAACGAGAATCCTATTTTTGATTATCGAAAGAGTGCTTTTGATGTGATTGAGGGGTATTTATAAAATGCAGCCATATACAAGTAATTTTATTTCTAAATTAATTTTCACAATTGTTAGTATTGTTTTGATTTTTAAAGACCAAGTTTATTGGCCGGTTTACGTTGCTTTTATATGGGCAGTAATAGATTTTTATTTCACAATAAAGAAATACAATGAAACGTAGAACTTTTCTATCCGCTTTTTTAGTACCTTTTTGTTGGCGTCAACAAGATGGTGTGTCAATTGATGAGCTAGAGGTATTAGCGGAAGAATATGGTAATAAATGGCTTGATTTGTATTTAGAAAGGGTGAGCAATGAAAATTAAAGTACCTGCACATAAAGCTAATTATATAAATAAAAAAGGAAACGTTGCTGGATATATAGATATACCCGAAGTGATAGCCGAAACAATTGATGATGATGCTATAGATCCAGTACCTATTCCCACACCACCTATAGGCAAACCATTAGAGGTTATAAATGCTATTAATAAGTGGCGCTCTGATTTACAAGAATCTGTTA
>JABDKL010000106.1 GCA_013002225.1 Winogradskyella sp.
TCTCATTCGCGTTGTTCTCTTCAAGAGATTGCCGCGCTTCGCTCGCAATGACAGCATCCATTTTAATGCGTTTGGCGTTGCGTTTTACGAGGTCTCTAAAGAGTTCGCGTTTAAATACGGAATAGTCATTGTAAAACTGTTTGGTAATCTTGTCTTCTTCAACTAAAGACGCTTCTTTAATGGTTAGCGGTAGATTGTTAAGAATGTTATCCTTTTGTAAGCATAGGTACATTAAAGCAAATTCTTCGGGTGCTAATTGAAAGAGATTGAACTCTAAAAACTCGGTAGCGTCGTTGATGTAAAACCTCAACTTCTCAAAGTTGGATGTAATGACATACACACAGCCTTTTTGATTGGCTTTATAGTCGAACGCCTGTTTGCGGATGCTTTCTAAATCTTTGGTATTTGTTCCCTTTAGTTCAATTACGCCAATTGCTTTAGCTTCCTTTAAAATAGCTCCATCTGCTTTACCTGCGCCTTTTTGGTTTTTAAACTCGGTAGTGATATTAAAATCAGGCTTTGGATTTAGCGTATAACCCAAGACATTGACAAACAGCTCGTCCAGAAACTTTGCCTGGTACTGTTCTTCTTTAGAGTTTTTAATATTCTCTTGAATGGTAGCATTGTGAAAATACTTGGTATATTTTTTATAGGCACGCTCTACTACTGAATTATCTTGTTGCGCCAGATATGTTTTTATTACTGATGTTTGAAATAATGCCATTTAAAGCTGCTGTTTTTTGTTGGTTAAGTTCTTAATTTCTTCTTCTACTTTTTTGAGGATTTCCGTACTGTTGGATTCATCCTTAATCATTTTGACAATTTTATCCGCCATCCAAAGCTTTAGTAACTCATTTTCACTTTCATTTAAAGCCTCTGCCAAATCCTCTACTTGTTCTTTTCTGGCGATACGTGTTCCACGTTCAATCTTACTTAATAAGGCGGTATCGATATTCATTTGAGAGGCAACCTCACGAAGTAATAGTTGCTTTTCTTCCCTTAACTTCCTTATATAATTACCAAATGTCATTTTAGAGAGATTTTGACTTGTCAATATCTGTCTAATGTAAGAAAAAGTAAGTAAAGGAAAATAAAAAGATATAAACAGTTGTTAACAGATAATGAGGAAGTTGAGGATATTGGGGAATTAAGAAATTGCAAAGTCCAACAAGGGTTGGTATTGATTATTATCGGCTTGCTTTACAGCCTTTAAATAGGCTTTACGTGTATCACTATCTTTAGAGAGATTAGCCGCACCCCAAGAAAAGGGTTCTTTGCCAAATAGCTTTTCAATAATAATGTCAGCCATTAATCTACTATGTCTCCCATTTCCATTAGGGAAACAGTGTATGCTTACTAAACGATGTTTAAAACGAATTGCGATTTCCTCTGGTGGATAGGTTTCGTTTTCTATCCAGAACAGCGTATCATCACAAAGCGCTTTTAACTGCATTGGGATTAGATAACTCTTAACCCCTATGTTTTTTTCTGTTTTTCTGAATGTTCCAGCCCACGCCCACACATTGCCATACATACGCTTATGTAAGTCACAAATAAATTTTTCTGTGAACACCTGTTGGGGTTTGAACTTTTTACCAAATATCCACTGTAAGGCTTCTTCGATATTGAGTTGTTCGAACTCGTCCAATTCACCTTTAGTGGATATGGTTTCTATGAGTAAGCCCTCTTTTTCTTCTTCATCAATTGGGGTTTGCCCATCTATGTAGTCCAAGTTTAATCCCATAGCATTTTTGGCATTTCGTTTTTAATAATGGCTGTGCGCTCTTCAATCGCTTTTTTAATGCGCTGTTTAGAGTTTTCTTGATCTTCCAATTTCATTGTATTAGACGTTCTGGATACAATGCGTATCGCCAATTCTTTGGCTTTTCGCTCTATTAAATCATCTAACGTACCATCTTTAGGCACGAAGCCATATACCAATTGCATATCGAGCGCACTTGCAGTATCCTTTAAGGTTTTGAGGGTTATGTTTCCTTCTTTTTCCCTTGTTTCAATCTCCTGTACACTCTGTTTTGTAATAGACAATTTATCTGCCAACTGCTGTAAAGACATACCCAAAGATACTCTTACCGCCTTGAGCCAACCAGTGGGTGGTGGCGTTACTTGAGCAGCTGTATTAAACCCTTTTAATTTTCGGTCTAATTGTTCTAATTGTAATCTCTTCTTGTTCATAACGTAAGGCTTTAGACTGACATATTATTTACAAACGTAAGGTTTTAACCTGACATAAACAAATATTTCGTCAGCTTACAAACTGACATTAATAAACAAAAAGTAAGGCTATAGGCTGACATAACATCTTTAATTCCTTAAATCCTTAAAATCCTTAATTACGTCTTTGCAGGATTTGAATAGTTATTGTGTGCTTCTCTGTGTATTAAACCTGCTTCTACAAATTTGGTAATATAGCCTTCTGCGGTTTTGTGTGGGATGCTCTGCTTTGTTGCTAAATCTAAATACTCTTGCCTGCTAAATTGCTTTGGCAAACTTTCTAAAAAGCGTTCTTTTCTATTTAAACGTTTTGTTGCTTTTTGCTCAATAGGTAAGTCGTTAAACACTTTACTACTATGTTTTACTAAAATTGAAATAATAGTTAGTGCATTTTCAAAATCTATATCCTCACATTCTTTAGTTGCGTTTACATCACCATCTTCCATAATGCGGAAAGCTGTGAATAGCATCATTATCCTAAACGCAATTAAGCCTAATCGCCTTATTGTTGCGATGTATTCTTCGGGTTGTAGGTTGATGTATTTGGTTTGTAAGGATTCAAAAAACGTATTGAATTGCTGTTGTTGGGTTGTGGTTAATCGTATTTCAATCTCTGGATTGTTTTTTAGCGTTTTGTAAAGTCCCAAAAACTCACTACCTAATTGATTATAGTAATCATCTAAACCTACTTTATTGCTATTTTGAAACACGTTTTTCCAAGTTGGTTTAATATTCATATAGTAAAACATAAAACGACTGAACAAACCATTTTCTGCATTGGGTATTAAGGTTGCCACTTGTTTAGGTGTACCTGATAATACTGTTGATAAACACGGTTTTTCAATATCTACATATTCTCTATCTGTTCTGCGATAATAGCTTATAGTTTCGTGATGAAAGGCTTTACGAAAACCATCGGAATAATTACCATAATCGCTTTTAAAGGCTTGTGCTAACGTATCGCCTTCGGTTTCAAAAATTAACCCTCTGCCTTTATTATCAGAAATTAATTGATATACGCCTGTTACACTATTGTTAGCAGGAATAAACAACATTCGTTCTGGTGGCTTACTTGGTTTTTCCAAGTTTTCATCTTTGCCTTTGTTCATATTGTAAGTAGCAGTTTCTGCTTGAAATTGCTGTTTTAGCACTTTGGCTTGTTCTCGTTTTAATTTGTGTACAGGCTCTACCAAATTTTTAATTTGGTTAAGCCTTCCTTTACCTGCAGATGCAGGTGCGGTTACAAATAAATATAAGTTGCTGAACACTTTACGTTGGTCATAGATTCCGAAGAGTTTAGGAAAACACGCACTAAATGCTGTTAATGCGCCTAACAATAAAATGTCCTTTTCTTCCTGTCCATTAGCAGGGTTTACAACTTGTTGTAAAAACTGTGGCAAATTCTCATATACCGTTTCTGGTATTGTTGGCATAGATTCATTTGGTGTGTCAACTACAGTTGCAACCTTTGTTGCAACTTCGTTGTTGTTTTGTAGTTTAGTCGGTTTGACACCTGATTGATGTGCATAGTGATAAAAGGTAGCAATTGTAATTCCGTGTCCTTTTGCGTTTAAGCATTTATCGAATTGTGCATCACATTCTTTGGTATCGTAACCTGCATAATTTTTACTTATACGATGGAAATAATCTCTTCCTGTTTCTCCATATTCTTCTGCTAAAGCAAAGCCTAAATCTCTCCAAGTGGCATAACTTCCTGTTATGTCTGTGCTTGATTGCTCGATTGCTGAAATGTAGGATTCAATGTCTGTATCAGCAACAGCAACAACATTGGTTGTTGCTGTGTTGCTTTTTGGTTTTGTTGGCTCTTTAGGAACTTCTAACCAATCTTTTGGGTTAAATATTTTAGTCATAATGCTTGATGTCTTTTATGTAGAAAGGCTGTTGGGTCGTATGGTAAAAAACACGCTCTGGAAACGTCTTTACCTGACTGGTCAACCTCAATGTT
>JABDKL010000146.1 GCA_013002225.1 Winogradskyella sp.
GGATGAAGATGGATGGAATGAAGAAACAATGAATTTCGTTATGCATGCGATCTTTATTTTGGGAGAGCTGCAAGCCTACGAAAGTATCAATACACTATTTCATGTACTAAGTCAATCAGAGAAATATCTTGAACTTTATATTGGAGATTTTATTGTCGAAATATTGTGGGAACCTGTATACAAGATTGCATCCAACAACCTGCAACTATGTAAGGAATTTTTATTTAAACCTGGCATAAACACATATGCGCGAACTGTTTTTCCTGAGGTGGTTGTACAAATCGCATTGCATCATCCAGAAAGAATGAATGAAATTTTAGACTGGTTCAACGATGTGATACAGTTTTTCCTTAACAGTAACATTTCTGACAATGTAATTGATAGCGATCTAAATGCATTTATAATTTGTTATTTGATTGATCTTAAAGCAAATACACTATTGCCTGAAATAGAAAAAATGTTTGAAAAAGGTATAGTTTTAGAAGGAATTTGTGGTTCCTGGAGTGAAGTAAATGAAGCATTAACCCAACCTGACAATTTCGATAACAAAAGAGATATTCTCTCAATAGTTGATCGATATAAGAACATTACGGAAACATGGGCTGGATACAATGAAGAAAAAAGATATGGGGATATCAATTTTATCGATCAATTTGATACACCGTCAGACTGTGCAAAAACATATGTAAATAATATCTATTTATATTTTCTCACGACCTTCTATTTCCGTATCTTATTGAGGTATTTATAATCACTATTTATGCCTCAAATCAAGAACAATGATCGTGACCAGTTGATGATGCTATCGCTGGCAGAGCATGTTTCTCAAGACAGTACAGCTAGAGTAATAGATGCCTTTATTAATGCCTCTGATATGGAGAATCTCGGCTTTATTGTAAAGGGTAAGTCAAAAGAAGGTAGACCAGCTTATCCTCCCGAGATTCTCGCAAAACTCTATTTATATGGATATCTACATGGCATTAGATCGTCTAGAAAATTAGAACATGCATGTAAGATTAATATCGAACTCTGGTGGCTCCTGGAAAACCAAAAGCCTCATTATAAAACCATTGCTGATTTTAGAAAAGATAATCCTCAGGGGTTTGCTAATCTTTTCATCTTTTTTCGGGACTTCTGTCTCAAGTTAGACCTTTATGGAAAGGAAACTGTTGCAATTGATGGTTCAAAGTTCAGAGCACAGAATTCGAAGAAGAATAATTACAATCAACGTAAGATTGATAAACATCTTCATTACATCGATGAGCAATTTGAGGAATACATCAAGGGCCTTGACGAGAATGATAGAGATGAAAGCCTCAAGCAAAAACTAGATCAACGTAGAGACAAGTATAATCAGCTCAATGAGCAGCTTAACAACACTGATGAAACTCAGATCTCAACTACAGATCCTGATGCTAGAGCACTACCCCTTCACATGAGAATTGTTGAGGTTGGCTATAACATCCAATCTGCAGTTGATAGTAAAAACAACCTTATTGTTGATTATCAAGTCACTAACAAGAATGATCATCGTGCTTTAGCGCCCATGGCTTTAAAAGCTAAAGAGGCACTTAAGTTACAACAGGACGATTTCTTGACTGTCCTTGCAGATAAAGGATATCACACTGGAGAGCAAATTCAAACTTGCCATGATAACAATATCGAAACTCTCGTAGCTGCTCCTAAAAAGCCTAAGCAAACTGATCTCTCAAAGCCTGTCTTTCTCAGAAAGGAGAGCTTCTTATACAACGACAATAATGATACTTACACCTGTCCAAATGGTCAAACTCTTACTAAGCAAGCACGATATAAAAGGAGAGATAGAAAAGGGCGTATATCAGGACAGTTCGATAGATACAATATTAAGTATTCTATTTGTAAGAACTGCCACTTCATAAATCAATGTGTGTCTAAGGGTAATAGAAATAGCCATCAAGGGAGGTATATCGATCGATACCTATCGGATAAGGCTATTCAAAATAATGCTTACAATATCAGACATAATAAACCACTCTACAAACGAAGACAAGCTATAGTTGAACATCCTTTTGGCACTATAAAAAGGCAGTGGGGATACACCCATACCCTACTCAAAACTATACCTAAGGTCTCTACTGAGTTCTCTATAATCCTCCTCTGTTACAACATCAGGAGATCTATATCTATTCTGGGGCATAATGGGCTAAAAAAGGCCCTAAACAGCCTTTTAGCTACTATTTCTGTGTTGAGAGACCTGATCTACCATGCCAGCATGAGAAGTAAAGTTTCGATACACCATCCTTCATGCCGCTTCTCATGATTTGTGTATTTTTAAAGGACGGTATTTGCACAGACTGCCGTTAGCCTTTATTATGAACAACTAATAACCAAAATAAATTTTTAGTGTAACGTTTGTATTTAAATTCAAAAATAATTAATGAAATATCACATCTACTTATTAGCAATTATTGGAGCGATTTTAATGGTAAATCATCATGCAATTGCACAAACAACTGAGTCCCAAACGGAGCCATTTCAAAATCGAATAGTGGATTCCATATTTTCTAAAACTTTAAGTGAAAGCCGTGACTTTTGGGTAAGATTACCAGATAATTTTCAGCTGGATAATGATGAAAAATATGCTGTGATTTATCTAATGGATGGATTTTCACTAGAAAGCACTTTGGAAGCTGTTTATGGTAATTACTGGGGGCATTACCTACCACATATGATTCTTGTTGGGATTTCTAATCGCAGCAACCGAACAAGAGATTTAACTACATCGCAGATAAAAATGAGACGCGGTAGTGCAATGGATAATGAAACTGGAGGTGCAGAAACCTTTACTAAATTTATGGAGGAGGAACTCATCCCATATGTTGACAGTAAGTATCCAACCACGGCCTATCGTACCTTAATAGGGCATTCTTATGCCGGGTTGTTTACTATAAATATGTTGGTTAATCATAAACATCTCTTTCAAAATTATATAGCCATAGATCCAAGTTTGGATTGGGACGACCAAAAATTATTGAAGGAGGCAAAAGAAAAGTTGGGTACCGAAAGTTATGAAGGCAAATCCCTTTATGTTTCTTTAGCAGCAGAGCAGCTACATATGTGGAATGAAGAAATAACCATGGAGAATATTATGGATGACTCTTCAGAATTTACTCTGTTTGCGCGTTCAATCATTGAGTTTTCAAATTATACTAAATCTCAAAAACAGAATGGATTAAATTTTTCATGGAAGGTTTATAATGAAGATTTACATGGTACAGTTCCGTTACCATCAATAAGAGATGGGCTGATTTTTCTTTTTGAATGGTATCAGTTTAAATCTCCGCAAAAGTATAATAATCCAGAAACCCCAATAGAAGAATTGATTTCGCTATTGAAGGAGCAGGAAAAAATCTATACCGAACATTTTGGTGTTCCCACTGCACCAATGATAGACGAAATGTTAAATGGCTATGGCTACATGAATATGCAAATGGGACAACCTAAGAAGGCGTTCATGTTTTTTGAAATGAATATTAAGTATAATCCAACAAGTGCAAATGCTTATGATTCGATGGCTGAGTATTATGAATCTCAAAACGACAAAGAGAATGCCTTAAAATACTTAAACAAGGCCTATGAAATAAGTGGTGACGATTACTATAAAGAAAGAATTGAAGCTCTAAATAAAAAATAACAAAAAGGCTAGCAATGTATATAAGCCATACCCTTTGGGAAACGGCCCTTATACCAACCGATAAACGACAATATCAAAAAAGCACAGAAAAATCTGTGCTTTTATAAATAATTAAAACGTTACTATTTAAATCTTAAACGTCATTACAGGAAGCGACGAATGGTTTACTATATCTTCTCCAATACTTCCAGAAAAGAAATGCGTTACTCCTGTCCTACCATGTGTAGGAATAGCAATAAGGTCTGCTCCTATTTTATTAGCATAATTTACAACACCTTGTTCTACTGTATAATCTGCTTGGTAAGCTACATTATTTAAACTTTCTAAATTGCCATCTGCAGTTTGTAAGAATTCTGCAATACGCTTTTCTATTTCAACAGTACTTCTAAAGTTTTCGTTTGGTAAGTTTACATAGAGCATTTTAAGTTTAGAACCCAGTTTATTAAATACCTTACAAGCTTTTAAGTATGGCTCTACATTCTCCAAATCGAAATCTGTTGCAAAAACAACATTTTCAAAATTAATATTAACTATTTCATTTTTAACCACTAATACTGGAATTTCTGCGTTTCTCACAACACGTTCAGTGT
>JABDKL010000115.1 GCA_013002225.1 Winogradskyella sp.
AGCACAAGCCATCATAGAGAATAATCCAAAATTCGAAATTCAAAGGAAAAGAGATATTTCGTCATTTGATACAACAATTCCGAAAGAAGTTTCACTTACAGAAAACCAATACAATACAAAACCAGAAATTGCTGAAGCTGTATTAGTTTTAGATAGACTTGCTAAAAAAATGCGTTCTAAACGGATGCGGGAAGGCGCAATTTCTTTTGATAAAGTTGAAGTAAAATTTAACTTGGACGAAGATGCAAATCCGGTTGGAGTATTCTTTAAAACCAGTAAAGATGCTAACAAACTGATTGAAGAATTTATGTTGCTGGCAAATAGAAAAGTTTCTGAGTTTGTTGGTAAAATGAAACCAGAAAAGACTTTTGTTTATCGTGTACACGATGAGCCAGACGAATCTAAATTAGCACAATTACAGACTGTTGTTGGTCGATTTGGACATAGACTAAACTTTAAGGATAAGGGAAGTATTGCATCTTCTTTAAATAAATTACTTACAGATGTTGTTGGTAAAAAGGAACAAAATTTAGTAGATACCTTGACCATTCGTACTATGTCTAAGGCTGAGTATACGACCCATAATATTGGTCACTACGGATTATCCTTCGATTACTACAGCCACTTTACATCTCCAATACGTCGATATCCGGATGTAATGGCACATCGTTTATTACAACAGTATCTAGACGGTGAAAAATCTGCTAACGAGGAAATCTACGAGGAAAAGTGTAGACACTCGAGTAACATGGAATACTTAGCCACAAAAGCGGAACGTGACTCAATAAAGTACATGCAAATACGTTTTATGCAAGACCACCAGGACGAGGAATTTTTAGGAGTTATTTCTGGTGTTACAGATTGGGGAATTTATGTAGAAATTATTTCTAATAAATGTGAAGGCATGGTAAGTGTTAGGGATATGAAAGACGATCACTATCAGTTCGATCAAGATCAGTATGCTATGGTAGGTAAAAAATCAGGTGTCGTTTATCAGCTTGGAGATGAGGTGATTGTGAAAGTAAAAAATACGGATTTAGTCAAAAAACATCTCGATTTTTACATGGTAGGGAAACCAGAAAATGAGTAAAAATAATAGGTAGAACCAATTTAATAGAAACGATTTTTATTGTAATATTTATTGAGTATGATTTTAACTACAACAAATTCAATCGAAGGCTTTAAAATCATGGATTACTTAGGTATAGTTACTGGAGTTGCTATGAATGAAGACGCCATTACTATGGGTTTTAGCATTTCAAAATATTCCCAAAAAATACAATCAAGTATAGATAATGTTAAGGAAATCGCATTTCAAAGATTACAAGAAAATGCGACTAAACTCAAGGCAAATGCAGTGGTTGGTATAAAAGTAGAAATTGAATTTGCCTCAAACAATTACCCAATGGTTTCTGTAACAGGTACTGCTGTAAAAGTGGTAGAATAACTATTAATCATCTTATCAATTAACACCATGAAAAAATTAATTTTTCTTCTTTCGATGCTATTAAGCTCAGTATTATATGCACAAAATAGCAGAGAGCACACTGTTGGTGAATTTTCTACTGTAAAAGTTTATGATTTAATTAATCTCACAATGATTAAATCTAACGAAAATAAGGTTAGTATTACTGGAAGTAATCGTAATGATGTTGTCATTACCAATAAAAATGGAACGCTTAAAATACGGATGAATCTCGAAGAAAGTTTTGACGGTAATAACACTAGAGTGATACTTTATTATACTTCAGTTGACGTTATTGATGCTAATGAGGGCGCCAATGTTATTGTAAACGATTCATTAGACCAATATGAGATCGATTTAAAAGTGCAAGAAGGTGCAGAAATTACGGCAACTATAAAATCTACATATGCAAATTTTCGCGCAGTCACTGGTGGTATTATTAATGTTAATGGAAACTCAAAAAATCAGGATATAGCCATCTATACAGGTGGTATTTTTAATGGAAAAACCTTTGTTACCGAACGATCAGAAGTTAGTGTTAACGCAGCTGGTGAAGCCCATATAAATGCTACCGAACTGGTAGAAGCTAGTGTTAAAGTTGGTGGGAATATTTATATATATGGAAATCCTAATACAATTAACGAGAGTCGTGTTTTAGGTGGCACCATAAAACGTATGTAATTTCCTAATTAGATTTATTACTTTTGTGTAAACCGCAAAAGTTACATGTTAGACGATATCTTAACAGCCATACCCTTTGGTATTATTTTAGCCTTCACCATCGGACCTGTTTTTTTTGTGTTGCTAGAAACGAGTGCCACAAAAGGCTTTACCAGTGCTTTAATTTTTGATTTAGGTGTCATTTTAGCCGATATAGTTTTTATACTCGTTATCTTCAAAAGCACCGATACCTTATTAGATAAAATTAAAGATGACCCAAAACTTCTTGTGTTTGGTGGCGTTTTGCTTGTTGTCTATGGTATTATTAGTTTTATAAAAACCTCAAAATCATTTAGATCCATTGTCAGAGAACATCATAAAATTAAACTACCTAAAAAGGATTATGGAAAGCTTTTTATAAAAGGTTTCTTGCTTAATTTTATAAACATTGGTGTACTTTTAGGTTGGCTGGGTTTTATTGTAATAGGTACATCGATAACAGAATCAGATAACGGCGTTGTTATTTTTATTACCACAATGCTTATTTCTTATTTTGTTTGTGATTTGTTTAAAATTGCCGCAGCAAAACGATTGAGAAGTAAGTTAACGCCCAGGCTAATATTTAAAACAAAAAAAATTGTTTCTTTAGTTATTTTAGGTTTCGGAATTATTTTACTCACGCAAGGCTTATTTCCTGAGCTCTATGAAAAAAGTAAAGAACAGATTGAGCGGGTTAATCCAATTGGCAATAGCTAATCCATATCAATTCATCTATCTTTATAAAACACTTAGAATGAAATATTTATTAAATAGTATTTTTATAATTGGCATGAGTTGCTTTCTCTATGCACAAGAAAGATCAGATCAATCTAGGCATTACGTGTTTCCAGACTTCACAGAAGGCTATATGCTTATGAAGGATGGTACTAAAAAAACAGGCTTAATAAATTATAATGCACTATCAGAGAATTTTGCAATTAAAGTTGAAGATAATATTTTAGGATTAGGTAAAAACGATAGAATGCTTGTCGATACTGTGTATGTCGCAAACACTAAGTTCATCATAAAAGATGGAAAATTTCTAGAGCTACTATTAAATTCTGATGTAAAACTGTATTTAGAATATACATGTAACCTATCAACAACTACAGAAGGTAGAAATGCCTATGGAGGATCCTCCCAAACAACTTCTAGCACCCCTTTATCTTCAATTGATATGGAAGGAAATCGCTATGCGATGGAGCTTCCTAAGCGCTATAAGATTGATTTGGTTCTCGATTATTTGATACTGAAAGACAATACCCTAAAAAGCTTTAAATCTTTAGGGCAATTAAAAAAACTTTACAAAACCCGTAAGAGCGATATTAAAGCCTATAGAAAATCCCATAACGTCGATTTTAAATTACCATCATCTGTCAAGGGTCTTATAATATATCTTGAAGGCGTGTAAATGAATAAAAAGAGTAGGAGGATTGGTTAATATACGTCAGCTATAATTTTTAGATCAGTTTATTTATTTCAAATAAAAAAGAGATACTTAGTTAAGTATCTCTTTTTTTGAGGTGTCGAGCGGATTCGAACCGCTGTAGTAGGTTTTGCAGACCCAAGCCTAGCCACTCGGCCACGACACCCTTATGCGAGGGCAAATATATAAATATTTCGGTTTTAACCCTAGTTACTTAGGTTTTTTCGACTTTCAGTAAGTTTTATGGTTACCATTTGCACGTCGCCATCTATTGGTGGGTTAATCTTACTTACAGAAACACTTGCCTTTGTTACCATAGTATCCTCTAAAAATATGCGATTTAAAATACGCTGAGCGACAGTTTCGAGTAATTTAGAAGGTGTTTTCATTTCCTCTATAACCACCTTATTTAAAAACACGTAGTCTACGGTATCAATTAGTTGGTCACTTTGAGCAGAAGCTTTCAAATCAGCTTTAACTACCAGGTCTACACGATAATCACTACCAATCGCAGTTTCTTCTTTTAAACAACCGTGATGTGCATAAACACGAATATTTTCAACTTTTATTATTCCCATAGCGCAAAAGTAATATTAATTAAGAATATCTAAATTAACATCAACGCCTAAAAATTAGTAATCCTTATGACTTATAAAAACCAAATATTTTAATTAGTGAAAAAATCAAATATATTGCTTAGCGCTCCTGTTTTGGCTTTAAAGAATTCTGTATAGGTACATTTTTTACAAGTAACAGATGTAAATTTCTTATTCTGTACGTCAAATATTTTAGAGAGTGTACCACCTGTAGCTCTCATTTCTCCAATCTCGTAAGTTGTATTTTCACATTTTGGACATTTGTAGTTCATTTTGCTTTCTTTTTTCATTTACACTATATGTATTGAATAGTGCATTAATGTTACAATTTGCTTAATTTTGTCAGCGCTGTTGATAAGATTTTATTTTATTTTATAAGGAGCAAATATTTAATAACCACTACATGTCAGAAGATTTAAAATCACTCAACTTTATTGAGCATATTATAGAAGAAGATTTAGCAGACGGATTATCCATAGATAAGTTACGCTTTCGTTTTCCTCCAGAACCAAACGGCTATTTACATATAGGACACACCAAAGCGATAGGTATCAGTTTTGGTTTAGGCGAACGTTATAAGGCTCCTGTAAATTTAAGATTTGATGACACCAATCCCACTAAAGAAGAACAAGAATATGTAGATGCTATAAAGCGTGATATTGCTTGGTTAGGTTACAAGTGGGAAAACGAACTATACTCTTCAGATTATTTTGAAATATTGTATAATTGGGCTGTATTGCTTATTAAGGATGGTAAAGCCTACGTAGACAGCCAGTCTTCAGAAGCAATGGCGGAGCAAAAGGGAACACCAACCCAAATAGGTACTAATAGTCCATTTAGAGACCGAAGTATTCAAGAAAACTTAGATTTATTTGAACGCATGAAAGCAGGTGAATTCCCTGCTGGTACGCATGTGCTTAGGGCTAAAATAGATATGGCAGATCCTAATATGTTGATGCGAGATCCGATAATGTACCGCATATTACATGCTAAGCATCACAGAACAGGTAACGATTGGTGCATTTACCCAATGTATGATTGGACTCATGGCGAAAGCGATTATATAGAACAAGTATCACATTCATTATGTTCTTTAGAATTTAAACCACACAGAAAGCTGTATGATTGGTTTAAGGAGCATGTATATAATTATGGTAAAACTGAATTGCCTTTATTACCTAAACAGCGAGAATTTGCAAGATTAAATCTAAGTTATACCATAATGAGTAAGCGTAAATTGCTTCGATTGGTAGAAGAAGGTATAGTTAAGGGTTGGGACGATCCCAGAATGCCAACTATCTCGGGCTTGCGCCGTCGTGGTTATACACCAAAATCTATTAGAACCTTTATAGATAAGGTTGGTGTGGCAAAACGAGAAAATGTAATTGATGTATCCCTATTAGAGTTTTGTATTCGAGAAGACCTTAATAAAACAGCTAATCGTGTGATGGCAGTTTTAGACCCTGTAAAAGTGGTTATAACTAATTATCCGGAAGGTGAGGTAGAATGGCTTGATGCAGAAAACAATCAAGAAGATGAATCCGCTGGTTATAGAAAAGTACCATTTTCGCGAGAAATTTTTATCGAAAAAGAAGATTTTAAAGAAGAAGCAGGTAATAAATATTTCAGACTGAAACTGGGTGGAGAAGTACGATTAAAAAATGCATATATCATTAAAGCTAATGATGTTGTAAAAGATGAGAGTGGTGCTATTAAAGAAATTCATTGTACCTACGACACAGATACATCCAGAAGGGTCAAGGGAACATTGCACTGGGTGTCCATAGCGCATGCTATAGAAGCAGAGATTAGGGAATATGATCGTTTGTTTATGCACGAATCTCCAGATAGTGATAAGGCCAAAGATTTTATGGAATTCTTAAATCCAAATTCTTTAAAAGTCTTAACGGGTTATTTAGAACCAAGTTTATCTAAAGCAGAAGTTGGGGAACGTTACCAATTTCAACGTTTAGGTTATTTTAACGTAGATGAGGATTCTGAGCCTAGCAGGCTGGTATTTAACAAAACTGTTGGTTTAAGAGATAGTTGGGCAAAACAAAAACCAAAAACCCAAAATAAGACCCAGACTCAGAAAAAAACAAAGCCACAACAACAAAGACGTTCGGCAATCAGTGTAATTCAACAATTAGGTAAAAAGTACACAAACTTATCTGAAGAAAAACAGATCAAAACTAAGGCAGAGATACAAACACTAGCCAAAGATGTCTCATATGATGAATTAGAGCCTCTATTTGGCACTGCTGTGAAAAAAGCAGGCACACGTATAGCTGTAATGATTGTACTCAAAGAACTACTTAAAAAAGACTTAGAGCGTAATAGTGTTATTAATGAGTTTGTAGAAAAAGCCCTAGAGGATAAAAATGAGATTTTGGTAAAAGAAGCCCAGGAGGTTTAACACTATTTTGAGAACTTAGGACCAAGTAAATTCTTATTTTAGTATAAATTAGACATATTATGAAAGAAACCAACCATATACTTACGGAAATTGCTGCTGTTACTAGGAACATTGAAGATAACTACCCAGAGCTCATGAAATATTTGAATGAAACCAGAAGTACTTTACCTGAAGGTTCAAATGCAGACGCTTCCCTTAATAAAGCTGATTTACAAAATTATTTAGATCAATTAAATGAACTTGTTTCTAAGTATAAAAAAGAGCATTAAAACATTTTATAATTGAAAGTTCCAAAAACCCTCAGATAATGACTTCTGAGGTTTTTTTGTACATTTAAATGAAACTAACTAAAAAAATCATTAATTATTATGGAATTACCTGTAAACGTATTAGCAATACCCGTTGCTGCTGTCGCTGCTTTGGTTATAGGCGCTGTGTGGTACAGCCCTAAAGTATTTGGAAATGCCTGGATGAAAGCCTCCGGAATGACTGAAGAAAAAATGAAGGGCGGAAATATGGCTTTAATCTTTGGACTCGCATTAGTATTTGCAGCCATGTTAAGCATTCTCTTAATGCAATTTACCAACCACCAATGGGGAGCCTTAGGAATGGTTGGAGGTGATCCGGAAAATGCAAAAGCTTCGTTTGAAGCGTTTATGGCAGATTACGGCGAACAGCATCGCTCCTTTGGTCACGGAGCATTACATGGTGGAATTTTTGGCATACTTGGTGCACTTCCAATAATCGGAACAATTGCTTTATTTGAGCGAAAAAGTGCTAAGTATATCTTTATAAATTCTGGTTTTTGGATCGTGACAATGATAGTTATGGGCGGAATTTTATGCGCCTGGCATTAGAATAAAATGATAAAAAAAGCCTTGACTTAATCAAGGCTTTTTTTATCTATTCCTTTTGAGAATTCTTCTTGTTTTTCTCTGCATTTTTCATGGCTTCGCCTATTTGATTGCTGGCTGCAAAACTGGCTACCATATCATTTAGCATATTGCTACCAGCCTGTGGCGCGTTAGGAAGTAAAATAAGATTACTATTTGTTTCTTCGCCCAGAGACTGTAAAGTGTCATAATGTTGTGTAACAACGATGAGCGCAGATGCTTCCTGAGAATTAATCCCAACACGATTTAAAACTTCAACAGATTCTTCTAGACCTCTTGCGATTTCCCTGCGTTGATCTGCAATACCCTGACCTTGTAAACGTTTGCTTTCAGCTTCCGCTTTTGCCTTTTCTACTATTAAGATGCGCGCTGCATCACCTTCAAACTGAGCTGCAATTTTTTCACGCTCAGACGCATTAATGCGGTTCATAGCTTGTTTTACCTGAGCATCTGGATCAATGTCTGTTACTAATGTTTTTATGATGTCAAATCCGTAATCTAACATCGCATCATTTAATTCTGCCTTAACAGCTAAAGCAATATCGTCCTTTTTAACAAAAACATCATCCAGCTTCATTTTTGGTACTTCGGCGCGCACAACATCAAATACATATGAAGTGATCTGATCATGAGGATAATCCAGCTTATAAAATGCATCGTAAACTTTATCTCTGATGACTTTATACTGTACAGAAACCTTTAGACGAACAAAGACATCATCTAAGGTTTTGGTTTCTATAATAACATCTAATTGCTGAATTTTAAGGCTTAAACGACCAGCAACACGATCAATGAGTGGAATCTTTAGCCTTAAACCCGATTGGGCTATATATTGAAAACGTCCAAAACGCTCTACAATCGCTGCAGTCTGTTGTTTTACGATAAAGAATGAAGAGATTATAATAAGTAATCCGAAAAAGATAATTGGTATTAAAATAAATTGACCCATAGCAAGTTTTTTAAGGTTAGTAAGTTAGATGTATTAAAAGTAAGTAATATTAAATTATTTTGTCTAGGTTTGTTTTAATCCGTTCTAATTAATAGTATGAAAAAACCAATTCCTTATCTATTAGTAGCTATTTGTATAGTATTTGTTACAAATAGCTACGCACAACATCGAAGATATGCTATCAAAAATGGCGTTGGTATATTTGGAGGAATCACACAATTTAATATTAATACAGATAATTTTGATACAAAAGCCAGCACAGGCTACATTGGTGGTTTAACAGCTACAGTAGATATTCCTCACAAATGGTATAACGTAAGTTACAACATACAGTTATCTGAAAATAATATCGATATAAATGCTGAAGATTCTTCAACGTCAAATAAAGAATATGTAGATTACAAAATGCTTACAGCGCAAGTTGCCCTACTTTTTCATATAAAACTTATTAGTAATATCGTAACTTTTGATGTTGGACCTATGCTTCAGTATAATGGAGAATTAGAATTGAAAGACGATTCTAAAGAAGGTCTTTTTATTTCAGGATACGACAATTTATTTACCGAAGATATTTCCGATATTTCAAAATTTAATGCCAATGGGGTAGTGGGCATAACCACAGGGTATGGCAATTTTAAATTAAGAGCACAATACATCTATGGCTTTACTAATATCTTGGAAAAACTGAACGATAAAGAGCTTAGTTCAAGTACACCCCAAAAGTTTAAAGGCAACCAGTCTCTTCTTGCTTTTACTGCGATTATTACGTTTTAAAGCGTAATTTCTTTTTACTACAAAATTGTTATGGCTAGGCAGGACTAATTAGATGTTCTTAATTAATGTTTCGATACGTTTAACAGTTTCAGTCTTCCCGATCATAAACATGATATCAAATACATCAGGACCTTGCAAAGCGCCAACCAGAGCCAGTCGTAATGGCATCATAACCTTGCCAAAGCCTATGTCATTGGATGTTATCCAGCCCTTAATATCTTTTTGAAGATTATGTGCGGTAAAATCATTGGTTTTAGTTACAATATCACTAATTTTTTTAAGAATTTCTGGTGTTCCTTCCTTTAATGCTTTTTTAGAGGCTTTCTCATCAAAGGCCTCAGGAGCTTTGAAGAAAAAGTGACTCAATTCCCAAAAATCACTAACAAATGTGGCACGTTCTTTTATAAGACCAACAACCAGGGCAATGTAGTTTATATCGATCTCAGAAAGTTCAGTTTGTTTAGCTTTAAACTGTTCGGCCAAATCTAAATCGAGTTGTTCCTGCATGTAATGATGATTAAACCATTTAGTCTTTTCCGGATCAAAACGAGCGCCAGCCTTATTAACACGTTTTAGATCAAAATCATTGACCAGTTCTGCTAAAGTAAAAATCTCTTGTTCTGTACCGGGATTCCAACCCAAGAACGCTAAAAAGTTAACCACAGCTTCAGGAAAATAGCCCTCTTCTCTGTAACCATTAGAAACCGAACCGCCTGGTGCGGTATATTCTAGAGGAAATACCGGGAACCCCATTTTATCACCGTCACGTTTACTCAATTTACCCTTCCCTGTTGGTTTTAAGATCAATGGGAGATGTGCAAATTCGGGCGCTTCCCAACCAAAGGCATCGTATAGCAATTGATGTAATGCTAATGAAGGTAACCATTCTTCACCTCTAATGACGTGTGTAATTTGCATTAAATGATCATCTACAATATTGGCTAGGTGATAAGTGGGCATGCCATCACTTTTAAATAATATTTTATCGTCTAAGACATTTGTGTCAATAGAGATATCACCTCTTATAATATCCTTTAAGTGTAAAGTTTCGTCTTGTGGTGACTTAAATCGTACAACATAGTCTTCTCCAGATTCAATTTTATCGTTAGTTTCTTCGTCACTAAGCACCAATGAGTTGACCAAGCGGCCTTTTTGCCTGTTATGCCAGTTGTAGATAAATGTTTTTCCTTCTGCCTCATGAGATTTTCGGTGGGCATCGAGTTGCTCTGAGGTGTCAAATGCATAATAGGCCTTGCCTTCTGTGATCAATTTATCTGCATATTGTTTGTACAGATGCTTTCGCTCACTTTGTCTGTATGGCCCAAATTTTTCGTTCTTATTAGGGCCTTCATCAAACGGAATGCCACACCAATTTAATGCGTTTACAATATAATCTTCAGCACCTTCAACATATCGATTCTGATCTGTGTCTTCGATTCTTAGTACAAAGTCACCACCGTGCTTTTTTGCGAATAAATAGTTAAATAGAGCGGTTCTTACACCTCCAATATGTAATGGACCAGTTGGACTTGGCGCAAAGCGCACACGTACGTTTTTAGACATAGTTATAAACTCAAAAATTAGGATTCTAAACTTTTTTTCAGAATCTAAGTTGCAAAGATAAAATTATAGGTTTGAAGTTTAAAGAAGCTGGTACGAAGTTTTTAATAATATTAATTGTACTTTAAAATCATGGTTTTAGGGATGCGTTTATTCATAATATAAAACCACAATGGTGGGAGCATGGCCAGGACCATTGAGGTCGGATACCCAAACGGCATTTGTGGACTGTTATCATGGCAACTTAAAACTTGATATTTTTTTGTAGACTTAAAATGATGATCGCTATGTCGGGTTAATTCGTACAATACAATACGACCGATAATATGATTAGAATTCCAGGAATGTATTTCTTTAACCCGCTCATAGCGACCCGCTTTTGTTTTTAAGCGCATTAATCCGTAGTGCTCTATGTAATTAACAGTTTCAAGTAAAATGAATCCTGAAACACCAGATGCGACCGCTACGATTAACCCTAATTTTCCAAACAATAATACTATTACAATCAAGTAGATCGTTTGAAAAAGTACATACCACAGCATGTCATTTTTAACAGCAAAAAAAGACGCCTTATTTGATTTGAGTAGTTTGTTCTGAATTTTCCATGCATTTATATATTGTCTAAACGTAGATGTAAGCCAAAAAGAATAAACACTTTGATTATATCTGGCTGTTGCAGGATCTTCAGGAGTTGCTGCATGCTGATGATGCCCAAAATTATGCTCTATATAAAAATGCATATAAAAAGATGGCAGTAACAAAAATTTTCCAAGAAAACGTTCTGCGCTGTTTTGTCTGTGTCCTAGCTCATGAGCTACATTTATTCCGTTCACACCCAATAAAATACCTAGTGAAAGGATAATACCTATTATTTCATATGGTTCTAAAACACTTTGTGTTACCTGGTACAAACCGTAAAACACTAAACTAAATACTATGGGCAAATTAAGATATAGTAACCAGTCAAAAAGTTTTAATTTTAGTTTGTGTGCTGCTTCTTCCGATTTTAAATTATAGGAATCTAATGGAAATATAAGCTCTAAAATTGGTATTAAAACAAAAGCAAATACAGGTGTAGCCCATGCCCAATACCCTTTAACGTAAATACTCAAGAAGGTAAATACAGGAATAGAATAAGCCGCTAAATACTTTAAGTCTTTCACAAAAATTTTCCTTTTTATACTATGAAAAATGAACCTTTTATGAATTCAAAATTCATTTAACACTAAATTCTTCTAAATTAACAGAATCTTACCAAACTTAAAGAAAAGCTATTAAAATAAAATTGTAGATTAGACTGTTGTAATACAATATGAGCAATTTTGAAGCCATAAAGCACAAGTTACGAGCGTTTATTAAGAGATTTTACATTAATGAACTCTTAAAAGGCGCAATATTATTTTTTGCGATAGGATTACTTTATTTTATCGTCACTTTGTTTATCGAGTATGTTCTATGGCTTAATACGACAGCAAGAACAATATTATTCTGGGTGTTCATTACTGTTGAGGTTGGGTTGTTTATTAAATTTATAGCAATACCTCTTTTGCATTTATTTAGACTCAGAAAAGGAATTGATTACGTAACAGCTTCCAGACTCATCGGAAATCATTTTCAAGAAGTAAACGATAAACTTTTAAATGTACTTCAACTCAGTAGAGATCAACAAATTAGTAGAGCTCAATCTGATTTGTTATTGGCCAGTATTGAGCAGAAATCTAAAGAATTGAAACCTGTTCCATTTAAAGCAGCCATTAACTTTAAATCAAATATCAGATATTTAAAATATGCTGCAATACCAGTTGCAATTTTACTTTTGTCACTTTTAATGGGAGAACTACATTGGTTTAGTGATAGTTATAAGCGTGTTGTTAATTATAAAACAGCATATGAACCTCCTGCACCGTTCCAATTTTTTGTTATTAATGAATCGCTTAAGGCCATTGAAAGCAAAGACTTTAAACTCAGGGTTTCTACCGTCGGTAACGTAATACCAGAGAATGCTAAAATCCAATTTAATGGTCAGTCCTATTTTTTACAACAACTAGCTCCGGGACAATTTCAGTACACCTTTAATATGCCAAAAGAAGCAATAGAATTTAATCTAATAGCAAATGAGGTGACCTCAAAGCCCTATCTTCTAGATGTGATTAAAACACCAAGTCTTATTAATTTTGAGATGGTTTTAGATTACCCTTCACATACAAAAAAGAAAGATGAGGTTTTAAAAAGCACAGGATCGGCTGTCATCCCAGAAGGCACAAAGGTGACCTGGACCGTAAGCACTAAATCTACAACGGATGTAAATATTTATGCAGAAGACACATTAAAATTTAATAGGAATAAAGATGGGCGATTTACGGTGCATAAACGTCTTTTTAAAAATTACAGCTACAGTATTTCGACCAGCAACGCTAATCTAAGGGATTATGAGAATTTAGCTTATAGTATTAGTACAATGAAAGATTTAAGTCCAGAACTTATTGTAAAAATGAAAAAAGATTCGCTAGATGAGCAAAGTCTTTATTTCTATGGTCAGGCGACTGACGATTATGGGCTTAGCAAACTGCAAATCGTTTATTTTCCAGCAGGTGACGAATCTGATAAATCAATTAAACAGTTGCCTGTTTCTACCTCTAACTTTAGTGAGTTTGTAAGTGCATTTCCTGATCAACTCAATTTAAAAGAAGGTGTAAGCTATCAATTGTATTTCGAAGTTTTTGACAATGATGTTATCCATAATTATAAAGCCACCAAGAGTACTGTATTCAATTATAGAAAACGCACAAAAGCGGAGGAAGAGCAGAAGCAATTAAACGAGCAGAGTGAAACCATACAAAATATGAGTAACACCTTTGAGAAATTACAGAATCAAGACAAAAAGTTAGAGGAATTATCAAAAACTCAAAAAGAAAAGGAAGCCCTTAATTTTAATGATAAAAAGAAGTTTGAAGATTTTTTAAAGCGTCAAAAAAATCAAGAACAGCTGATGAAAAATTTTAACAAGAAACTTCAGGATAATTTAGAGCAATTTCAACTTGAGAAAAAGGAAGAAGATCAGTTTAAAGAAGATCTAAAACAGCGATTAAAGGAAAATGAGGAACAATTAAAGAAAGACGAAAAATTATTAGAAGAATTAGAGCAACTGAAAGACAAAATAAATAAGGAAGAATTTACTCAAAAGTTAGAAGAATTAGCCAAACAGAACAAAAATAAGAAGCGAAGCATGAAGCAGCTTCTGGAATTAACCAAGCGCTTCTATGTAATGAAAAAGACTGAAAAAATTTCAAACCAATTAGAAAAGTTAGCTGAAGAGCAGGAACAGCAGGCAAATGATTCTGAAAACAACACTAAAAAAGAGCAAGAAGCGTTAAATGAAAAATTTAAAGAACTGCAAAAAGATCTTGATGAATTAAAGCGAGAAGATCGGCAACTTCAAAAACCAACAAATATTGCAAGGGATGAGTTTTTGGAAGATGAAATTCAGTTCGATCAGAATGAGGCAAAGGATGCTTTAGAAAAGCAGGAAAATAATGAGTTGGGGCAAAATGAGGAAAAAGCTACTGAGCAGGGTCAAAAAGCTAGGAAAAAACAAAAGGAAGCATCAAAGAAAATGAAAAAGATGGGTGAGATGCTTATGCAAAATGCTGGAGGAGGTGGTGGAGGCGACCAAACCGCAGAGGACATTGATACCTTGCGCCAAATATTAGAGAACTTACTTTTATATTCATTTGATCAGGAAAATTTAATGAACACGTTTCAAACTATTGATATTAATAATAACAAGTATGGGAAATATATCATCGAGCAGAGCAATTTAAAGGAGCACTTTGAACATATAGACGATAGTTTATTTGCTTTATCATTACGACAACCTAAGATATCAGAAAAAGTCAATTCACAAATTACAGATGTGTATTTTAATATAGACAAAACACTTGGGCAATTAACAGAGAACAGATTATATCAGGGTGTTGCATCCCAGCAATATGCAATTACGGCCAGTAATGAGTTGGCGAGTTTTTTAAGTGATGTATTGGATAATATGGAAATGTCTATGAATCCTTCTCCTGGATCTGGTAAAGGCGGTGAGCAATTACAAGATATAATTATGTCTCAGGAGGAGCTTAATAAAATGATGGAAGAAGGGCTGAAAAAACAGGAGAAAGGAGAGAAAGGTAAAGGTGAGAAAGAAGGTAAAGGAGAAAAGCCTGGCGAAAAAGGTAAGGATGGTAAACAAGGTGAAGGGGAAAAGCCTGGTAAAGAGGGGCAGTCTGGTAATCAGGGAAAGGGCAGTAGAAACGGAAATGAAGGTAAACAAGACGATAACGGTGGTAAAAATGGGGAAAATCAAGGCAAAGGTAATACGGGTGGAGAAGGTAAAAATGGTGATGGCAAATCTAAAGCGGGTTATGGTGAAGGTGGGACCGAAGAGCAAAATGCCCAATTATTCAAGATTTATCAACAACAGCAGTTATTGAGGCAGGCCTTGCAAGATAAATTTTCAAAGGAGAATACTATACAGTCGGCAGGTGAGCTCATTAAACAAATGGAGGACATAGAATTGGATTTGTTAAATTCTGGATTCACGAATCAAACCTTACAAAAAATGATGGATTTGCAGCATCAGCTTTTAAAATTAGAGAATGCCACATTTATGCAAGGTCAGGATACCAAACGCAAATCTCAAACCAACACTAAAGTGTTCAATTCGAGTCATAAATCTCAAATTTCCGTTGCGAAACAATATTTTAATACTACCGAAATCTTAAATCGTCAAGCCTTACCTTTGCAAAACCGTTTTAAGAAAAAAATTCAATCGTATTTTAAAAATAACAATGATTAGTTTTAATTATGAAACCAATTTTGAATTAGATAATGAAAGGCAATTATCTAATTGGATCACAAATACAATTCTAAATGAAAATTGTAAGGAAGGCGAGATAAACTATATCTTCTGTTCAGATGATTATTTGCATCAATTAAATGTTGAATATTTAGATCATGATACGCTTACAGATATCATTAGCTTTGATTATTCAGTAGGAAAAGAGCTACATGGAGATATTTATATTTCTGTTGACCGAGTCAGGGAAAATGCTCTGGATTTTAGTACGGACTTTAACGAAGAATTATCCAGAGTCATTATTCATGGCGTTTTACATTTCTGTGGTTATAAGGATAAGTCTAAAACCGAAGCCACTGAAATGAGAAATAAGGAAGACCACTACTTAAGTAAGCGTTCGTAATTGTCTCAAATTCAATGTATCTTTGCCGGCCAAATAAAATTAGAATTGTTCCACGTGGAACAAAAAGTATTAAGTTATGTTTAATGAGGTTTATGATGTTGTTGTAGTTGGTGCTGGTCATGCTGGGAGTGAGGCTGCTGCAGCTGCTGCCAACATGGGTAGTAAAACGTTGTTAATTACAATGAATCTTCAAAATATCGCTCAAATGTCATGCAACCCGGCTATGGGTGGTATTGCTAAAGGTCAAATTGTAAGAGAGATTGATGCGCTTGGTGGATATAGCGGGATTGTATCAGACACGTCGGCTATCCAATTTAAAATGTTAAATAAGTCCAAGGGCCCGGCTATGTGGAGTCCACGGGTGCAGTCGGATAGAATGCGATTTGCTGAAGATTGGCGGCTTTTGCTGGAGAAAACACCTAATTTGGATTTTTACCAAGAAATGGTTTCTGGCCTAATTGTAGAGAAAGATAAAGTTGTTGGTGTAAAAACCTCCCTTGGTATTGAGGTTAGGGCTAAGACTGTAGTTCTTACTAATGGGACATTTTTAAATGGACTTATACATATCGGTGACAAAAATTTTGGTGGAGGTAGAGCTGGAGAGCGAGCAGCAACGGGGATTACTGAGCAACTTGTTAATCTTGGTTTTACTTCTGGCAGAATGAAGACTGGAACCCCTCCGCGTGTAGACGGGAGATCTCTAGATTATTCAAAAATGACTGAACAACCTGGTGACGAGCACCCTGAGAAATTCTCTTATTTAGATATTACTAAACCACTTAAGCAACAGCGAGCGTGTCATATGACCTATACAAGCGAACAAGTTCATGATTTGCTTCGCGAAGGATTTGACCGTTCACCTATGTTTAATGGTCGTATCAAAAGTGTTGGGCCTAGATATTGTCCTTCTATTGAAGATAAAATAAATCGTTTTGCTGATAAGGACAGGCATCAATTATTTATTGAGCCAGAAGGTTGGGATACCTGTGAGGTGTATGTTAATGGGTTTTCTACATCACTTCCTGAAGATGTTCAATTCAAAGCACTTCGTTCTGTTGCTGGATTTGAAAATGTAAAATTCTTTAGGCCCGGTTATGCTATTGAGTACGATTATTTTCCCCCGACACAATTAAAGCATACTTTAGAAACTAAGTTGGTAGAGGGGTTGTATTTTGCTGGGCAAATTAACGGCACCACAGGATATGAAGAAGCTGCTTCCCAGGGTCTAATGGCTGGTATAAATGCAAGCTTAAAAGTGCAGGAGAAAGATGTGTTTACATTACAACGAGACGAAGCGTATATTGGGGTCTTAATCGATGATTTAATAACCAAAGGGACTGAGGAGCCTTACCGAATGTTTACCTCTAGAGCCGAATATAGAACATTACTTAGGCAGGATAACGCAGATTTTAGGCTAACCCCAAAAGGTTATGAAATAGGTTTAGCGTCTGAAAAAAGACTTAAACGCATGGAAGAAAAACAATCTAAATCTGAAGCATTCGTTCAGTTTTTTAAAAATACAAGTGTAAAACCAAATGAGGCCAATCCTGTTTTAGAGGCTAAAAATTCTGCACCTGTTAAGCAACAGGATAAAATGTTTAAGCTATTTGCGAGACCAAATATTACAACAGAAGATGTTCGGCAATTTGATGCTGTAGAAAACTATATTCAAGCAAATAATTTGGATTCAGAAATTATTGAGCAAACAGAGATACAGGTAAAGTATGCAGGTTACATTGAAAAGGAAAAGAATAATGCTGATAAACTAAATAGGTTGGAAAATTTGAAAATACCTGCAGACTTTGATTATCATAAATTAAAATCCATGAGTATGGAGGCAAGACAAAAGCTTTCAGAAATTCAACCTGTTACTATATCTCAGGCGTCGAGAATTAGTGGTGTTTCTCCAAATGATATTTCGGTATTATTGGTTTATTTAGGTAGGTAAATTATATGTTCCACGTGAAACAATTCAATAGTATTTTTTTGATTTGAAACTAATTCAGACCTATTCTTATGGAAAAGCCTTCTTTTTTTTTATCCCTTAAAGATTATTCAGTCACTGGAGAAGCGTTTAAATTAATGCATGATATAGAGTTGGATATGCTCGAAACATATCCACAACCAGCTGCAAATAAATTATCGGAGTATTATAAAAGTGAAGACTATATTTCTCATACAGGCAGTAAAAGAAACCTCTTAGAATACGTATATCATTTTATTAGAGGGGTAGCTCTTAAGCGAAAACTTCGTTTAATTAATTCGTTTAATTCTAAATCCAAAAATCTTTTAGACATTGGTTGTGGAACTGGAGATTTCTTAGAAACGGCTTTGGAAGCTAAATGGACAGTTACGGGCATTGAACCAAATGAGCAAGCTAGAAAAATTGCAAATTCTAAGACTAATAATGTTGTTTATGATATAGATCATTTGGCTGCATTACAACCCCAGAGTTTTGATGTCATTACTCTGTGGCATGTGTTGGAGCACCTGCCAAATTTAGAATTCACGCTATCAACACTTAAATCACTCTTAAAACCTAAAGGCACACTAATTATTGCTGTGCCTAATTTTAAGAGTTTTGATGCAACCTATTATAAAAATTTCTGGGCAGCATATGATGTGCCGAGACATTATTGGCATTTCTCTAAGACGTCAATTAAAAAGTTATTTGAAAAAGTAGAGATGGGTGTTATCGATATTAGGCCAATGATTTTTGACGCCTATTATGTGAGTCTATTATCTGAGAAGTATAAGACTGGCGTTATGAATCCTTTAAAAGGTTTTTGGGTGGGATTTCAATCCAATTTAAAAGCGCGACAGACAAAAGAATATTCTTCACACATTTATATATTAAAACACAGTGATTCTTTATTTAATGAATGCTCTTTGTAGAAATTACTCCCAAACAACGCAAGGGGTTGTGTGATCACGAAAGCTTCTTAAATCGCATTATTTTGGCTCATTTGTGATAGTTTTTAGTTATTTAAAAAATATATAAATAGAAATAATCAATAATGAAATAAATAAGAGAATCACAACGCAACTTTTATACATTTGCAAAAAAATAAAAATATAAACATCATGAAAAAAATAATTTTAGGACTGACCGTATTGATAGCTTTGGCGTCTTGCCAGGATCAAAAAATTGCGTTTATAGATAATGGTAAGGTGATCAATGAGTATCAAATGAAAATTGATTTAGAGGAGAAGTACAAGAAAAAAGATGAAGTGTATAAAAAGAAGACAGATAGTATAGGTCAATCGTATCAATTAGATGCTCAGCAAACTCAGGCACGATTGAGTAAACTGTCCCAACAAAAACAACAAGAAGGCTCACAGGAATTTAGCCAAAAATGGCAAATGATACAACAACAACTGCAATTTGAACAACAACAAATGCAACAATCGTTTAGTCAGGAAATGGATTCGGTTATTGTTAAAGTTCAAAGTTTTGTAAATGATTTTGGAAAAGACAACGGCTACACCTACATTTTAGGTAAAAACGAAGCTGGAAGTGTAATGTATGGTAAGGAAGAAAATGATATATCTGAAGAGGTCATTAAAGCCATAAATGCCGCTTACACAAATAACAAATCAGTAGCATCGGAAGATTCTACTGAGGAGCTTAACACCAAAGAGTAATTTCTCTCTAAATTATAAAGAAGCCGAGCTTACGCTTGGCTTTTTTTATGCAATAAACGTGTAAGTTTAATAGAAAGGTCTGTCAGGATAATCTTTGAGTTTCCATTACGCTCTATATGGTATATAGCATCTTGTAATTCATTGGAAATTTCGAAAATATTAGACTCGTGTACAAATGGAGCAAACTTTTCGAGTTTGAAACTTTCCGACTTAGGCTCTAAATATACTAAGTCCTTCGCGTTATAATTAAATAATAGAGCTTGTCTGAAATAGTTTAGACAAAATCGTAAAAACTTTTTTTGTGTTTCTCTTCCTGTTTTTGCAATTTCCTCGGACCAGGAAATTAAATCATGAATAGCGCTCTTATTACCCTTGGCTTTGAAGGCAGAGCGCACCCATAAAATAAACCACTTCTCAAATTGAATATCCTCACTGTCCTGATAAATAAGATCGCAGGCCTTGTTATAATTTCCATTAGCCTGATGTGCAATTTTAGAGGCAATAGAAGTTTCAATGTGATAATTTTTAACTAATGCTTCGGCGATAGTTTCCTCTGCTAAAGGTGGAAAATACAGCACCTGGCAACGCGATTTAATGGTGTTTATAATTTGCTCGTCATCTTCAGCAATAAGGATAAAAATGGTTTTTTCTGGCGGTTCCTCGATTAGCTTTAAAAGTTTATTGGCTGCCGAGGTATTCATTTTTTCAGCCATCCAGATTAACATCACCTTATAGCCTCCTTCATAAGATTTTAATGATAAGGATTTTACAATTTCTAATGCCTCATCTACACCTATTTGACCTTGTTTATTATCGACTCCTAATAATTTATACCAATCAAACAAATTACCGTAAGGTTGTTGATCTAACAGCTGTCGCCATTCTTCCAGATAGTAATTAGAAACAGGCTTACTTTTAACCTTATCGCTGGTTGTCACAGGAAACGCAAAATGCAGATCTGGGTGAGAAAAATTCTTAAATTTTAAATTACAGGAATCGTTACCGCCGGTGTTTTCGGCATTTGTATTACCACACAAAATGTATTGTGCATAAGCGAGGGCCATAGGCAATGTACCTGATCCTTCAGGTCCAACAAATAATTGAGCGTGTGCAATTCTGCCAGCATCAACACTTGTGGTTAGATGATTTTTTATATGCTTTTGACCTAAAACCTCCGAAAATAACATGAGGGCAAAGCTATATAAAATTTTATCTAAATTATATGCTTGGATATTGAATTTTAAAACAACAAGTCTCTATTTGTCAAATGGGCTTTATGAGCTTATATTTGTTTTTCAAATAATATAAAATGAAGACTCTCAACGATTTCAATTTCAATAACAAAAAAGCATTAATACGAGTAGATTTTAATGTGCCCTTAGATGATAATTATAATGTCACTGATGCTACCCGAATTATATCTGCGAAACCAACAATTATAAAAATTCTAGAAGATGGTGGTAGTTGTGTTTTAATGTCTCACTTGGGGCGTCCAAAAGGTTTTCAAGACGAGTTTTCTTTAAAACATATTATAAATAAGATTGAAGATATACTGGGAGTTGAGGTTAAATTTGCAGAGGATTGTATAGGTCAAGAAGCTAAAGACATGGCCGATAGTTTGAAACCAGGTGAAATATTGTTACTTGAGAACCTACGCTTTTATGAAGAGGAAACTAAAGGCGATAAAGAATTTGCAAAAAAGCTTTCTCAATTAGGGGATATCTATGTTAATGATGCTTTTGGGACAGCCCATAGAGCACATGCATCTACAACTATTGTAGCTGATTTTTTTGAAAATCAGAAATGCTTTGGTAGCCTTCTTGCCAAGGAAATTGAGAGTATTAATAGAGTAATGCAAGATGGCGAAAAGCCGGTATTGGCAGTCCTTGGCGGCGCTAAAGTTTCCTCTAAAATAACAGTAATTGAAAATATCTTAGATAAGGTCGATCATTTAATTATTGGTGGTGGAATGACCTTTACCTTTATAAAAGCCCAAGGAGGCAACATTGGAGATTCGATTTGTGAGGATGATAAAATAGATTTAGCATTAGATATCATGCAACAGGCAAAAAATAAAGCGGTTAAAATCCATTTGCCTGTAGATGTTAAAGCTGCAGATGCATTTAGTAACGATGCTAACACTCAAATTTGCGATGTTAATGAAATTCCAGACGGATGGCAAGGCTTAGACGCAGGTCCTAAATCTTTGGATATTTTTGATGAAGTCGTAAATCAATGTAAAACCATTTTATGGAATGGTCCATTAGGAGTATTTGAAATGGAAAATTTCGCAAATGGGACAATAGCTCTAGGAAATTCAATAGCGAAATCAACCGAAAACGGAGCCTTTTCTTTAGTAGGAGGAGGAGATTCAGTAGCAGCTGTTAAGCAGTTTGGTTTTGAGAACAAGGTTAGTTATGTGAGTACTGGAGGTGGCGCGATGCTAGAAAGTTTAGAAGGTAAAACGCTGCCAGGTATTGCTGCAATAATGGAATAGCCAGAATTACAAATTCTAGTTTCTTACGCATATGATAAAGAAATAATAATAATATTTATGAACCATAAAACTTTTATAGTTGTTATACTATGCTTTTTCGCAAATATCATTTTAGGACAGACTAAAACAGATAGTATTGCTATAAAGAAGGTGGGCGAAATTAGTATCAAGGATTCTCTTATTGACGGTAGCATTATTAAACCTAACAAAACCATCCCTATAGAACAGGACTCTATCACAATTAAAAAATTACAAGATTTACCTAAGGTTATAGAATTAGATCAAAAGTGGTTGGATGAGCTGTATAGTAATACCTTATTCGACACTATATACAAATCGGTTTCAGAATTAACCTATGAGCCAATAGATTATCCAGAGTTAACAACCGATACTTTAAAAGCCAGGCTAAAACGCCTAAATGCAAAAACACCTTTTAATGTAGAATATAATGCATCCTTAGAAAGTGTTATAAAACGCTATTTAAAATATAGAAGGACTTCGCTCGAGCGATTAATGGGATTAAGCCACTTTTACTTTCCAATGTTTGAGCAGGAATTTGATAATTATAACATCCCGCTGGAAATGAAGTATTTATCAATAGTAGAGTCTGCATTAAAGCCGAGGGCAAGGTCTAGAGTCGGGGCTACCGGTTTATGGCAATTTATGTTTGCTACAGGGAAAGAATATAAACTCGATGTAAGTAGTTATGTAGATGAGCGCCGTGACCCTATTAAATCTACAACAGCTGCAGCACAATATTTATCTCGATTATACAAAATATTTGGCGATTGGGATTTGGCACTTGCAGCGTATAACTCAGGACCTGGTAATGTGAATAAGGCTATTAGACGTTCAGGTGGCTACACCAACTATTGGAATATAAGACGAAATTTACCTAGAGAAACGGCGGGTTATGTGCCGGCTTTTTTAGCTACGATGTATATTTTTGAATTTGCAAAAGAGCATGGGTTTAAACCAGAACGACCAGATTTTCAATATATACAAACCGATACCGTTCATGTTAAACAAATGATTACCTTAGATCAAGTGGCAGAAACGACAGGTGTAAAAATTGAGGCCTTACAGTTTTTAAACCCATCTTATAAGTTAGATATTATTCCAAAGATTGAAGGTAAAACATATGTTTTAAGGCTGCCAAGAGAAGCCATCGGAGTTTTTACAGCTAATGAACCTCAAATATATGGTTATGCTAAGGCTGAGTTTGATAAACGTGAAAAACCACTACCACAACTTTTTAACGCAGACACGAAAGTTAGATATCGCGTTAAAAATGGTGATTATTTAGGAAAAATCGCCAGAAAATATGGAGTAAGGGTAAGCCAAATTAAAAGCTGGAATGGTCTTAGAAGCAACAACTTACGTATTGGTCAACGGCTCACTATTTATCCGAGGAATCCAAGTGCTGTAACTAAGCCAAGTACAACGAAAAAAACTGTTAGTACAGCAGGGAAAAAGACCTATAAAGTACGATCTGGTGATTCACTTTGGAGTATAGCTCAAAAGTTTTCTGGAGTTTCTGTACAAAACATTAAAGATTGGAATGATATTAGTAGTAATAAACTTAAAATAGGAATGACCCTGGTTGTTTCAGAATAATAATCAACATAAAATATTAAATTATGAGAACGTTGTATTCAATTGTCCTTTGTTTGTTTTTATTAGGATGTGGTGAAGGTAAAAACGATAATAATCAAATTTATTTGCCAGAATCTAATGGTAATTTAAATAACATTTCAGTTGTAGTAGACAATCTTTTATGGGAGGGAAATGTTGGAGAACGTATTAGAGATATTTTTGCTGCCACTTTAAATGGCCTACCTGTCGATGAGCCAATGTTTAAAATGCGGCAAATTCCTCCACAGGTATTTAATGGATTCACGACACGGAGCAGAATAATTCTCAAAATTGAAAAAGGAGCAGAAGAGGCATCTACAATCATTGTAAACGACAAGTTTGCAAAACCACAAACGGTAGCTGTTGTGCGTGGAAAAAATGATGGCGAAATAATTAACCAATTAAATGAAAATAAAGACAAAATTATAGACGCTTTTAATAAGGAAGAGGTAAAAGAAAAACAAAGACGTGTTAACTTGTCTCTTTTAAAGGATTCTGACATGGAGGCTAACCTGGGAATACGTATAGATATTCCATCTGCTTATAAAATAGCAAAGGCTACTGATGATTTTTTCTGGATAAGAAAGAGTTTAAGTAATACAAAAACTATAGACCTTATGTTTTACGATATACCTATAGAGGCTATTGCTAAGGGAGACAGTACTATTGTAGATATTGTAAGCGTAAGAGATAGTATCACCAAAACTCAGATCCCTGGAGAAGAGGCTATATATATGGCGGTTGATGATGCCTATGCTCCCGCATTATTTAATACGATAATAGATAATAAACCAGCGTACGAAGTCAGAGGGATTTGGGAGACTAAGGGTTATACAATGGCAGGTCCATTTATTACCTACGTTATAGAAGATAAAATAAATAACCGCTATGTGATTGGAGATGGTTACGTTTATGCGCCATCACTTGAGAAACGCGATTACGTTTTCGAACTCGAGTCTATAATTAAATCTATAGAGATAGAATAAATAAAAAAAGCCAACTATTTAAGTTGGCTTTTTTTATTATTTAAAAAGTGTTTATTCTTTTTCTTTTTTATCAGATGCGTCTTCTTTACTGGCATCTTTAAATTCTTTAAGCCCACTTCCTAAACCTCTCATTAGTTCAGGGATTTTTTTACCGCCAAATAGTAACAAAACAACTACCACGATAAGAATTATTTGAGGCGCACCAATTGCTAATGGGACAATATATAAACTCATAATTATTAATTTAGGCTACAAAGTTAGTAATTATAGTTCAATTAAAACGTTCTAAAATTAACTTTAGCACTTTAAGAGAAGGCTATTTCACTATTTTAACTAATTTTGTTTTAATGGCAAAAAAGAATAAAAAGGAGAAGAAACTTGCAAAAAAATTGCTTCATAAGTATCGGTTAGTAATTTTAAATGAAGATACTTTTGAAGAGCGCTTTGCTATTAAATTAACACGCCTTAATGTGTTTGTTTTAACATCATTATCTGCAATTTTACTGGTGTTTTTGACCATATTACTAATCGCATTTACACCCTTAAGAGAGTATATTCCGGGCTACTCTTCCGCCCAACTAAAAAAGAGAGCCACTGTACTTAATTATAAAACAGATTCTTTGGTAAATGAATTAGAACTAAACAGGCAATACTATGCATCTATAAGAAAGGTGTTAACAGGAGATGTTGCTAATGTAGACTTTAACAGAGATTCGATAATTAGAGCAACACAAGCAGATATCGACAATTTAAAATTCGACACCAATAAGCAAGATTCACTTTTAAGAGCCAAAGTAGAAAAGGAAGATAAATACAATCTTTTTGAGTCATCAGAAGATCAGTCTAATTTTGTTTTATTTCCGCCTGCTAATGGCTCAATTTCCGAAGGTTTTAATTTTAAGGAAAAACACTTTGCTGTAGATGTTGTATTGGCAGAAGACACACCTGTTAAAGCAACAGCAGACGGCACAGTTATTTTCGCAGAATGGACCCTAGATACAGGTTACGTTGTCATCATCGAACACAATCAAGAATTGATTTCTGTTTATAAACATAATGCTTCTATTACCAAAAACCAGGGGGATTTAGTTAAGGCCGGTGAAGTTATAGCAATGTCTGGTAACACAGGTGCTTTAAGCACAGGTCCTCATTTGCATTTTGAACTCTGGAGCAAAGGATACCCAGTTAATCCAACTAATTTTATTGATTTTCAATAATGCCATCAATTAAAGCAGCACTATCAAAACCGTTTGCAAAATACATTGCAAAGCGCATCAATAGATGGGCATCTAAACCTATTGAAACGCAACAAGCCGTATTCGATAATTTAATAGCTGAAGCACAAACCACGGAATTTGGTCAAGATCATAAATTTAATACTATTAAAAACTATGAAGACTTTGCAAGCCAAGTTCCCATTAGAGATTATGAAGACTTAAAACCCTATGTGGATCGAGTCGTGAAAGGTGAAGAAGATATTCTTTGGAAGGGGAAGCCTCTTTATTTTGCAAAAACATCGGGCACCACATCAGGAGCAAAATACATTCCGATTACAAAAGAGAGTATGCCAACTCATGTGAATGCAGCACGAAATGCTATTCTCATGTATATTTACGAAACAGGGCAGTCGAAATTTGTAAATGGCAAAATGATTTTTCTTCAAGGTAGCCCTATACTAGAAGAACAAAACGGAATTAAGCTCGGCAGACTATCTGGTATTGTTGCCCATTATGTGCCTAAATATCTTCAGAAGAACAGAATGCCATCTTTAAATACTAATTGTATTGAAGATTGGGAAACAAAAGTTGAGGCTATAGTAGATGAGACTATAGACGAGGATATGACTATAATATCGGGTATTCCATCTTGGGTACAGATGTATTTTGAAAAATTGATCGAAAGGAAAAATAAAAAAGTTGGTGATATTTTTAAGAACTTCAATTTGTTCATATTCGGGGGAGTGAATTATGAACCTTACCGTGCTAAATTTGAAAACCTTATCGGAAGAAGGGTAGACAGTATAGAACTTTATCCTGCCAGTGAGGGTTTTTTTGCGTTTCAGGATAAACAGAATGAAAAAGGGATGCTCTTACAATTAGACTCGGGTATTTTTTATGAGTTTGTAGAAGCTGATCATTTTTATGATGAAAACCCAAATAGAATAACAATTAAGGACGTTAAGCTTGGGATAAACTATGTAATGATCGTATCAACTACCGCAGGATTATGGGCATACAATGTCGGTGATACAATAATGTTTACTTCAATAGAGCCATATCGAGTAATTGTGAGCGGTAGAATTAAACACTTTATTTCTGCTTTTGGCGAGCACGTTATAGGCAAGGAAGTAGAATACGCAGTAAAAAGTGCTTCCGAAAAGCTTTCTGTAGCTGTTAACGAATTCACGGTGGCTCCACAAATAAATCCGGATCAAGGACTGCCTTACCATGAATGGTTTATAGAATTTGAAAATGAGCCTGAAGAGGAAGAGGAATTTATAGGGCAACTAGAGTATGCACTTCAGCAACAAAACAGCTATTATTTAGACCTTATTAAGGGTAAGGTGTTGAGACCTTTAAAACTTACAAAAATAAAAAAAGACGGATTTCAAACTTATATGAAATCTATTGGTAAGCTTGGGGGTCAAAATAAAATAGCAAGACTTTCTAATGATCGTAAAATAGCAGATAAATTGTACCAATTAAAATTAACGAAATAACCCTATATTTACCGGTTAAAATAACTATATGAGTACTACTAATAAAAGACATGAGAGAACAAGGGCACAAGAAAGCTCTAGTGCTATAGAACGGATGTATATAACTATGCGTCATCTATTTAATCGTGGCTTTTATAAACCCATGGGAGTTTCTGGAGAAACCCTGAGGGAAGCTTTGTTGTTATTGCGCCCAGAAATTTATGGTTCTATTGGGGAAGAAAAGGCAGAATTAGAGGGCTTACTTTACGTAATTGATCGTTTACCACAAGGTATTGAAGAATGTACATATATTAATTTAACCAGTGATGAGGGTTACACCAATTCGCACTTCAAACCCATAATTCCACCCAAAAGAAGGCGTAACTGTTACAGAATCGATAACGAACAGATGAATATTGAAATCACAAGAGGTCGATCTGAGATTTATGATATTCTTACACACCTAACGTTTTTATTTGTTGAATCTCACAAAATCAGCAAGCGTGTGATAATAGATGAAGAGGGGACTACCGTGAGGGATTGGAATAAATTAGAGAGTGCGGTAAATTCTAGTACTAAATTAACTCAAAAAGAGCGCGAAATAGCAATAACGCATACGGCAAATATTTTAGGCAGAACCTTTAATGAACTATCAGAGGCCTACTCTAAATTTGCTACGCCAAGCCAGCCAGAGCGATTACTTCAAATTGTGTATTGGTTAGGCAAATTAGCAATAGAAGAAACTATAAACAATAATAAACGTACAATTACCTTTAGTCCGGTATTGCGAGAGCGTTTAGGCCATCACATTCATGGAGAGATCTGGGCAGAAAACATTAAGAATGAGTTAAACAAAAATGGGCTTTTAGAACGACCAATTCATATCATAAGCGCAAATATGCACAGCGTTATGAATTCCCTTTTTACAAAGGGTACATTAAAGGGTGGTGATTCTAAGAAAGATATTTTTGAAGTATATGAGTCTTTAAGTGATTCCAAAAACACGTTGTTGCGCAATAAAGTTGAAAAGTCGGCGTTGCAAAACGGAATGCTTTATATAAAAGATAGCTCAGGAACTAATATTGATGTTCAAATTTTTGATACTGATAAAGTAGATTTTTCTAAAACAGACTTTAAATATTTAGAAAAAGAAAAGGAAAATAAAGCTGTAATTTTTGTTATGGATTACGCTTTTGGTGAGCAGGCGTATGAAACACTAGATGAGTTTTTAAAGCCCACGGAAGTAAATGGTAAAAAAGTACATTTAGATGTAAAATCCATTTCTATAATGGGTAAAGCTGGTATTTTAGAAGGAGGTAAAGGTGATGTTATGATTCCTTCTGCCCATATATTTGAAGGAACAGCAGACAATTACCCTTTTAAAAACGAGCTTACTAAATCCGATCTGGTAGACTGCAAAGTTGACGTTTTTGAAGGTACCATGGTAACAGTACTTGGAACATCATTACAGAATAAAGAGATCCTAAAGTTCTTTAAAAATTCTACCTGGAATGTTATAGGATTAGAAATGGAAGGGGCTCATTATCAGAAAGCAATTCAGGCCGCTTCAAAAGTAAGGGGTAGTATCAATGAAGATGTAAAAGTGAGGTATGCCTATTATGCGAGTGATAATCCGTTAGAAACAGGTAGCACTTTAGCGTCCGGAGGGTTAGGGGCATCTGGAGTTAGACCAACGTATATAATTACAAAAAAAATATTAGAACAGATTTTTAATTCAAAATAAAATGAGTGACAAAGCACCACAAAATAATCAAAATGAAGAAGTTGATTTAGGTCAATTGTTTAATGCCATTGGAAAGCTATTTGAGAAATTTTTTGCTTTTTTAGGAAGAGTTTTAAAACATTTTTTTTCGTTAATAATCTATGCTTTAAAACCTGTTGTAACTTATTTTAAAACTATTGCTATTGTAGTTATGGCTGCCGCCATTTTAGGTTTTATTGTCGAAAAATTTAAAAAGCCTGTCTATGTTTCAGAGATGCTGGTAAAGCCATATTTTGATTCTAAGTACCAATTAGCGAATAATGTAAGTTATTTTAATGCATTAATTAATTCGAACAACCTTTCAGAAATTTCAGATATTTTTGAAATTGACTCACTTGACGCTGCTGAATTAATAGGATTTGATATACAAATTGGTCCAGAAACCGGAAACGACCTATTAAAAGAATATAACGATTATATCAAAACTATTGACAGTACTTTAGCCAAGGATATACCCTATGAAGACTACGTTGAAAACAGAGATATTTTAAGTGGAAGTATTTTCTCTGTAAAAGCTAAATCAAGAAGTAATGATATTTTCACAAGCTTAGAAAAAGGATTTGACAAAACATTTGAAAATAAGTATTCTACCAAACTAAAGAATATAAGAGATAAAACAATTGAAATAAAAACCAATGTCTATAAAAATGAACTTAAGCGTATAGATAGTTTGCAAGGCATTTATTTTGAGGTCCTAAAGGCAGAGTCTGAAAACGGAAAAGTTTCCATTGGGCTTGAGGGAATGATCCCTTTAACAAGTCAAAAAACAGCAACCAAAGAGTATGAATTGTTTCAAAAGGAAATGGTTATTAGAGATTCACTCAAAATATTGGAACAAGAATTAATAAAAGAAAATGATTATTACGACATTCTTTCTGGATTTGAAGAAATAGGAACAGTAGAGCGTGATTTCTGGAATAGATATACAGTAATTTTTCCTGCGATGACGCTATTATTTATTATAATAATTTATCTTTTATACGGAGCGTTTAAATTTATTAGAGATTATGAAGAATAACCAAACCATACTTGTTACTGGTGGTGCGGGCTTTATAGGATCAAATTTTATATCCTATTTTTTAAAAAAGTATAACGATTCAATAATTGTTAATTTAGATAAGCTCACTTATGCAGGTGAGCTTTCTAATTTAAGCCAAGTACAGTCAAATAAAAATCATATTTTTATTAAAGGAGATATATGTGACAAACAATTGGTAGCAGATTTATTTAGTAGGTATAAATTTAAGGCCGTTATACATTTTGCTGCAGAATCTCATGTAGACAACTCTATAAAAAAACCTGATGCGTTTATAAACACCAATATCTTGGGGACTTTTAATCTACTGCATATAGCAAAGGATTTTTGGATGGAAGCACCCTTTAAATATAAAGCAGAGTGTGAGAATAATAGATTCCATCATATTTCTACAGATGAGGTTTATGGAAGCCTGGGCAAAGAAGGGCTTTTTACTGAGACATCCAAATACGCTCCAAATAGTCCTTACAGTGCATCTAAAGCGTCATCAGATTTTTTAGTGCGGAGCTATTTTCATACTTATGGAATGAATGTGGTTACAACTAATTGCAGTAATAATTATGGACCTCACCAACACGATGAAAAGTTAATACCAACGATAATTAGAAAAGCAATAAATAATGAAGCCATTCCTATTTATGGCGATGGTAAAAATATTAGAGATTGGTTGTATGTTGAAGACCATTGTAGAGGTATAGATAAAGCATTTCAAACAGGGAGAAACGGCGAGACCTACAATATTGGCGGAAAAAATGAAAGAGATAATTTATATATTGCTAATACCATATGTCATATATTAGATGAGCTTAGGCCCAAAAAAGGATCATACTTTCAGCAAATAGAATTTGTAGAAGATAGGCCAGGTCACGATTATAGATATGCCATTGATGCCTCTAAGATTGAAAATGAACTGGGATGGTCTGCTAACGAGAATTTTGAATCCGGGATAATTAAAACCATTAACTGGTACCTCGATAAATATAATAAGTAATGAAAGGGATAGTCTTAGCCGGAGGATCTGGCACACGTTTACATCCACTCACCCTTGCGGTTAGCAAACAATTAATGCCCATCTACGACAAGCCCATGATATATTACCCTATATCAACCTTAATTTGGGCTGGCATCAATGAGATACTAATAATTTCTACCCCAAAAGATTTACCATTGTTTAAAAACCTGTTAGGAGATGGTAAAAAATATGGTTGCGACTTTCAGTACGCAATTCAAGAACACCCTAATGGTCTTGCAGAAGCATTTATTATTGCTGAAGATTTTATAGGAGATCAAAAAGTTGCCCTCGTATTGGGTGATAATATTTTTTATGGAACTGGGCTAGCAGATTTATTACAACAAAATAACAATCCTGAAGGTGGAATTATATATGCTTATCACGTCCATGACCCAGAACGCTATGGCGTAGTAGAGTTTGATGAGGATGGTAATGCCGTATCTATTGAAGAAAAACCAAAAAAACCTAAATCAAATTATGCTGTTCCAGGTATTTACTTTTATGATAATACAGTTGTAGAAATAGCAAAAAACATTAAGCCAAGTAAAAGAGGAGAACTTGAGATTACAGATATTAATCAAATCTATTTAAACAAAGGAAAACTAAAGGTAAGTGTGCTTGATAAAGGAACAGCATGGTTAGATACGGGTACATTTAAATCATTAATGCAGGCATCTCAATTTGTTCAGGTTATAGAAGAGCGTCAAGGCTTAAAAATAGGTGCCATAGAAGAAGCGGCTTTTAAAATGGGCTTTATCGATAAAAATCAATTTAAAAAAGTTGTTAAGCCTTTAACAAAAAGTGGTTATGGCAAGCATTTAATGGGTTTATTATCCTAAGACTAGAAATGATTATAACAGAAACAAACTTAGAGGGGTGCTTTATTTTAGAACCTAAAATACATATAGACCGTAGAGGCTATTTTGTAGAGACCTATAATCACAAACAGTTCGAAAACGAATTAGGCTTAGATATTAATTTTGTTCAGGACAACGAGTCTAAGTCCTCAAAAGGGGTTTTAAGAGGATTGCACTATCAGCGCGGGAAACACGCTCAGGCAAAATTAGTAAGAGTCATAAAAGGTGAAATTTTAGATGTGGTGGTCGATATTAGAAAATCGTCTAGAACATTTGGAAAACATTTCTCTATTATTCTTTCCGAAAAAAATAAAAAGCAACTATTTATACCACGAGGCTTTGCACATGGCTTTTTAGTTCTAAAAGGTGAAACGGTGTTTAGTTATAAATGTGATAATTATTATAATAAAGCATCAGAATCTGGTATTATATTTAACGACAGTCAGCTAAATATAGATTGGGTGATGCCGGCATCTGAAATAGTATTATCAGATAAAGATAAAAGGCTACAATCTTTTGAAACATATATTAATGAAAACTAGAGTCTTAGTTACAGGATCTAATGGTCAGCTTGGCACAACGCTAAAACAGCTATTTTTAGAGAATAGCGACGCTATTACCTTTGATTTTTGTGATAAGTCGAAGTTAGATATTACTTCAATAAATGCGCTTAGTACTCAATTTAATACTACTAAGTACCAGTTTTGCATTAACTGTGCAGCATTTACCAATGTAGAATTAGCAGCAACTAAGAGTAAAGATGCATACAGAATTAATGCGGAAGGTGTCAAAAATTTAGCAGAAGTCTGTAAACAGAACAATACGACATTAATACATATTTCTACCGATTACGTTTTTGACGGGAACAAACACACATCCTATAATACAACAGATTGTACTAATCCAATTAATGAGTATGGCAGGTCAAAACTTCAAGGCGAATTATATATCAAGGAGCTCTTAAGTAACTATTATATTATTAGAGCCTCATGGTTATATTCTGCTAACGGAAATAATTTTGTGAATTCGATTTTAAATAAATTAATAGATGGGGCCAATTTATCAATAACAACCTCACAAAGAGGTACTCCAACAAGTTGTATTGACCTTTCAAATTTTATATATTATATACTTAAGGCAAAAATTCCTTTTGGGATTTATCATTTTTCGGCTAAAGGCAGCACTACTTGGTTTGGTTTTGCTAAGGAAATAATCAAACAGGCTAATAGTATAAAAGATGTAAATATAACTCCTGTAGATAATTTTAAAACAATAGCAGACAGACCTAAAAACAGTGTTTTAAATATTTCTAAAACAGAAAAGGAGTATCGGCAATTGCCTAATTGGAAACAGAGTTTAAAAGAGGTTATGAAGCTTCTCAGAAATAATTAAACACTAGCAAATGGTATTCTGTATTCTCGGTTACAGGCGCTCAATTCTTAAATAATTAAATACTTATTCTATAATTCTATTGTTTATGGATTTAATCATTATTAATGGTATTTTTGCCAAGTAATAATACAATCATAAATGTTTAGTTTAAAAGATAAATCTATACTAATAACTGGAGGGACAGGGTCATTAGGGAAAGCGCTTACTAGTCATATTTTAAGGCAATACCCTGAGGTCAAGAAACTTGTTATATTTTCTAGGGACGAACAGAAGCAATTTCAAATGGCTCAAGAATATCCTATAGACAAATACCCCCAAATACGGTTTTTTATTGGAGATGTTAGAGACAAAGAAAGGTTAATTAGGGCTTTTCAGCGTATAGATTACGTTATACATGCCGCTGCAATGAAACACGTGCATATTGCAGAATACAATCCAGATGAATGTATTAAAACAAACATAAATGGTGCAGAAAATGTAGTGGACGCCTGTTTAAGAACAAACGTTACAAGAGTCGTTGCCTTGTCGACAGATAAGGCTTGCGCCCCAATAAACTTATATGGTGCTACTAAATTAACATCAGATAAACTATTTATAGCAGCCAATAATATTAAAGGAGATAATCCTATTAAATTTTCGGTAGTTAGATACGGAAATGTTATGGGGTCTAATGGCTCAGTGATACCATTCTTTATAAACAAAAAGAAAGAAGAGAACAAATTACCAATTACAGATCCAAATATGACGCGATTTAATATCTCACTTCAAGGGGGTGTTGAGATGGTCATGCATGCTTTAGAACATGCTTGGGGTGGTGAACTTTTTGTTCCAAAAATCCCATCGTACAAAATTATGGATGTAGCAGAAGCTATAGGACCAGATTGTGAGAAACCTGTGGTTGGAATTAGACCAGGTGAAAAAGTTCACGAAGAAATGATAACCGCTTCAGATTCTTTTTACACATATGATCTGGGTAAGTATTACACAATTTTACCTGCAATGCACCAATGGAATTTAGAAGATTATATTTCTGCCTTTAATGCAAAGAAGGTGGCACAAGGATTTAGCTATAATTCTGGTGAGAACGAGGATTGGGAAACAGTAGAGTCTTTACGCCAACTGATTAAAGAGCATGTCGATTCAACTTTTAGTGTATAATGGATAACAGTGTAATACCATACGGGAGACAAAACATAGATCAAAATGATATCGATGCTGTAGTTAATACTTTAATCGCAGATTTTTTAACTCAAGGCCCTAAGGTTAAGGAATTTGAAGATAAATTCGCCAGATATGTCAATGCTAAGTACGCTGTTGCAGTATCTAATGCAACAGCAGGATTGCATATTGCTGTAATGGCGCTAGACTTAAAACCCGGTGAACGTGTAATCACCACACCCATTACTTTTGCTGCCTCAGCTAACTGCGTAAGATATTGCGATGGTGAGGTTTGGTTTGCCGACATAGATAAAGATACTTATACATTATCTCTAGAAAGTACTAAAGAATTAATAGAGAGTAAACCCAAAGGTTTTTTTAAAGGTATTATACCTGTTGATTTTGCAGGCTTACCCGTAAATCTTGAAGCATTTAGAGCTTTAGCCGATAAGCACGATTTGTGGATTATTGAAGACGCTTGCCATGCACCAGGAGGTTATTTTACAGATTCTAAAGGAAAACAACAATGGTGTGGTAATGGAAATTATGCTGATATCGGTATTTTTTCGTTTCACCCTGTAAAGCATATTGCTTGCGGAGAGGGCGGTATGGTAACCACGAATTCAGAAGCATTATATAAAAGGCTTTCTAAGTTAAGAACCCACGGTATTACTAAAGAGAACATGGGAGAAAATCACGGAGGCTGGTATTATGAAATGCAAGAGTTAGGGTACAATTATAGACTTACAGATATACAGTCTGCCTTAGGGATTACCCAACTTGCAAAAAACGATTTAGGTGTTGTTAGACGCAATGAAATTGCCAGTAACTACAAAAGGGCTTTTAAAGATAAAATAAAGTATCAGAGCCTGCCAAAGGGTGCTTATAATGCACATCATTTGTTTATTATAGAAGTTGAAGATAGAAAAGGACTTTATGACTATCTGAGGACTCAGAATATTTTTACTCAAATACACTACATACCAGTACATACTTTACCTTATTATAAAGAAATAGGATATGGTGATGCAGATCTGAATAATGCAGAAGACTATTACTCTAAGTGTATTAGTCTTCCGATGTATCCTACTTTAGAAGAAGAGAAACAAACTTATGTTATCGATAGGATATTAGAATTCCTGGAGAAAAACACTAAATGATAGATAAATTAATATTAGGAACAGTACAATTAGGCTTAGACTACGGTATTAACAATTTCTCAGGTAAACCCTCACAAGAGGAAGCCTTTTCTATATTAAATTATGCGTACGATCAAGGTCTTAGAAAACTTGACACTGCTGAGGCCTATGGAAATTCAATTGATGTCATCGGAGCTTATCACAATGCGTATCCTAACAAGCGATTTGATATTATAAGTAAACTAAGTCCATTGGTTGATGTAGCAAAAATAGATCTAAGAAGCCATGTTGATAAATCATTAAATATACTATCCATAAAACAGTTATATGCCTACATGTTTCATAGCTATAACAGCTTAAAATCAAAGCCATCACTATTTAATGAATTTATAGAATTAAAAAATAAGGGAATCGTCAAAAACATAGGTATTTCAGTATATACTAATGATGAAATTGAAGATATTATTGAAAACTTTGATGAATTTGATTTTATCCAAATACCATTTAACCTTCTAGATAATTCTAAAAGACGAAAGACCTTAGTAGAAAAAGCAAAACAAAAAGACATAGACACACATACCAGATCCACCTTTTTACAAGGGCTTTTTTTTAAAAATGATCAAGAATTACAATCTAAACTATTGCCTCTAAAACCCTATTTGTCTAGACTAAATTCTATTGCAAATCGCTGGCAAATTCCTATAGCAGATTTGGCAATACAATATGTTTTACAAAAAGAATATATAAAAAATGTATTGATAGGTGTTGAAACCAGAGCACAATTAGAATCAAATCTTGTAATTTGCAAAAAATATAGAGCCTTAGATTGGACAGAGGTCGATGAAATCGACGTAAAAGAATTAGATTTACTTAATCCTGCAAATTGGATTTAAAACATTTACTATGAACTTATTTAAAGACATAGAGAGTCGCGTAATCATAATAACGGGCGGATATGGTCACTTAGGCGCAACTATGTGTGAGGTATTAGCCGATTACGGAGGCAAGGTGTATGTGGCGGGCCGTAGCAAAGAAAAATTTGATGACCGTTTTAATGCTGTTAGTGGTGATATTAATTTTGTTAGAATGGATGTTAAAAATAAGGCCTCTATAACAACTGCTTTTGAATCTATATACAAGACCGAAAAGCAAATTGATGTACTAATTAACAATGCCCATTTTGGCGCTACAGACCATCCTGAGAAGCTTTCGGCAGAAGATTGGCGAATTGGTATGGAGGGAGGAATTAATCACTACTTTGATACTATAATGGCAGTTATTCCATTTCTTAAAAAATCGGAAAATGGTAAAATTATTAATATCGCTTCAATGTATGGTGTCGTTGTGCCAGATCTAAGTATTTATGATGGTAGGGAAGAACTGCTAAACCCTGCTAATTATGGGACTTCTAAAGCAGCCGTAATCCATTTGTCTAAATATTATGCAATGTATTTGGCAAAATATAATATTAATGTTAATTCTGTTTCTCCAGGACCATTTCCTTCAGAGGCTGTCCAAAAAGACTCCGCATTTATAAAACGATTGGAAGAAAAAAGCAAGTTAAAACGTATAGGAATGCCTAAAGACCTAAAAGGTATAGTTTTATTATTATCATCAAACGCCTCTAATTATATTACAGGCCAAAATATAGTAGTAGATGGTGGTTGGACATTATAAGATAGGAGCAATAATTCAAGCAAGATTAGGGTCGTACCGCCTACCAAATAAGGTTTTAATGCCAATGCCCGTAGGTAGTAAGGAGAGTATATTGTCGCGAATTATCAAATCTTTGGGTAAAACAGCGATGATAGATAAGATTTACGTGGCAACTTCGGTAAACCAACTGAATGATCCTATAGAAGAAATTTGTAAAAGTCTAACTATACATTGTTTTAGAGGAAGTGAAGACAATGTATTATCTAGGTTTTATAATATTATTAAAAATGAAGATTTTGATTTTGTGCTTAGATTTACCGCAGACAACCCAATAATAGATCAGAATTATCTCGAGGTATTTATAATTAATCATTTAAAAAAGCAATTGGATTATTCCTCAAGTAAGGGCTTACCCTTAGGTTGCAATTTCGAAATGTTTAAATCCGAAACTATTATTGCTGCTCAAAAACACACCTCAGACATCTATGACAAAGAGCACGTTACACCTTATATAAAAAGACATTACAACAACCTAGAGACCTATATTTTTGAAATGGAAGAAAAGGTGTCTAATTTTAGGTTTACTATTGATTATGCATCAGATTATGCATTTATTAATTTAATGTACAGTATGTTGAATAGAGAAAATAAATATTCTGTTCATGATTTCATCAGTTTAATTAAAGAAAATCAATGGCTTAAAGATATAAATAGTATCAATATACAGAAAGTAAAGGTGGAGACTTTATATGAAGAAATTAATCTTATTTTACCAATAGCGAAACAATTGGAGCTGGGAAGATTGACTAATCTATTAGAAAATGAAAGGGAAAAAAACACTAATATTTAGAGCTGATGGTAACTCAGAAACTGGATTAGGACATCTTTATAGACTGTTTGCCTTGGTCGAAATGCTTAAACATAATTTTAACTTTGAGTTTGTAACCCAACAAGACTCTAATACAGAAGTCATTCCTGAATCATATTCCGTACATAAAATCCCCCAAGCAATAAGTTTAGAGGAGGAACCTAAATGGCTGTTTAAAATATATAATCCAGAATCTCATGTATTAATCATAGATGGTTACCAGTTTGTTTCCAGTTACCAAAAGACCTTAAAAGAAATTGGTTTTCAATTTTTGTATGTAGATGATTTAATGACCTACCATATGTTTGCAGATATTGTTGTAAATCACTCCTCTGCTGCCCGGTCCGATAATTTTATTTTAGAGCCATATACCAAACTTGCGTTAGGTGTAAATTATGCTTTAATTCGGCCAAGCTTCTTAGAAATTGCAAAGCGAAATCCTAAATTTCAACGTATTGATACGGCTTTTGTTTGTTTTGGCGGATCAGACAAGTATAACCTCACTTCAAAAGCAACAGAGGCTCTACTTAAAGTGCCTTCAATAAAAAACATACATGTTGTAATCGGAGCTGCTAATAATGATGAGCACATCAAATCCATAAAAAACACGAACTCTTCTAAAGTAGTATTACATCAAAATCTTTCAGAGAAAGCATTATTAAATATTATGAAAAGCTGTAATTTTGCCATAGCACCGACTAGTACAATCTTATATGAATTAGTTTGCGTTAAAATGCCAATTATTTCAGGTTTTTTTGTTGATAATCAAAAATCTGTGTATTCCTGGTTTAATAAAAACCATTGTTTTTATGGTGTTGGAAATTTAACCAAATTTAATTTTGATCTAGTGGAATCTATAATTCTTAAATTAAACCAAAAAGCTTTTCAAACTGATATGTTAGCAAATCAGGCCAGAGTTATTGATGGAGACCAACAAGATAGATTTTTAAACTTGATACAGGATTTGATGAAATAACTACATATGCAAGCAGTCATTATTACAGGTATTAATAGAGGTCTTGGTGAAGCATTCTTTAATTTTTTTATTTCAAGAAGCGATTATTATATCATAGCAGTTTCGCGCAAAGTAACACCATCTCAAGAAAAGTTGCTTAAAGCCCAAAAGTTTACTATAGTTCACTTAGATCTAGCAGAACTTCGCAATCCGCAGGAGCAACTAAACCTTGATCAAATAATCCAAAACTACAAATCTATACTATTTATTAATAATGCCGCAACTATAAATCCAATAAACAGTATTGGTGATTTTAACAGTTATGATATTTCAAAAAATATTGCTATAAACGTCACAGCTCCTTTAATTATTACAAATTATTTAATGAGTTTACTTGGTGAGAAATCTTTAAAAATTATTAATATTTCTAGTGGTGCCGCTAATAAAGCAATTGTAGGCTGGAGTTTATATTGCAGTTCAAAAGCTTCAACAGAAATGTTCTTTAATACCTTAAAGAAACAAGAGGCCACAAATAAAAATATTGAAATTTATAATATTGATCCAGGCGTAATGGATTCTGGTATGCAGGAGTCTATAAGAAATTCAGACAGTGGTGTTTTCCCCAGAGTGGATGACTTTAAGAATTTGAAATCAAACCAACAGTTATTAAAACCAGAAAACGTAGTTAATTCACTGATCTCTAAATTAGGTATATGAAAATCGCAATACTTTCTGATATTCATGGTAATTTTTATGCGTTTGATGCTGTATTAAAACAAATAGTAAAAAAAAATATTGATCTATATTTTTTCTTAGGCGATCAGTTAGGGTATTACTATGATGCAGAGGCAGTATACGATAAAATATCAGAACTTAATTGTCACATTATTGCAGGAAATCACGAAAGAATATTCTTAAAGTACCTTAAGGCAGATAGTTCCTATAGAGCAATGATAAATAAAAAATATGGCTCTAGCTTCTTTAAGTATGCTGAAAATTTCCCCGCACGTCTGACAGAATTTGTATCTACACTGCCTAATAAGAAAGAGGTATTCATTGATGGTTATCGTTTTTTATTATGTCATGGTGCTCCACAAGATATGGATCAGTATATATATCCAGATGCAGATTCAGAAGTATTAGAACAGGTAGATGCTGATAATTATGATTTTATATTTAATGGTCACACACACTATCCTATGATTTATGTGGGCTCCAAAACTTCGCTTATAAATGTGGGTTCTGTAGGTCAATCGCGAACGGTAGGAGGGGTTGCAAACTGGGGTATTTTTAACACTAAAAACGGGTTATACGAACCACAAAATACTTTATATGATATTAAGGGCCTAGAAAACAGTTTAGACCCAAACGAAAAGGACTATTTATTTTCAATTTTGAGAAGAAACAATAATATAATATAAATTCAATTGAGATCAGCAGCATGAGTTTAAATATACTAGTTACAGGATGTGGTGGAGATATAGGGCAGAGTATCGGGAAAATCTTAAATAGTCATAAGGACTTTAATAAGATCATAGGCTGTGATATCTCCGACAAAAACCCTAGTCAATTTATTTATGAGGATTTTTTCGTTAGCCTTCCATGTAGTCATCCAGACTATATAAAATATATCGAAAGTGTGGTTGAGTCAAAAAAAATAGATATTGTTATACCTATAGCAGAACCAGAGCTTAGATTTTTTGCTCGTATCAACCATTTAGATAAAATAGGTGATGCAAAGTTGTTAACAGCCAACTTAAAGGCTTTACAAATAGGATTTGATAAATTAGAAACTTCAAACTTTCTAAAAAAGAATAATTTACCTTTTCCTAAAACAGAAGTCCTAGCAGATTCTAATAAACCTATAGAATATCCCGTGCTTATAAAATCGAGAACAGGATCTGGTTCTTCATCCATTTTTATAGCTCAAGATCAACACGATTACGATTACCTTAAAACAAAATACCCAGATTTTATAGTTCAGGAAGCGTTACCTTCCGAAGGCGGAGAGTTTACTTGTGGTTTGTTTAGAGACCAGCATGGCGAAATTAGAACTATAATTCTCAAAAGGGAATTGCAAGGTGGTTACAGCGGATATGGTGAGGTAATTATAAATAGCGAAATAGAACAGTTGTTGATTGATATAGCAAAACATCTAGATTTAATAGGAAGTATAAATGTGCAATTAAGGCTTAGTAAAAGAGGCCCTGTTGTTTTTGAAATTAACCCTAGATTTTCAAGTACTGTACTGTTTAGGCATATGTTTGGATTTGAAGATTTAGTATGGACACTACAAACTTTGACCGACAAGCCTATCGATAATTATAACAAAGTTACTAAAGGCCGAAAGTTCTATAAAGGATTTGAAGAATACATAATTTGAAAGGAATGATGAAAGAATTAAGCAAAAATAATGACTACATAAGCAGTGAAAAACCATGTTTTATAATAGCGGAACTTTCTGCAAATCATGGTGGTGATATCGAGGTGGCAAAAGAAACAATACGTGCCGCAAAATGGTCTGGAGCTGATGCAATTAAGATGCAAACCTATACGGCAGACACAATTACAATAAATTCTCGTAAGGACTATTTTAAAATTACCCAGGGCACACACTGGGATGGTAATTATTTGTATGATCTTTATAAGGAGGCATCATTACCTTGGGAATGGCATAAACCGTTATTTGAAACTGCAAAAGAAGAAGGTTTAGTTTGTTTTTCTTCGCCATTTGATAAAACTGCTGTAGATTTTTTAGAAGGATTAAATACTCCGATGTATAAAATTGCGTCTTTTGAAATAACAGATATCCCTTTAATTAAATATGCCGCATCAAAACAGAAGCCCATGATTATTTCAACAGGGATTGCAGGTGAAGAGGACATTAAGTTAGCAATAGAGGCATGTAATGAAGTCGGTAATGCCGATATTACAATTTTAAAATGTACTTCAGCGTATCCTTCTTTACCAGAAGATTCTAACCTTTTGACTATACCAGATATAAGGGAGCGCTTTAAAGTAAAATCGGGACTATCTGATCATACTATGGGAATTGAAGCTCCTATTGTGGCAGTTGCATTAGGTGCTAAAGTTATCGAGAAACACTTTATATTAGATAAGGCAATTGGCGGAGCAGATGCCCATTTTTCTCTTGATAAATTTGAATTTAAGAATATGGTAGATGCTGTAAGAAATGCAGAAAAAATCCTTGGCAAAGTTGATTACGAACTGACAGATAAAAAAATGAAGAGTAGAGAATTTTCTAGGTCGTTATTTGTAACAACTAACGTTAAAGAAGGTGAGATAATAACAGAAAATAACGTAAAAAGTGTAAGACCTGGATACGGTTTACACCCAAAACATTACGCATCCTTAATGGGTAAAAAATTCAATAAGGATTTTGAAAAAGGAACACCGCTTAAATTGTCAATGATCAATTAAATAGAAACTACCATATTAAGCTAGTGGAATATTTATATTAACGTATAATTAGAGGTTGAGAGTTCATTAAAGAAGTTCTTAGCTCTTAATTGAAATAACCTTCATTAGTGTGCTAAGTTAATATTGTGATGAATAAATATTTAATACCTTCTAAGTATAATTTGTTTAAGCTTTTAAACTTAGCACTAAGAGTGATGCCTCTTGCTGTGAAATTTCTATTTTTCACAGTACTATCTAAAGCAATGCATCCAGAGGCTTATGGTAGTTATACACTTATCACAACTACCATAACAATTTCTATTTTCTTATTAGGTTTTGATTTTTATAATTATTCCATAAGAGAAGTTCTGTTAACGAAGACTAGAGAATCACAAAAATTGTTTAGCACCTTTTCTTTATACCTTACTATTTATCTACTATTTTCATGTGTTGCTGCTGGATATGTTTTTATGTTTGAAGATACCATAGGATTCTCGATTGAGGTTATAATATATCTTGTTTTAATATGTTTTTCAGAGCATTTCTGCCAAGAAGCCTATCGACTTCAGATTGCGTACAAAAAAATACTATTAGCAAACGTATTGTTTTTCTTTAGAATATTTACCTGGATGATTTACCTTACAATCAAGGTTGTTGTCTATAAAGAAAGCCCGTCAATTGAATTCATTCTATATATATGGATGGTGTTTAATTTAATTACAGTTGTACTCAATATTTTGTCATCCTTCAAACCTATAATCAATAATTTCAGTAATCTAAGGCTAGATCTTAACTTTATAAAAAAGGGATTGATCATAAGTAGTCTGTTTTTTGCAGGTACATTATCATTAAAAACTATAGAATATTTTAACAGATATGTAGTTGACTTTTTTTTGGGAAAGGAAATTACAGGTGTATTTAGTTTTTATTCAAATTTAGCTTTAGTTATTTCAGTTTATATAAATGCAATTGTCATTTCATTTGAGTTACCAGCTCTGATAGAAAAGGGGAATAGCTCTGACATTAATCAATATTTTAAATCATTTAAAAGGTCTTTTTTAAAACAAATAATTATTATAGTTACACTTTTAATAATCGCCATATTTCCTATCTTAGAATGGCAGAATATACCTATGTATAGAGATTATTTATATATTTTCTTTATATTGATTTTCGCATCAGCACTGATAAATTATTCCTTAGTATATCATTTTTACCTTTACATCAAGAAAAAAGATAAGACGATACTTATTTTAACCCTCAAGTCTGGTGTTTTTAATTTAATTACAACGATTGCCTTAACATATTTGTTGGGTGTATTAGGCACTTGTCTAGCCTTCCTGTCGACAAGTATTTGTTTAATTTATCTTAGAAAAGTCGGTTCAAAAAAAATTGGATATGAATAACCTATTTATTGCCCTATCTACACACCATTTAAAGTACTGCGAAAAAATAGCAGATTTAGATAAAACATCAAATAATATTATTATAACTAATAGCGGCTTTAATGTAGATACAAAAATTTTTGATAGAATTGTATTTTTGAATAAATCAGCCTATAACCAGTCTAATTCTTTTATATCTAAGGCTAAACATATTATTGATAAATCGCGCTCCTACAGTAAAGCTGTTAATGAGATTTCTGACCTTAAAAACGCAGAAAGAATCCGTCTTTATTATTCGTCATTAGAAGATATTTTATCTAATTACTTATTGTTTAACTTTAATAAAAATGTCGAGGGTATAGTTATAGAAGATGGTGTTTTAAATTATTATGAACATACTTTGGAAGATGTTTCAAAGCTTACATTTAATCTAAAAAAACTTATTGGTCTTGCCTATGGCTTAAAACTAAAAAATTATGAAGGTCACACGACTGGTATTGACTACGATTTAGTTAAGTGTCAATTAGTACGTGAACCAAGTTATTCTATACGACCTCAAAAATCTGCGAGATTACCTTTAGATAGCCGTAAATTATCAGGCTTAAATAACAATATCTTAATCGTTGGGCAGGAGCCTTACGGTAATATGTACGGTAAAAGAATTTACATAGATAAGTTAAAGCAGCTAATATCTCATATTAACTTAAATACCAGCTTTAAGCCTAGTAAAACCGTGTATTATAAGCCCCATCGCCATGGACCTAGGATAGACGTTAATACAATTAAAGAGGCTCTACCCAATAATCATTTTATATACTTAGATAATGAAGTTGGAATGGAAGATTTATTTTTTGAAAATATAAAGTGTAAGAATATTTATACTTTTGATTCGAGTGCTGTATTTAGCATATATTCAGAGGCTCCAGATAAATTTAAAGACCAGTTAAATATTTATGTAATGCCATTTCACAGATCTGTGCTCAACAAATTATTTAAGCAACTAAAATTCACAATACTGAATAATGATATTTAATCTCATTACAATTTTAGTAGCAGTATTGATAGGTTATCATTTTTTTAAAAAGGAAAAAATGATCTTTATCTGTTTTTTACCGTTTATGATTCAGTACTTATGGATGTTTGCATCAATATTGGTTATTGAACAGGGCGCCTACATTAACGAACAGGAGCGCTACGGTAAATTTGTCTTTTCTAATTTTTATTTGTTAATATTCTTTATCACATCCGTCATTTCATTTATACTTTTTTTTAAAATTTTTAAAAGTAGCTTAAGGTTAGACCTCCCAACTATTAAAATTTTTAAGAGTAAAGAAATTTCTATTACCTATGCAATTTCAATTACCGTAATTATTATAGCCTATATAAGTCTTTTCTCTTCGCCATCGGTGTATTGGTCTGATGAGGTGACGAAATTCAATTATTGGGATACTGCGGCCTATCCTGGTTTAAAGGCCCTGTTAGGAAGTACAATTGGCTATCTGCCATTTATTTTTGGTTTAATTTTTAAAAGATACAAGAAAACAACCATCACACTAATACTTCTCTATTTGATATACCTTGTTGGGGTAGATCAAAAATTCACCGCCTTTTTGTATGGTTTTATAGGGTTTATAACCTCATATTCATTCATTAATTTTAAAAGACAAAAGGAAAATAACATCTTAAATTTTAAGAAGCGATATTTAGCAGTTTTAGGGGCTTTAATATTTACATTAGTGCTTATAAGGTATACTAAAAAAAATCCATTCGAGTATCTTAATCTTACACCTGTAGAATCTGTGTTTTATAGAGCTTTTGGACTCCAGGCTCATGTGTTTTGGGGCGTAAATGAAAAATACAATTATAACGACCATCCTCATTCATGGGATATTTCGGAATTAAATTACGGAATGCATGTTATGATGAAAGATTTTACTCCAGAGTTTCATCAAAGATATTTAGAGAGATTATGGGCAAGTGGTGTAAGTTGGACCAATGCCTACCCTGCAGTCTTAATGCGTATATTTCCACTGCCGATTGCTTTAGCCTTTCACTTTATCATATTTGCTATTGTTCCGTTGGTCTACGTTCTAATGATTAAAACAATTCAAAGAGATAATTATATTATTGCAATCATTTTATTTCAATTGACCTTATGGTTAACAAATATTTATTCAATGGCATACTTTTATAGACTTACAAAAGTTGTTATTATATTCTTGCTGCTAGCTTTTGTAGCCCATATTTACAATAGAGCCAAAAAATTGACATGAAGCAACCCAACCTAAACACCATTTCAAAATATGCTTATTATGGCCTACTTTTCTTTTTGCCATTGTCTACATTTTTAAATAATATAGCTCTAATAGTACTGTTTATAACAGTACTATTATCGAAAAAAGAACGTTTCAGTCTTAAAAAAATGCTATATACAACTTTGATACCTTTTTTGGCATATGTAGTTGTATTGAACTTAATAGACCTTAATTTTGAAACTAAAGTTTATATTAAACTATTACCTCTTTTAATAATTCCATTTGTTTTTTACAATTTGAAACAAGACATAATTTTAAAAGGTTTAATATACCTGTTTATAGGAATTATTATCGCCCAGATTATAGCCATAGTTGGCATTGTGCAATATTTTTATTTTACAGAGGGAAAAACAGTGGCACTAAGAAGCTATGCCGGAATTAACGAAATTTTACATTCTGAAAGGCCTTATCTGGGTTATTTTTCTGCGCTTAATATAATTGTAGCATACTATATTTTCAAAAGCAAAAAACTATGGGTTTTTGTTATTTCTGCATTGTTTTCAACGGCTATAATTTTATTAATATCGGCGCGTCTTGCATTATTAATATCGGTGATTTCAATAGTATTTATCTTGTTCGCTAGGATAAAAATTAATGTCAAATATTTGGTAGGGATCCTTGGCTTATTTGTGGTGGTGTTAACCATTTTTCTAAGTTTCAATAACCCGTTAAAAAATCGATTTCAACAAATTAAGTATGACACAAGACTGGTAATTTGGCAGGGAGCCTATAAAATACTTAAGGAAACCTCATCGCCGGTCTTGGGATTAAAAAACCAGACAAAAGTATCTAATCACCTCAATAATTATTACGAGAATGAGGCATTTTTTGACTATCCACCAGATAGAGTTAGATTTGTTACCAAAAAATATAATACACATAATCAGTATTTAAACGAAATATTAAGAGGTGGTGTTATTGGTTTAGGTTTTCTTTTACTACCTTTTATTTATTCAATTTATTATAATTTAAAACAAGGTAAATTAGAAATTACCCTTTTCATTCTTTCGTTAATGTTTTTCCTTTTTGTAGAAAACCTCTTAGCAAGACAGTTAGGGGTTTATATTATTGCAATTATTTTATCATTATCAAGTATACAATTACATGAGAAACATTAGTATTTTATTAATTATCGCATTAACCTTTAGTTGCGGACAAAATAAAAAAAATGGCACTGAAGAATCGACAATAAATATGGAGTATATCGATTCAATGTATGCTATAAACACTGAGTTTAAAATTGGAGATGTAAGAAGATATGGTGTAGAACCAAGTAAAAGTATTGGTCAGCATCCTAAATTATTAAAAGATAAGCTGGAAGTACTTTTGGATATCTCAGAATTAGGAATAGAACTTTATTTTCCCAAAGGGGTCTATGACAGAACGTTTAACATTGACAATAGAAAAAATGTAAATTTGGTTGCTGATAGTGCTATCTTCACTGGTGCAGTTAATATAAAAAATTCAATAGATATAAAGATTGAAGGTACTATTACCTCCTTATCTCGTTTTTATACGCAAAACTCAAGTGACATCGATATTAATACTATTGTAACAAAAACAGATACTTTAATTAAGGGGAATACGTTAAGAAGTACTGGGTGCTCTATTCATGGTGGATCTCATAATGTTAGCATCAAAAAGGCACACATTTTTGACTCCGGTTCAGGATCTGAACTTTACAAATATATTAAGGGTGGCTTTTTAATACATGGACATAACAACGAGCCAACTAATATTAAAGTAGATACTGTGATTGTTGAGTCTTCGGATAGGCATGGGGCTTACCTTTCGGGCGAAGACATTGATATAAAATTTTTACATATTAAACAATTTGGAATAGGTACAGCCGACAACATGGCTCCAATGGAAGGTGGTATAGAAGGCGAGCAAAAGAATTTCGCAGGAATTTGGATAAAAAACTGTCACAATTCTTTTATAGACTACGCAAGAGTAGATTTAAAAAACTCGGGTGGTACATACTCAGTGAATTTTGATATTGGTGAAGATTTTAGACCAACAGTTATTGAGGATTTACTAATAAGTGGTGTAGAATTAAAGCCTGATTTAGATAAACGAATATTTTCCAGAACTGGTGTAAAGTACTATAACCTTACTGAAAATTAAGCCTGAATTGAACGCATAATAAAAACGTTTTTTACCAAATGAAAAAAGCATTAGTACATGATTGGTATTATATAAGCGGTGGAGCCGAGAAAGTAGTTCACTCTTTCAATGCTATCTGGAGTGACTTTGATCATTATGCGTTGGTAGATTTTTTAAATGACAAGGACAGGAATTATATATTAAATGGCGCTAAGGTAAATACTAGTTTTATACAAAATTTTCCGACTGCTAAATCTAATCATCGAAAATTTCTGCAATTTTTTCCTAGAGCCATTGAGGAATTTGATCTAAGTGACTACGAGTTAATATTAAGTTCATCGGCTTCTGTTGCGAAAGGCGTTTTGACTCACCAAAATCAGCTTCATATTTGTTATTGTCACTCACCTATGAGATATGCATGGGATTTGTATCATCAATATTTGGAAGAGTCTAATTTTGGTCTTTTAAAAGGTCTCTATGCAAAGCGCGTTTTGCATAAAATGAGAACTTGGGATATTATTAATACCAATAGAGTAGATGTTTTTATAGCTAATTCTAACTATATTAAGGGGAGAATAAAGAAAATTTACAATAGAGAAGCTATAGTAATATACCCTCCAGTAGATGTTAATGCTTTCGCTTTGGAAGAAAAGAAAGATAACTACTATTTCACAGCGTCTAGATTAGTGCCTTATAAAAAAATAAAACTTATTGTTAGTGCCTTCAATAACATGCCGGACAAAAAACTAATAGTTGCAGGTGAGGGACCAGAGCTAAAAAATATAAAAGCAATTGCAAACAATAATATTGAAATTTTAGGCTTTTTAGAGAGCCAAGAACTAAATAAATATATGTCTAAGGCTAAGGCATTCGTATTCGCAGCAGAAGAAGATTTTGGCATTATCCCTGTAGAAGCTCAAGCCTGTGGCACACCCGTTATTGCTTACAATAAAGGTGGCACAAAAGAAACCGTTGTAGATCAAGAGACAGGGTTACTTTTTAATCACCAAACTGAGGATGCCATAATGGAAGCCGTTCATAAATTTGAGAATCTCCAGTTTGACCCAAAAGTAGTAAGACAAAACGCATTAAGATTTTCTAAAGAGAGATTTGAAAAAGAAATAAAAGATTTTGTTTTACAGCAATATGAAAACTTCAAGAACCGGTAAACTCATTTAATTTTTGTATTCGGTACTATCAATTTCTTTCATTTAGCAAATAATCATTATGTAATTCCACATTTATTCTTAACTTAGGATATTCACAGAAATCTAATTCATATAAATAGCAGGAAATAGGAAAATTATTACTTTTGACGTCAATTTTATTTCAAGAATTTGAGTTTATTCAAACACGGAAGATATTCAGGGTATTTAAGACCTATTTCATATTTAATTGATCTAAGTATTATTAATAGCGTTGCTATTTTTTATCTTATTAAGCCTGAAGATGTTTTTATTTTTATAGCCTATATATCAGTAGGTTGGGTTTTACTTGCCATTTATTCTAAATTTTATGAGGTTTATAGGTATACGCGACCTGTTAACATCCTTACATTAATATTTAGACAATTGGGTTTATTTACCCTGTTCGTTTTTGCGTTTTCTGGTTTATACCATGAACTAAATATTTATCCCAGGCCAATAGTAAAATATACCTTTTTCTGTTTTTTATTAATTACAATTATAAAATTTGCAATCTATTATTTACTTCAAAAGTACCGTGTATCATTTGGCGGTAATTATAGATCAACAGTTATTCTGGGCTTAAATAAAAAAACAATTGCTTTAGAAAAGTTTTTTAAACATAACCCGGAATATGGTTATTCTCATAAAAGGACATTCAATCCTAAAATAGATAATTTTAATCTGGAAGAAGTATATCAATACATTTTAAACGAGCCTATAGATGAAATTTACTGTTCTATTACAGAGCATTCTAATAGCCAAATTGCAGATATTGTAGACTTTGCTGATAACAACCTTAAAATCTTAAAATTTATACCAGATAGTAAAGAAATCTATTCAAAAAAACTGCGCTACGAGTATTACGATTATATACCTGTCTTAACCTTAAGAAATATACCCTTAGAGGACTCGGTTAACACATTTATCAAAAGAGGATTTGATATTGTTTTTTCGAGTATAGTTATAATTTTCATCTTGTCTTGGCTCACACCAATTATCGCATTATTCATAAAATTAGAATCCAAAGGCCCTGTATTTTTTAAACAGTCACGTAATGGTTTTAATTTCAAGGAATTTGATTGTTATAAATTTCGATCGATGACTCCAAATAAGGATGCTCACCTCTATCAGGCAACTAGAGGCGATCAGCGTGTTACAAAGATTGGTAAGATTATAAGAAAAACTAGTATTGACGAATTGCCACAATTTTTTAATGTGCTCTTTGGAGATATGTCTGTTGTAGGTCCGCGACCACATATGGTGAGTCATACAAACATGTACGCTAAAAAAATCGATAAATTTATGGTACGACATTTTGTAAAGCCTGGTATAACGGGTTTAGCACAAACGAGTGGTTATAGAGGTGAGGTAGAAACAGATAAGGATATTATAGGGCGTGTTAGATACGATATATTTTATATTGAGAATTGGTCATTATTATTAGATTTGAAGATAATATTTCAAACCTTTATGAATGCCGTTAAAGGTGATGAAAAGGCCTATTAATTTTTAGCATGAACCCATTAGTATCAATCATAACGCCAATGTTTAATAATGACAAGGTTATTGAGGAGACTATTGCAAGTGTTATTAATCAAACGTACAGTAATTACGAACTTCTACTAATTGACGATTCGTCGTCAGACTTAACCCTACAAAAAGTGTTGCCATTTGTAAGGTCTAATGATAGAATTCAGGTATTTCAACACACTGATAATAAAGGGGCAGCAGAAGCACGGAATTTAGGAACAAAAATGGCAAAAGGAAAGTACATTGCTTTTTTAGATGCCGATGATTTGTGGGTAGAAAATAAATTAGAGCTTCAGGTCAATATATTAGAAGCTGGTGTATGTGATGTTTGTTTCGGAAGCTATGGTTTGATAGATGGTAATAGCCAGCCATTAAATAAAGAAGTTGTAGCGCTAGATTCCCTCTCATATGATAAATTAATTAAAGCCAACTATATTGGTAATTTAACCGGGATTTATAATTGTGAAACTTTGGGTAAGATATACACTAAAGATTTGAAAAAACGCCAAGACTGGTTATTGTGGATTACTGCTCTTAAAAGAAGTAAAACGTCTGCAATTGGGATTAAAAAGATAATAGCTTTTTATCGGATTTCAGACGGATCATTATCGTCAAACAAATTCAATTTAATAATGCATAATTATAATTTGTACAGAGTAGGATTAGGATTTACATTTTTTAAATCGATATACCACTTAATTGTTTTTTTCTTTGAGCATCTTATTGTTAAACGAAGTTTAGTAAAAACTACAAACTAGATATAAATTGTTTTAATTTCCCTGCTTTTGTTCGATGTAATCTATCTACCCTTTTAAAATGTACGTGTATACCTGGTTCTAAATAATTTTCCATTTCTTTAGTAATTAGATTCATTTTTGTTAATGATAATACTTCTCGACTTAAATAACGGATTTCAAATTGATCTAAAGTTAATTGTTCAATTATAAACTCAGAAACATTGCCATCATTTTCAATCACACTTTTAGTAATATAATAAAAAGTGAGGCCAGCAGCTTTTTTACCACTCGGTAAAACTGCAATATCATTAGTTCTGCCAGTAAGTGTTTTTAAAATGGGTTTTTTTATACTACTTGTTTCTGCTAATGTGCCTATATCTCCTATTTCATACCTTATAAAAGGATGGGCTTTATTAAATAATGAGGTAATCACAATTCGTCCTTCATGTCCATAGGGCAATACCTTATCATTTTTGTCTAATATTTCAACATATAAGGTTTCACTATTCACTTGCCATTGATTAGCTGTGTTTTCAAAGGCAATTAAATCTAATTCTGACGCACCATATTCATTAATAACAGTGACTCCAAATTGAGTTTCCATTAACTTCTTATCTTCTTTAAAGAGCATTTCCGAAGTAACAATACATACCTTGAGTGATGGACAAATTGTTGTTAATTTAATATCTTTTTCTCTCAGGTATTTTGCGAATTGTACGATAGGACTTGTATAGCCATTTATAAACTCAAATGGTGTAGTTTTAAATTTCGATAATGTTTTATCAAAAGCAGTTTCACTTAGGTCAAAAACAGAAAATCTATATCGCCTGCTAAACCAATCTTTTAAACGTTCTTTGTAATAACCTTTTTTATCTAATGGAATCCCATAAAAACGGGCCTGAAGTGAAGTGTTAAAATCTACATTATACCAGGAAAAGCGATTCATAATTTCTGCCCACGTCATTGCATGGCACCATTTGTCTTTTGCAAAAATAAATGGATGCCCAGAGCTACCTGACGTTTTATTGATATAACTATTCTTTACTGTAAACCCCTTCGAAAGTCTATTTTCTATAGGTTGTTGCAAATCCAATTTTGTCATTACAGGAACGGAATTCCAATCATCTACAGAAACCGTCTTAGCAAAAGATTTATAAAAGGGGTTCTGATTTAAATGGAACGATAAAATACCCCTTTTTTGATTTTCAACATAACCTGTGAAATCCTCATTGTATTTATTCTGAATTTTGGCCAACTCGCGCTTCGCTTCATCTATTTTAAAGCCATTTATTTTCAGAGAAAAATCAAATACCCGCAAGTTAAATTATGTGTTTAAGGTTTCTGTAAAATAATTGTTTTTTATTCTCAAAACCAATTATTTTTGAGCAAACAAAATTTAATATGAATATTTTAGTACTTGGGTCTGGAGGTAGAGAGCATACATTTGCATGGAAAATAGCTCAGAGTCCTTCTTGCAAAAACCTTTATGTTGCACCTGGTAACTCAGGTACTGACGACGTTGCCACTAATATAAATATTAGTGTTACAGACTTCGAAGCCATTAAGGATGTGGTGCTTAAAAACGCTATTGATTTAGTCGTAGTGGGTCCTGAAGATCCATTGGTTCAGGGTATTCATGATTTCTTCTTGGAGGATATGCTCCTTAAAGATGTTGCTGTTATTGGCCCACAAAAAGCGGCAGCTCAGTTAGAAGGCAGTAAAGAATTTGCAAAAGAATTTATGACACGTCATAATATCCCAACAGCGGGATATAAAAGTTTTACCAAAGATAATGTTGATGAGGGTTATGATTTTTTAGATTCATTAAATGCACCTTATGTATTAAAAGCTGATGGTCTCGCGGCAGGCAAAGGGGTCCTGATACTAAACGATTTAGAGGAAGCCAAGACCGAACTTAAGAATATGCTGGTGAACGAAAAATTTGGTGCTGCAAGTACGAGAGTAGTAATTGAAGAATTTTTAGATGGCATAGAATTAAGCTGTTTTGTTGTAACTGATGGTAAGGACTACAAAATTTTACCAACTGCAAAAGACTATAAACGTATTGGAGAAGGAGATACCGGATTAAATACAGGAGGCATGGGTGCGGTATCACCAGTTCCATTTGCAAGTGAAAGATTTTTAGACAGAATTGAAAATGAAATTGTAAAACCTACGGTAGAAGGTCTAAAAAAAGATAACCTACCTTATATTGGTTTTATATTTATCGGTTTAATTAAAGTTGGTGATGACCCTAAAGTAATTGAGTATAATGTAAGAATGGGTGATCCAGAAACGGAGGTTGTATTACCAAGATTGAAAACTGACCTGGTTACAATTTTCAAAGCAATGGCCAACCAAACATTAAATAACGTAATAATAAATGTAGACGAACGTGCAGCGACAACAATTATGTTGGTGTCTGGCGGTTATCCGGAAGCCTATGCCAAAGGTAAAGAGATAAGTGGGTTGAGTCATGTAAAAGACTCCATAGTATTTCATGCAGGTGCACAAAATAATGAAGGAAGAACAGTGACCTCTGGAGGTAGAGTACTCGCAATTACATCTTTTGGAGAAACGTACCAAGAAGCCATAAAAAAATCTTATCAAAGTATAGAAAAACTATCTTTTGATAAGATGTATTATCGCAGGGATATTGGTTTCGACCTATAAATACGAGTGCGCTGTGACGCTTTTGTCTTCTTCGTTATTGTCGTTATATTTTTTTAGTTGAAGCATCCAATATGTAAATGCCACAAACCCTATAATGGTGAAAATCCAGGACATTATATTAGCAGCAGTCCAACTTTCTAATTCTAAGGCTCTCAATGCATCAAAAGGTGCAAATAAACCATCTACAAATAAATCTTGTATTCCGTAAAAGAAATCCTTCATAACTTTTTAAATTTACAGAACAAAAATACAAAAAGAGTTAATGATTACAAGCATTTTTAGTAAATCTAAACCCATCAACATTATATTAGTTGTTGTTTTTCTTGTTTTACTATTTATTCTATCTGGTTATACCACGGTTTTTAATAATCTAGACGCCATTGCAGGAGGAGCTGCTAAACTTTTTATTACATTATTCTCTGTCTTTTTACTAGACTTTATTATTTCTAAAAACAGTTTGACCAAAAGAAACAGTTATGCTATTATGACCTTTGGCTTACTCTTTGGGCTGTTTCCAAATGCTTTAAAGTACTCAGACTTATTGCTGTCTAACCTATTTATCTTATTTGCCCTTAGAAGAATTATTAGCCTACATACGAGAGTAAGTCTTAAAAAGAAATTCTTTGATGCTGCATTCTGGATTGCAATGGCAACTCTTTTTTATTTTTGGGCCATCTTGTTTTTTGCCATTCTTATAGTGGCATTAATTTATCATTCTCAAAATGATATTAAAAATACAATTATACCTTTTACCGGAATTGCAGCAGTCGCTATTCTTTTATTTTCCTACAATATTATTTTCTACGACCAATATTTAAGAGCAACTAATTTTGATCTGAGTGCAAGTTTAGACTACACGCCTTATAATAGTGCAGAAAGCATAATAAAGCTTACCGCACTATTTGTAGCCTTTATATGGATTATAGTATATTATTTCAGAACTCTTGGTGATAAAAATAAAAAGTTAAGACCCTCCTATTTTTTAATTGCCTGGTCCGCTGTCATTGCCATTTTAATTGCGATTATTGCACCAATAAAAAACGGAAGTGAATACTTATTCTTGTTTGCGCCGTTTTCAGTAATTATGGCTAATTATATCGAAATAATTACAGAACGTTGGTTCAAGGAAATATTCGTTGCTATGTTTATAATAATACCAATTGTAAGTTTATTGCTGTAACTTAATACCAAATGCTAAATCGCCAGCATCACCCAGTCCAGGGATAATATAACCCTTATTATTTAATACTTTATCTACAGAGGCAATCCACAAATGGGTTTTACTATTAAAATTCTGAGCGACGTAATCAATACCATCTTGTGCTCCTATTACACTTACAAGATGAATTTCTTTTGGAGTTCCAAAAGGCTTTAAGGCCTCAAATGTAGCAACCATAGATTGACCTGTTGCTAACATAGGATCCGCAAGTATTAAAGTCTTATCTTCTAAGCTTGGACAGGCTAAATATTCTACAACGATTTCAAAACTTGCTGGATTTTGTTTATGTTGTCTGTATGCAGAAATAAATGCATTTTCAGCGGCATCAAAATAATTTAATAAGCCGTTGTGCAAGGGAACACCAGCTCTTAAGATTGAGCATAACACTACGTCACTTTTTGGCAGTAGGGTTTCAGATTTACCTAAGGGAGTCGTTGTACTATGATTCATAAAATCTAAGGTTTTACTCAATTCATACCCCAAAATTTCACCTATTCGTTCAATGTTTCTTCTAAAGCGCATACTATCTTTTTGAATGTCCTTATCTCTTATTTCAGAAATAAATGTATTGAGTATCGATGGTGTTTCAGACAGGTTATGAATTTGCATAGAATGACTTTTAGTTAAGTGGCTAAGTTAATAATTCAGACTATATTTGCATATTAAAATTAAAATCAAGATGTTTTCAGATAAAGCAAATTCAATATTTCAAGACGCAATAAAGACTTACAAAATCTTAAATTCGGTAGATCAATCCTTTACTAATAAGTACAATAAGAACGAAGACTTGATCGCTCATTTATTATATAGAAAATGTTGGATTGACACTGTGCAATGGGCTTATGAGGATATTATTAGAGATCCAAATATAGATCCTGTGGCAGCATTAAAGTTAAAGCGAAAGATAGATGCTTCCAACCAAGACAGAACCGATACAGTAGAGTTTATAGATAGCTACTTTCTGGAAAAATATAAAGACGTTGAGGTAAAACCAAATGCTAAGATTAATTCTGAAAGTCCTGCTTGGGCTATTGATCGCCTTTCTATTTTGGCTTTGAAAATATACCACATGCACCTCGAAACTATAAGAGAGGATGCTACAGAAATGCATAAGGCGGCTTGTATCGCAAAATTAAATGTTTTGTTAGAACAACGTAAAGACCTGAGCACTGCGATAGACGACCTTTTGAATGATATAGCTAACGGAGATAAGTACATGAAAGTTTACAAGCAAATGAAGATGTACAATGACGATGAGTTAAACCCGGTCTTAAGAGGACAAAAATAAAAATATCTAAGAAGACGAAAGTGTCTTCAAAAATGTTGAGGTGCCAAAACCCAAACACATATTAGTTATTAGGTTTTCCGCAATGGGCGACGTGGCTATGACAGTGCCAGTTTTAAGAGCGCTAACCACGCAAAATCCTGATTTAAGAATTACAGTAGTTACAAGAGCTTTCTTTGAGCCTTTTTTTGCGGATATTGATAATGTTGAGGTTTTTCCGGCAGATCTAAAAGGAAAACATAAAGGAGTTATCGGGCTTTTTAAACTGTCGAAGGAGCTTAGAGCATTAGGTTTTGATGCAGTTGCAGATTTACACAATGTGTTACGAAGTAAACTATTAAAACTGTTTTTTACAGGTAAAAGGGTTATTCAAATTGATAAAGGAAGGGCAGACAAAAACGCCTTGATTTCAGGCAAGCTATTTCAACAATTAAATACCACACATCAGCGCTATGCCGATGTGTTCGAAAAACTTGGTTATCAGGTAAACTTATCTCAACCAAAATTTCCTCATAAAGCGGGGTTGACTTCAAAATTAAAAACTTTTATTTCTAATGCTGACAATAAAATTATTGGCATTGCCCCATTTGCGGCACATAAAAGTAAAATGTACGCATTGGATAAAATGAAGGAGGTTATTTCTGAACTTTCAAAAGATTACAATGTCATTTTATTCGGAGGCGGAACTAATGAGGTCCAAATCTTAAATCAATTTGAAACTACATATGACAATGTTAGTTCAGCCGCTGGAAAACTAAATTTAGAAGAAGAGCTCGACCTGATTTCTAATTTGGATATCATGTTATCTATGGATTCTGGTAATGCTCATTTGGCGGCCATGTTTGGAATAAAGGTGGTAACAATTTGGGGTGTGACACATCCTTATGCTGGATTTGCACCCTTCAATCAACCAGAGGAGTTTGCGCTAACTGCGAATAGAGAGCAATACCCTTTGATACCGACTTCGGTTTACGGTAATCAATATCCTGAATCTTATGAAAATGCTGCTGGTAGTATTGCTATAGATGAGATCGTCACTAAAATTAAGTCAGTGATCTAATACCGATTAAACATCATCATAATCCACGACGACATTAGCAGTCGTAGGATGGGCTTGACACGTTAATATTAAGCCTTCAGCAACCTCACTATCTGTTAATATATTGTTTTGACGCATTTTAGCTTGTCCATCTGTTAATCTTGCGATGCAACTACTGCAAATACCACCTTGACAAGAATAAGGGGCGTCAATATTTTGATTGAGCGCTGCTTCCAAGATCGATTTATCTTGAGACATTTCAAATTCAAACTCCTCATCATCGACAAGAACTTTTATTTTTGAGTTTCCATCTGGTAAATCAGTATCAGCACTAGTTTCAGTTTCTACAGGTGCTGTGAATAACTCAAATAAGATGTCTTTTTCTCTAATACTATTTTCTATTAAAACATCTTTAACTGTATAAATCATTTGCTCTGGGCCGCATAAATAGAACTTGTCAATAGATACACCTTTATACTTATTTTTTACAATAAGATTTACCGTGCTTTTTTCTATCCGTCCAAATAAGGCGTCTTCCTCACGCGTTTGACTATATATAAAATGAACATGAAATCGGTTCTCATAGACCTTCTTAAGTTCTAATAGGTCTTCTATAAACATAGCGTCGGCTAAAGACTTGTTTCCATAAACTAAAATAAAATTACTAAAAGGCTCATTTTCCAAAAGGGTCTTTGCAATACTTAAAACTGGTGTTATACCACTTCCTGCAGCAAAGGCAGCAATTGTTCTGGTGTTAGCCGTATTGGCCTCAAAAGTAAATCTACCATTTGGTTCTGCTACATCAATCGTGTCACCTACGCTTAACATATCATTGGCATATACCGAAAAAGTACCATCCTCAACAGCCTTTATGCCAACTGTTATCTCACCACTTTTTACAGATGAGCAAATAGAATAGTCTCTTCTCACCTCCTCTCCATCAATTTTAGTTTTAAGTGTAATATACTGGCCTGCTTTAAAGGTGAATTTCTCTTTTAAACTTTCAGGTATTGTAAAGGTTATAGCTACAGAATGATCTGTAACCTGTTTAATAGACTCTACGCTAAGTGAATGAAATTGTGACATTAAAATTTTTTTTGCAAAAGTAAGGAAGCGCACTTTTAAAGTAAACTTTGTTTGTAACAAATTAACAATTATGTTTACTAACAATCAAACCAAATTAATTACCATGATAAAGCATTTTATAAGTTTAGAGTGGAAACAATATTTTCGTTCATCCTACTGGCAAAAAAGTATCGCACTTAATATCTTATTGGTATTTTTTGCACTTTACTTTGTAGTTATGTTTTTAGGTTTGGGATTTGGTCTTCTTTTTATTATAAAGAAAACCTTTCCAGAGCAAGATGCGTTCGTGGTTGCTAACGGATTTTTGTTCTATTGGATAGTGGTTGATTTGGCATTGCGCTTTTTTCTGCAAAAGCTTCCTGTAATGAGTGTAAAGCCCTTATTAACCTTACCTATAAAACGATTTACTGTTGTCAATTACGTATTGGGAAAATCTGCATTATCTTTTTTTAATTTTTTACCACTATTTGCTATTATTCCTTTCAGTATTATGCTTATGGGCGATGGCTATGAAGCCTCATTAATTCTACCATGGATGTTCACCATGATTATTATTGTGCTTATCATTAATTTTTTGAACTTTATTATTGAAGCGTTTTCGGCAGAAAAAGAACTCTCATTTTTACCAATGATAGTATTCGTAGGTGCTCTAGTAGCTTTAGATTATTTCGAAGTTCTACCAATGACATCGCTTATTGGAGATGGGCTTATAAATATTGCTAATAATCCAATTTTTATCTTAATTCCTATCACAATATTATTATTGTGTTATGGCTATAATTATAAAATTTTAAAAGCCAAATTATTTTTAGACAGCTCTTTAAAATCTAAAGTAACAGAGGTCAAATCCGCAGATTTATCCTGGACAAATCGCTTTGGTGACATTGCTCCTTTTATGAAATTAGATTTGAAGTTGATTTGGAGAAATAAACGAACAAAATCTATGGCGATGCTTTTAGTGATAGGATTGCTTTATGGTTTATTCTTTTATCCACAACCTATGTACAGGGACATGGAGTTCATGTTTGCCTTCATAGGTGTTTTTTCGACAGGTTTTTTCTTGATCAATTTTGGACAATTTATACCAGCTTGGGATAGTGGTTATTACAAAATGTTAATGAGTCAGAATATTAAATACGAACAATATTTACGTTCAAAATTTATATTAATGATCATGAGCGTGGTGATATTATTTATTCTGGGCATTCCTTACGTTTATTTTGGCTGGAAAATCCTAATCGCTCACTTTGCTGCTGCGATTTATAATGTTGGTGTTAATTCTCATGTCATTTTATATGGAGGTTCGTTCAACAGAAAGAAAATAGACCTAGATAAAAAAGCGGCTTTTAATTATCAAGGCACAGGCGCTGTACAATGGCTTATTGGTATTCCTCTAATGATTATTCCCATGGCCCTATTTGGTGTCACCAATTGGCTTGTTGGTTTTGAGGCTGCAATAGCAATTCTATTAATATTGGGTATTACAGGCATTGTACTCCATAAAAAATTAATAAAACTAATCACTCAAAAATATCTAGACTCAAAATATAAAATGATTGATGCTTTTAGTCAAGACAACTAAATAATTACGTAAACCATGATTTATACAAAAGACCTATCAAAAGCCTATAATGGCGTAAATGTTCTTAATATTGAAGAATTGTCTATACCTAAAGGACAAAGCTTTGGCCTTGTTGGAAATAATGGTGCAGGAAAAACCACATATTTCAGTTTGTTGTTAGACTTAATTAAACCAACGACAGGTAATATTACCAATAATAACATAGTAGTGAATGAAAGCGAGGCATGGAAACCATTTACGTCCTCGTTTATAGATGAAAGTTTTTTAATTGGCTACTTAACACCTGAAGAATATTTCTATTTCATAGGCGATTTAAGAGGGCAAAATAAAGCAGATGTTGATACGCTGATCTCTAAATTTGAAGATTTTTTTAATGGCGAAATTATTGGTAAGAAAAAGTACCTTAGAGATCTAAGTAAGGGTAATCAGAAGAAAGCGGGAATTGTAGCGGCACTTATTGGTAATCCTGAGGTCATTATTTTAGACGAGCCGTTTGCCAACCTGGACCCAACGACACAGATTCGATTAAAACAAATACTTAAAGACCTGGCCGAAAAACAGGGCGTTACCGTGTTAATTTCTAGTCATGATTTAATGCATGTAACCGATGTCTGCGAACGCATAGTCGTTTTAGAAAAAGGGAATATGATCAAAGATTTAGAAACCAATCCTGCAACGTTAAAAGCACTTGAGACTCACTTTGCAAATGGCGCCTTTGCAACACAAGAAGAAGAATAAATAAGTATCGCTCTACAGTTTATAGGCTCACAATTAAAATTTGGGAGCTTTTTTAGTGCCCCAAAAGCGCTTCAATGCCTTAAAAACATTCAAATACAACTTCTATTTCAAAAAGATGTTTATTTTTACCAGATAGCACACTAAAATCCCAATAGTTTAGTTATCTATTAATCAAATAGAATCAACGTTGAAGACCTATTTTAAAATTATTTTATCTCTTTTTTGCTTGACTTTGATTGTTCAAGGTTGTTCGCGAAAAAAAGACACTTTTATCAACAGAAATTTTCACGCATTAGGGACCAAATACAATATTCTCTATAATGGTAATATTGCTTTGGAACGTGGCATAGAAGGTGTTAATAACGAATTTACTGAAAATTTCTGGGAGTTATTACCTGTAGAACGAATGGTAATTAATGAAGAAATTTTTCTACCTGGTCAAAATAAAAACGAAGATTTTGAACGCGCAGAAGAAAAAGCTATAAAAGCCGTTCAGCTTCACGGAATGAATATTAACGGGAAAGAAAAAAACCCTCAAATAGACGAGGCTTATCTTTTACTTGGAAAAGCACGTTATTACGACCAACGCTTTGTGCCTGCACTGGCAGCATTCAATAATATTCTAAATAAGTATCCTACAAGCGATAAAATTAATCAGGTTAAAATATGGCGCGAAAAGTCGAGTATGCGTTTGGATAACGATTTAGGAGCTATTAAAAAACTTAAGCGATTGCTCGAGGAAGAAGATTTAGAAGATCAAGATTTAGCAGATGCCACATCCACCTTGGCGCAAGCCTATATTAACACAAAATCTAAAGATAGTGCATTAACCCAATTGGGTATTGCCGCCGAAAACACAAAAATTAAAAGAGAAAAAGCCAGATACCACTACATTAGAGGGCAATTATATAACGAGTTTGGAAAAAAAGATAGCGCAAATTTAGAATTTGATCAAATTATAGACATGCATAGACAGATACCTAGATCTTTCTATATAAATGCACATCTGGAAAAAATTAACAATTTTGAAGAGTTAGATGAAAACTCAGAAGAATTTATTGAATATCTTACAGATTTAGAACTGGACAGAGAGAACAGGCCTTTTTTAGATAAGATCTATTATCGCATTGCAGAATTTCACAAGGCGAACGCAGCAGATAGTCTTTCTGAGATCTACTACAACTTGTCACTAACTAAAAGTAAATCAGATAAGTATTTAACTGCTTTAAACTATGAGACGCTAGGCGACATGTATTTTGACCGTAATAACTATAAGGTTGCGGGTGCTTATTACGATAGCACCATGACAGCAATGGTTGCAAACACAAAGCCATTTAGGCTTATTAAAAAGAAACGTGAGAATTTAGACGATGTCATCTATTATGAAGGTATTGCTCAGGTTAATGACAGTATTCTAAATATTGTAAGCCTGTCTAAAGAAGACCAATTGGCAGTTTATACCCAACTTACAGAAAGGTTAAAGGCAGAAGCGATTGCCACTCAAGAACAAGAAGAAGCAGCGAAGAGAAGAGAGGGAAATGCCTTATCTGGAAACAATACTAATCCCATAGGGTCTAATGCTTCCAATAGAAATGCAGCAGCTGAAACCAGTAATTTCTACTTCTATAATTCATCTACAGTAGCCTACGGAAAGAATGAATTTATTAAACTTTGGGGCAATAGGGAACTACAGGATAACTGGAGGCTCTCTGACAAAAAAGCTGGGATAGATAATACCGCCATAGAGAATGAGGTTGTAAATATTACCGAAGATAAAAAGTACGACCCAGAAACGTATTTAGCATCCTTGCCTACAAAGCAATCTGATATAGATAGCATAGCCAAAGAAAGAAATTTTGCCTATTACCAATTAGGGATCATCTATAAAGAGAAGTTTAAGGAGTTAATATTAGCAAAAAACAAATTGGAAACACTGTTGCAAAATAATCCAGAAGATCGTTTAGTATTGCCCTCTAAATATAACCTTTTTAGGATTTACGAAGCAATAGGACTCGATCGAAAAGCTGAAGAGATGAAGAATAATATCATTCAGAATCATTCAGACTCACGATATGCCGAAATTCTTTTAAACCCGCAATCAGAATTGGCGAAAGACGAAAATAGTCCAGAAGTCATCTACACGAATCTTTATCGGAAGTATACCAATCAGGAGTATGCAGAAGTTATTGCATCTGCAGATGCTCAGATCAAAAAATTTGAAGGAGATCCTTTAGTCGCTAAATTCGAAATTTTAAAAGCTTCAGCCAAAGGGAGATTATATGGATTTGAAGCTTATAAAGATGCTGTAAATTATGTTGCGCTTAATTATGCAAACTCAGAGGAAGGAAAAAAAGCTCAACAAATTATAGAGAACGCATTGCCGGCTTTGGCTAAAAAAGATTTTATAGCTAATGAAAATGCAAAAAACTTTAATGTAATTTTTCAGTTTAGTAAGGACTCGGTTGAAGATATTGCTGCTTTTATTAAACTATTGGAAGAAGAGGTGGCCAAAATTGAATATTTTGACTTAACAGTTTCTAAGGACGTTTATGATGAAAACACAATATTTGTAGTGGTTCATGGGCTCAAAAGTTTTCAAGGCGCTTCCGGCTTTGCTCAACTGCTACAATCCAATCACATCGATAAAAACGGACGTCCTGTTGAACCTAAAATTACTAAAGATTATATTGCCATTTCGTCACCCAACTATGCTATTGTTCAACGCCATAAAAATTTAAATGCGTATTTAAAACTACAATAAAAACCAATTTATAATGTTTTCTTCAGATACTAAAAAATCAAAACAAAAATCAATTATGGAAACAAGTACTCAACAAAATATCATAGCGCAAGGCACTAAAATTGTTGGTGACATAGCTAGCCAAGGTCCTTTTAGAATTGACGGTACAGTAGAAGGTAATGTTAAAACAACAGGAAAGGTGGTTATAGGTAAATCCGGATTTATTAAAGGCACTTTACAAGGTGAAAACGCAGATTTTGAGGGTAAGTTTTCAGGGAAATTAATTCTTTCAGGAACCTTATCACTTAAAGCTACAGCACATATAGAAGGTGAAGTGCACACAACTAAACTTGCAGTTGAGCCTGGTGCTACATTTAATGCAACCTGTAGTATGAAAGGCACTGTAAAATCACTACCTAATGAGTCAACAAAATCACAATCACAACAAGCAGCCAGCCAAAGACCAGAAAGACAAGCTTAATTCTTATGCACGCTATTCTGGATTGGTCATTCAAATGGTAGCCATAATTTGTATAGGTACTTTTATTGGTATAAAACTAGACGAGCACTTTCCAAATAAAAATAATCTTTACACATTATTTTTTACCCTGGCATTCGTCATTGCGTCAATTGTTTTTGTAATTAGGCGTATTATTGCAAACTCAAAAGATGATAATTAATGAGAATGGAAGATTTCAAAAAACGACAAATAGTTTTTCTATTACAGCTTATAGGGTTTAGTGTGCTCCTGTTCGCTATTCATGCTTACTTATTATATCACTTCGCAAAAGATATATTATTATTTTTCCCAATTTGGCAGATCTACGCCTTTCACCTTATAATTACCTTGATCTTTTATAGTATTATAAATTATAGATTTTCGTCGGGTAAAAAAGATATTTTTAACTTGTTTATGGTAATGACATTTTTAAAAATGGTTTTGGCGATACTATTTTTATTACCATTATTAGTTTCGGATTTTGAAAATAAGCAACCCGATGTTTTCAATTTTTTTATTCCATACTTCTTATATTTATTTTTAGAAGTTTTTGCACTAACAAGATTTCTTCAAAAGTCTTAAAAACAGCTTTTTAATCGCGTTTATTACAACTTGTTTTTACAACAATTACGTCGCGAAAATTATAGCAAAATTATTGTTTGTCAATTCATTTAATGTACGTACATTTGCACCGAATTTAAAGCAAGGTATTTTTAAGCCCATTAGAATGAGAATAAGCACCTTAAAAAACATCATATTATCTGCGTTATTTTTAACGGTTTTTAATATTGGTTTTGCCTCAGAGACAAAAGAAGGCGGAGACGACGAAAAATTCGATCCTAAAGAGATGATCTTACATCACGTTAAGGATGCCTATGGAATGCATTTGTTCGATTGGAATGGCCACGCGGTTTCAATTCCATTGCCATTAATATTATGGACGGATAATGGGTTGACCACCTTTTCTTCTTCAGAATTTCATCACGATTATAATGGCGAGGTTATCGTTGAAAAAAACGGTCAGAAATTCGTAAACGTACATGAAAAAGTTTATGTGCTCGATGAGGGTGCAACTAGTGTGAACTACGACGAGGAGCATCACCCAACTAATGCGCACAGACCAAAACTGGATTTGTCTATAACAAGAAACGTATTTATGATGTGGGTTTCTATAGCGGTGTTGTTTCTAATATTTTTATCTGCAGCACGTCGTTATAAAAAGTCAGATAATTATGTGCCATCTGGAGTTGCTAGTTTTGTAGAGCCTCTAATTGTATTTGTTAGAGATGAGATCGCTAGACCAATGATCGGAGAGCATAAGTATAAAAGATATATGCCTTACTTATTAACCATATTTTTCTTTATATGGATTAACAATATATTCGGTTTAATTCCAATACTTAATGGTGCTAACTTAAGTGGTAATATTGCATTTACATTTACCTTAGCTGCTATTACATTTATCATCACCACATTTAGTGGTAACAAAAACTATTGGAAACATATCTTTTGGATGCCAGGAGTGCCTGTACCAATGAAAATATTTTTAATGCCAATTGAGATTATAGGGATGTTTGTTAAGCCTATCTCATTAATGATACGTTTGTTTGCCAATATTACAGCAGGTCACGTTATCATTTTAGCATTAATGTCATTAATATTTGTGTTTAAGTCTTACGCGATTGCGCCAGTATCTGTAGCATTCTCATTGTTTATTACAGTTATCGAGGTTATTGTAACGGCAATACAAGCATATATATTTACAATATTGTCAGCCCTATATTTTGGGATGGCAACAGAAGAAGAACATCATTAATTAATTTAAATTTTATATTATGACTATTACTGGAATTGCAGCTATTGGAGCTGGTTTGGCAGCTATTGGAGCTGGATTAGGTATTCGTAAAATTGGTGGATCAGCTATGGAAGCTATGGCTCGTCAACCAGAAATGCACGGAAAGATTCAATCTTCTGCATTAATCTTAGCAGCCTTCGTAGAAGCGGTGGCACTATTTGGTGTTGTTGTTGCTTTCTTACAAGGGTAAGACATTGAAATACAGAAGTAACGGTTGGTTACTTCTGTATTTTTAAAATTTAAGTTATTTAAAACAAAACAGAATGGATTTAATTACACCGGAATTTGGATTAGTCTTTTGGACGTTAATAACATTTTTAATTTTACTTTTTATTCTTAGAAAGTTTGCTTGGAAACCTATTTTAGGTGCGGTAAGTGATAGAGAAGAAGGGATTAAAAATGCATTAGCTTCTGCAGAAAAGGCTCGTTTAGAAATGGAAAATCTTCATGCAGATAACGAACGTATTTTACAAGAAGCACGTGCTGAGCGTGAAGCTATGTTAAAGGATGCTCGTGATATGAAGAATAAAATTGTTTCAGACGCTAAGGATGAAGCGCAAGCACAAGCAACGAAAATGATTGAGCAGGCGCAGGCAGCCATTGAGAGCGAAAAGAAAGCGGCTATGGCAGAATTAAAAAGCCATGTGGCAGGATTATCGCTGGAAATCGCTGAAAAAGTAGTACGTGAGGAATTATCTAACAAGGACAAGCAATTAAAATTGGTTGAAGCTATGTTGGGTGAAGCAACTTTAAACTAAGATAAATGTCAGGATCAAGAGCAGCAATTAGATATGCAAAAGCAGTTTTAAGCTTAGCGACAGATCAGAAATCTGCCGAAGCCGTTAATAGTGACATGAAATTAATTACGAGCACTATTGGTCAAAGCGAAGATTTAAGTCAGATGCTTCAAAGTCCTGTAGTAAGATCTTCTGATAAGAAAGCTGTATTAACATCAGTATTTAAAAATGCTAATGTTGCTACAACTAATCTAATAGACACTTTAATCTCTAATAAGAGGCTAGCGCTTTTAAATGATGTAGCTGCTAGTTATACGCAGTTATATGATCAAATGAGAGGGACTCAGGTTGCAACAGTGACAACAGCAGTGCCTTTAACAGATGATTTAAAATCTAAAGTATTAGCGAAAGTGAAGGAGCTTACGGGTAAAGAGGCAGAAGTAGAAAATATAATAGATGAAAGCATTTTAGGTGGTTTCATTTTACGAGTTGGTGACATACAGTATAATGCTAGTATCGCAAATAAACTCGACAAATTAAAAAGAGAATTTACATTAAATTAATATAGTTTTAGATTGGCTATTTTTCTAATAGCTAACAGCTAAAAGCTAAAGACTAAATAAAATGGCAGAAGTAAAACCAGCTGAGATATCAGCAATCTTAAAACAACAACTTTCAGGTTTTGAAGCAGGAGCTTCATTAGACGAAGTAGGAACAGTATTAACTGTTGGTGATGGTATTGTACGCGCTTACGGATTAGCTAACGCTCAATATGGTGAGTTAGTTGAATTCGAAGGTGGTGCAGAAGGAATTGTACTAAACCTTGAAGAAGATAACGTAGGTATTGTACTTTTAGGTACTTCAGTAGGAGTAAAAGAAGGATCTACAGTAAAACGTACGGAGCGTATCGCTTCTGTAAAAGTAGGTGAAGGTATTGTGGGACGTGTTGTAGATACGCTAGGTAACCCAATTGATGGTAAAGGACCTATTACTGGTGAAACTTATGAAATGCCAGTAGAGCGTAAAGCACCAGGTGTTATCTACAGAGAACCTGTAACAGAACCATTACAAACAGGTATTAAAGCGATTGATGCGATGATACCAGTAGGTAGAGGACAACGTGAGTTGGTTATTGGTGACCGTCAAACAGGTAAGACTACCGTATGTATTGACACTATCTTAAATCAAAAAGAATTTTACGATGCAGGTGAGCCTGTATATTGTATATATGTAGCGGTTGGACAAAAAGCATCAACGGTTGCGAATATTGCAAAAACCTTAGAGGAAAGAGGAGCCTTAGCTTATACAACTATTGTAGCGGCTAACGCATCAGATCCTGCAGCAATGCAAGTATACGCACCAATGACAGGAGCGTCTATTGGAGAGTATTTTAGAGATACGGGTCGTCCGGCTTTAATCATTTATGATGATTTATCAAAGCAAGCGGTAGCTTACCGTGAGGTATCTTTATTATTACGTCGTCCTCCAGGACGTGAGGCGTATCCAGGTGACGTTTTCTACTTACACTCAAGATTATTAGAGCGTTCTGCAAAAATCATTAATGATGATGCTATTGCAAAAGAAATGAATGATTTACCAGAGTCACTTAAGCCAATGGTAAAAGGTGGTGGTTCATTAACTGCTTTACCAATCATTGAAACACAAGCGGGTGACGTTTCTGCCTATATCCCAACCAACGTAATTTCTATTACAGATGGTCAGATTTTCTTAGATGGTGATTTATTTAATTCTGGTGTCCGTCCGGCAATTAACGTAGGTATTTCTGTATCTCGAGTTGGTGGTAATGCACAGATTAAATCGATGAAGAAAGTTTCAGGTACTTTAAAATTAGACCAGGCTCAATTCCGTGAATTAGAAGCATTTGCTAAGTTTGGTTCAGATTTAGATGCTTCAACATTAAATGTTATCAATAAAGGTAAACGTAATGTTGAAATTTTAAAGCAAGCTCAAAATGATCCTTATACTGTAGAAGATCAGATTGCTATTATTTATGCAGGTTCTAAGAACTTGTTGAGAGATGTGCCAGTAGAAAAAGTGAAAGAATTTGAAAGAGATTATATCGAGTTCTTAAATGCTAAGCACAGAGATACTCTAGATACATTAAAGTCTGGTAAATTAACTGATGAGGTTATTGATACATTAACAAGTGTAGCAAAAGACTTAACAGGAAAGTATAGAGCATAATTGTCATTCCTGCGAAGGCGGGAATCTCAAGTCTTGAAGTCAAATTAAAATAGATTTCGCATCAAGTGCGGAATGACATAAGAGAATATGGCGAATTTAAAAGAAATACGTAACAGAATATCATCGGTATCTTCAACCATGCAGATCACCAGTGCCATGAAAATGGTATCTGCTGCAAAGTTAAAGAAAGCACAAGATGCTATTACAGCGATGCGTCCTTACTCTAATAAGTTAACTGAATTATTACAGAGTCTAAGTGCAACTTTAGATGCAGACTCTGGAAGTAAATATTCAGTTCAGCGAGAGGTAAAGAATGTTTTAATTGTTGCTATTACGTCTAACAGAGGTCTTGCGGGCGCTTTTAACTCTAATATTATAAAAGAGGTGAATAGATTAGCGACTGAAACTTACGCTAATCAGGAGGTTGCTTATTTAGCTATTGGAAAGAAGGCTAACGATGCATTTAAAAAGACCAATAAAGTCATTGCTAATAAAAGCGAACTTTATGACGATTTAACCTTTGACAATGTTGCGGCTATTGCTGAGATGTTAATGGAGAAGTTTGTTGCTGGTGAGTATGACAAGATTGAAATCGTTTATAATCACTTTAAGAATGCTGCTACCCAATTAGTAATTACAGAACAGTTTTTACCAATTCAACCAATTGAGGGTGATACAGTTTCTAATACTGATTATATTTTCGAACCTTCAAAAGTTGAAATTGTAGAAGCGTTAATTCCAAAGGCATTGAAAACCCAATTATATAAAGGCATAAGAGATTCTTTTGCTTCTGAGCATGGTGCACGTATGACGGCAATGCATAAAGCTACTGATAATGCTACAGAATTAAGAGATCAGCTTAAACTTACCTATAACAAAGCTAGGCAAGCAGCAATTACTAACGAAATCTTAGAGATCGTTGGTGGTGCTGAAGCATTAAATAATTAAATGAGACTCTAGTCTCTGCCAAAAAAAGCCTAATGCGATCGCATTAGGCTTTTTTTTATGTTTCCCTATCTTAAGCTACTGATAACCTCTAAAAGCCATGACCTTGTTTAATTGATCACAGTTCAATGCAATTCTAAAAATTAGAGCAGATCAGTTAGACATTCAATTGTTTTAATAGCTGTTTAATATTCAATACTTTTGAGGTCAATATTAGAACTTCAATTGAGCGGATTTAAATCTCTTTTTAAGCAAACTTTCATTTACGGTTTGGCTACGGTTATGCCTCGTATGTTAAGCTTTTTACTTGTACCACTCTACACGAGTGAAGCCGTATTGGCTAATCCTGCTGAGTATGGAAAAGTATCAGTCATTTTTTCGTACTTCGTACTGTTTAATGTGATCTTAGCTTATGGAATGGAAACAGCATTTTTCAGATTTTTTAATAAGGAAGATAATAAAAGTGCTGTTATTGGAACATCAACGATTTCTATAATAGTTACATCATTTGCGTTTTTTTGCATCGCCTTGTTCTACCAATATCAAATAGCAAATTACATTAATATCGACGTCAAATACATTGGATTAGTGATATGGATATTGCTATTAGATGCTTTAGTTATCATTCCCTTCGCGTGGCTTAGAGCAAACCAAAAGCCAACGCGCTATGCGATTATAAAAATTTTGAACGTATCCATAAATATCGGTCTAAACCTGTTTTTCTTATTGGCCCTAAAAGCCTTAGCTCAGCAAGGAGGCCTATTTGAAATGCTATATATTGCTGATTTTGAAGTTAGCTATATATTCATTGCCAATCTTGTGGCAAGCGCTTTCACATTAGTAATAATGATATCCTTTTACCTTAACATAGAGTACATATTCGACATTAAGTTATGGAAACGCATGATTCGTTACGCAATACCAATTTTAATTGCAGGAATAGCGTTTTCAATAAATGAAACATTCGACCGAATTTTGCTAAAAGAATTACTACCTCAAAATATTGCTGATAGCGAAATTGGTATGTATTCGGCATGCTATAAATTGGCACTTTTTATGACCCTATTCGCAACGGCATATAGACTTGGAATAGAACCCTACTTTTTTAGTCATGCTAAAACTAAAAACCCTCAAAAAAACTATGCAAATATCCTAGAGTTTTTCGTGGCATTCGGTTCTGTTATATTATTAACCGTAGTTGTGTTTGCAGATCTTTTAAAACCTCTTATCATAAGAAGTGAAGCGTATTGGGAAGCTATGTGGATAGTTCCCATCATTCTTTTAGCTAATTTATGTCTTGGCATTTATCATAATCTATCTGTATGGTACAAAATTACAGATAGAACCAGGTTTGGTGCCTATATTTCGGTAATTGGTGCTATAGTGACATTGGCTATAAATTTTATGTTTATAGAAGCATATTCTTATAAAGCTTCTGCCGTAGCGACACTTATTGCATATGCCGTAATGATGATACTTTCTTATTATTTTGGCAGACGCTACTATCCTATACCCTATAACCTTAAAAAAATAGGATTATACCTGTCTATATCAATTGGCCTATCCGCACTGTCTTTCTATAGATTTCGAGAAAATTATGTAGTAGGAATTGCGATGTTAATTGTATTTTTGGGAGTGATTATGATGTTGGAAAAGAACCGATTAAAATTGGTATTAAAACGTTAAAGAGATGAAAATTAAAATTATTAATAAGTCGAGACACGAGTTGCCAAACTATGAGACTCTAGCATCTGCCGGAATGGATTTACGCGCTAACTTAACTGAAGCAAGAATTTTAAAGCCTCTTGAGCGTACAATAGTAGGTACAGGTTTATTTATGGAATTACCGATTGGTATCGAAGCTCAGGTAAGACCTCGAAGTGGTTTGGCAGCCAAAAAAGGGATTACTGTTTTAAACGCACCTGGAACTATCGACGCAGATTATAGAGGAGAAATAGGTGTTATCTTGGTAAACCTATCTAATGAAGAATTCACAATTAATAATGGCGAGCGTATTGCCCAGTTGGTAATTGCAAAACACCAACGCGCCGAATGGGACCAGGTAGATGTACTAACTGAGACGGATAGAGGTGAAGGTGGTTTTGGCAGCACTGGAGTAAAATAAAAGCAAACATTAGGTCGACTGCTGTCAAGTCCTAATTAGAAATAAAGTTTAATATAATAAGATCCCTGCTTTAGCAGGCAATAAATATGAAAATAATAGTACCAATGGCAGGGCGAGGCTCTCGCCTTAGACCACATAGTTTAACAGTACCTAAACCTTTAATACCTGTAGCAGGCCAACCAATTGTGCATCGTTTGGTAAAGGATATTGCTAAAGTCTTGAAGCAACCTATTGAAGAAATAGCCTTTGTGTTAGGAGATCCTGCCTTTTTTGGAGAGGATGTCGTTAATAGCTTAACAGAACTTGCTCAAAATTTAGGTGCCAAAGCATCAATTTATCGACAAGACCAACCCCTGGGAACTGGTCATGCCATAATGAGTGCCAGACCTTCTCTGTCTGGTCCTGCTGTAATTGCCTATGCCGACACGCTAATTAGAGCAGAGTTTGAATTAGACCCAACGGCAGATAGTGTTATTTGGACCAAGCGAGTTAATAACCCAGAAGCTTATGGCGTCGTAAAATTAGACGAAAATGATAATATTGTCGAATTGGTAGAAAAACCAGAAAGCTTTGTTAGCGACCAAGCGGTTATCGGAATCTATTATTTTAAAGATGTTTCTGTTTTAAAAGAAAAATTACAAGAGGTATTAGATGAGAATATTATGAATGGTGGTGAGTATCAAATCAATGATGGTATAAAAAGAATGATGACCGATGGTAAGGTTTTCAAAACCGGTACTGTTGATGAGTGGATGGATTGTGGAAATAAATCAGTGACCTTAGATACTAACGCTAAAATGCTAGGGTTTTTAGCTTCAGATAATGAAGAACAATTAGTTGATGATTCTGTCGTTTTAGATAATTCAGAAGTTATAGAACCTTGTTATATTGGTAGGGGTACTGTATTAAAAAATGCAACTATTGGACCTTACGTGTCAATTGGAAAAGACTGCGTTATTGAAAATACAACCGTTAAAAATAGCTTAATACAGAATCAAACCTCTATTAAAAATGCTAATTTAGAGGAAGCCATGATAGGTAATCACGTTAAGTATAATGGTGATTTTACCAAGATAAGCATTGGAGATTATTCAGTTTTGGAATAAAATTTCTGCATTAGCAGGATACTCTTAGCTTAAAGTTTGGAATAACTTTTGAAACAATTTTATTATTCAGAACAAGCGAATCAAAGTGAGCCATCTAAAATGAAATTTGGAATTAGTATATCGAAGTTATTATTGGTGCTATTTTTAGTGCCCCACCTTGTTATTGCACAAGTCGATTTTAACAAAAGGCCTGATGATGATCTAGGTAACGTGGAAGATGAATTTCAAGAACATTTTTTTGAGGCTCTAAAGCAAAAAGGAATCGAAAATTATGATCGTGCTGTAGAAGCACTTCAAAAGTGTTTAAATCTCAATAGTAAACTTCCTGTCATTTATTTTGAGTTAGGTAAAAATTATAATCAGCTTAAAAACTTTGGCGCAGCAGTAGACAATCTGAAGGAGGCAATAAGAATGCAACCAGATAATGAGTGGTTTTTGGACGAGCTTTACGATGTGTATTATCAACAAAATGATATTAGTAATGCCATAAAAACCATAAAGCAACTTGTAAAATATCACCCAGACTATAAAGAAGATCTGGCAGCTTTGTATGTAAGGGAGGAAAAATATAAACAAGCACTAGAACTCTTAGATGAATTGGATTCAGAACTGGGAATTAGTGAGGTTAGGGACGCTATGCGTAATGATATATATAGCGTTACAGGCAATGCAGATGACCGCATTGAGAATTTAGAACAACGTATTGCCAACAATCCCAATAATGAAGATAATCACTTAAAACTAATTTATAGGTACAGTCAGACAGGTGATAAAAAAAATGCATTTAAGGCTGCAAAAAAATTACTAAAACTAAAGCCAGACTCCAAGTATGTACATTTAGCCTTGTATAAGTTTTATTTACAAGATGGAAATATTCAGGATGCTATAAACTCTGTAAAAATAACACTTGTAAGTACGGAGATTAACCCAGACGCCAAAGCAAAAGTACTCAAGGATTTTGTTTCCTTCGTTGCGAATAACCCAGAATACGAATCAGATCTAATTGATATTACCGCCTTGATTGATGAGAGTAAAGACGCAAAAACGCACGCCGAGTTAGCAGAGTATTATCTTAAAGCCGGAGATAAAGTTAAGGCACTTTCAAACTTTAAGGCTGCTCTAAAACAAAATCCTAAGGACTTTAAATTAATAAAAGATGTATTGCTGCTTCAATTAGATGTTGAGAATTATAAGGCAGTAATAGAACATAGTGAAACTGCTCTAGAGTTATTTCCAGCACAGCCAATATTATATTTAACCAATGGTGTGGCTAATAACAGGTTATCCAAATATCAGCAAGCCATTGATAATCTTGAAATGGGACTGGATTTTATCGTTGAAAACCCTAAAATGGAATCCGATTTTTATTCAGAACTAAGCATTGCCTATAAAGGCGTAAATAATATTAGTCAATCTAGCGCGTTTGCTAAAAAGGCTAAAGCGATTAAAGCTCAACAATAAATGAACTTATACTATTTAAATACATTCTCAAAATTAACATTGCTGCTTTCTTTTATTTTTATTTTAAGCAGTTGTAATTCTACTAAGAACGTAATTGCATCAGGTGAAGCAAGCGAAAAATTTTCGGCCAAACAGGTTATAAAACAGCATCAAAAAAGCGATGCCAATTTTAAATCGATGCAGGCACGTGTTCGTATTGACATAATTGAAGGTCAAAAAGAGCAGGGATTAACCTTTAGTTTTAGGATGGAAAAGGATAAAGTCATATGGCTTAGCGCTCCTTTAGGTCTTGCCAGAATGATGATTACTCCAGAAAAAGTTCAGTTTTATAATAAGCAAGACAATGAGTTTTTTGATGGTGATTATGCACTTCTGAGTAATGTAGCAGGAATTGATTTAGATTTTAACAAAGTACAGAACATCCTCTTGGGCCAAGCTATATTTAATCTAAAGGATGAACCACATATAGTTGCTGTTAATGATAATTCGTATGCGCTCCAACCAAAAAATCAATCAGCACTTTTAGAGTTGTTTTACTTAATAAATCCTTCACATTTTAAGATGAATAGCTTACAGCTTTTTCAACAGGCAGAGAAACGCATGCTCCAGGTGGATTATAAGACTTATCAGGAAGTGAAAAAACAAGTTTTACCAAAGGATATCAGGATTATTGCAGTAGAGGAAACCGATGAGGTGGCCATAAACCTGGAGTTTAAATCTATTAATTTAAATGGTGAAGTGAGATTTCCGTTTAATATTCCTTCTGGATATAAAGAAATCGTTATAAAGTAATGACCCACAAAACTTTTTTTCTATTTGCGCTTCTATTCAGCTCCATTTCGATAGTCGCACAGAGTGAGCAGCAAAAAACATTAGAATTACAGCTTCAACAGGTTAAGAAAGAATTGAAGCAGATAAATGTGCTTCTATTTTCTAAAAAGAAAGAAGAAAAGTCTGCTATTACTTTAATTGAAGATTTAAATTATAAAGTGAGTGTACGAAAAAACCTGATTCGTCTAACAAATGAACAAGCGAATCTGCTCACAAGAGAAATTAACGTTAATCAAAATGAAATTACCAATTTAAGGTTACAGTTGCAAGAGCTCAAAGAAGATTACGCTGCAATGGTGGTTAAGTCTTATAAGAGTAAGTCTGAGCAAAGCAAAGTAATGTTTTTGTTATCATCAGATAATTTTAAACAAGCCTATAAGCGTCTTCAATACATTAAACAATATGCAGACTACCAAAAAGAACAAGGCCAAGCTATAAAGTTAAAAACAAAAGAGCTACAGGAATTAAACATTAGACTATCTCAACAAAAGGAAGAGAAGCAAAAACTAATTGAAGAAAATAGAGCGGCTAAACAAGAGTTAGAAAAGGAGTTAAAAGAACGTGAAATTCTAATGGCTTCTATAAAGTCTGATATGAGCAAATTTGCCTCTCAAATAAAAAAGAAGAAGCAAGAGGCAGATCGTTTAGATAAAGAAATAAACCGCTTAATTAGAGAGGCTATTGCTGCTTCTAACAAAAAAGCAGGTAATACGTCCTCAACGGGTAAATTTGTACTTACTCCCGCAGATAAAATTGTGGGAGAAAGCTTTGAAGCTAATAAAGGACGTTTAGGCTGGCCAGTGTCTCGTGGCGTTATTAAAGCCAAATTTGGTAAAGGGAGATCACTTACAGATAGTAGCGTTGAGGTTAATAATCCAGGAATAAAAATTGCTACTGAAGATAATGCAGAAGTAAAGGCCGTATTTAATGGTGAAGTTTCAAAAGTAGTAATCGTAAAAAATGGTAATCCCGCTATAATTGTCAGACATGGTAATTACCTGACGATTTACACCAATTTATCAAAAATTTATGTAAAATCTGGTGATAGAATAAAAACAGGTCAAGCCCTTGGTCAAGTATTTACAAATAAAATAAACGGTGAAACCATGCTGGGCTTTAGAATTTACAAAAATGATCAAAAACTTAACCCACAATATTGGTTAACAAAATAACCACCTTTTAGATCTTAACGAATACATAGCCTCTATTTGTTTTTCTGTAATGTTTTCCGTTACTATAATAGTAGCGTTTTCCTTTAATTTTAACGATCTTATATTGTTGAGGTAGTTTTTTAACTACAGTTACTGAAGTAGGTTGTTTTACTATAACGCGTCTAGCACAAGAATTAAAGCTTAATGAAAAAACAAAGACTAATGTGTAAGTTAAATATTTCATGATCTTAAATTTGGTTTAATAATAAGACCAGATAGTTTTAAAAAGGTTTAAATTACTCAAATAGGGCTTTTAACTCTGTAGCATCAATAGGCTTCATTTTACCAGCTAATACTAGACTCAACTGCTTGCGTCGTAAAGCAGCATCGAAGCGTTCCTTTTCTAATTTAGATTCAGGGACTAGCTCAGGCACTTTTACAGGTCTTCCTGTCTCGTCTACAGCGACAAAGGTATAGATAGCTTCATTAGCTTTAATACATTCGCCAGACTCCCTGTCTTCGATCCATACATCCATATACACTTCCATAGACGATGTAAATGCTCTTGAAACTTTGGCCTCTATAGTAACAACGCTCCCTAGTGGTACAGACCGGTTAAAAGCAACATGATTTACGGAAGCGGTGACCACAATACGTCTAGAGTGTCTTCTTGCAGCAATGCTTGCAGCTCTATCCATACGCGCGAGTAATTCCCCACCAAATAAATTATTTATTGGATTGGTTTCACTAGGCAAAACTAAATCAGTGACTATAGTTTTAGACTGAAAAGCTGTTCTTGATAGCATAAATTATAAGAATTTATGCAAAGATAAGGTGCTTTAAATAAATAAAAGGAATAAAAGAATTAATCTAGTTTCTTAATTAACAACCATGCATCGCTATTATGACTACGGCGTATTTTAAAAAGTTCTTGTTGAGCCTCTGCTCTGGTCTCAAAACTAGAATAAACCACTTCATGTAATCCATAACGGTTCACGCCAATTTTACGCGCTTTAAACCCTTTATTTCTAAGTTGCTTAACTTTCTTATCAGAGTTTGCTTCTATCCTAAATGCACCAGCAACGATATGATAATTGCCAGTTTGTTTTTCTAAATTCAGCGTCGCTGCAGGTAAGGGATTGCCTATAACAAAAGTAGCCTCTTGTACTTTGGCCTCGAGTTTTTTGTTAGCTTCCTCTTGGGCAAACTGGTTGTGGTTTTCGATCGAGTTATTATAATATTTAACAGCACCAAATCCACTAAGACCTAAAACTATTACAGCAGCAGCTGCATATTTTAACCAATTTCTGTTAAACCGCTTTTCTGGAGTAAAAACTAGCGGAGTAGTGGCTTCAATTGTTTTAACGGTGTCTCTGTGTGCTTCTCTTGCAATGTTTCCAGAGGAAAAATGAGATAATCCAAACGCATCAGTAAGATAATTGATGTGGTTAGATGGATTGAACACAATATTTCCTTCAGAATTTAAAATCAGATTGCCAATGTTTTGAAACTCTAAGGTTTCTCCCTCAACTAAATAAGATTTAATAGACTTTACTTGCTTTGTCAATTTTTCTAAAGCGACTGTGTAAGGTATCTTTTCAATTTCAGAGATGTAATTGGCAAGTAGGCCATCGTTATTCTGTAATTGCTCATTAAAGGATAAGACCTTTTTTGGGGGATAAAATGTATGTGTAGAATCGTGCACTTTTGCTGAAACCCGATTGGTTAAGAAGGCACCGAATCCAGGTATTGTAACACAATCGTACCGATATAAAAGATCACTGATGTAAGATTCTAATTGCATAGTGAAACAAAGTTAAAAATTTTTATTTCTGATGAAACTTTGTCGATATTTAGTTATTAACATCAGAAAAATTTAGTTTCTTGTATGTTTAAAATCAGCAATTTAAAATGACCGAACAAGAACTTATTTATGCTTTGGCACTTCAACATGTACCAAAAATTGGTGCTACCACGGCGAAAAAGTTAATAAATCATTGTGGTTCTGCAGAGGCTGTTTTAAAAGAAAAAAAATCGAAGCTTTTAAAAATTGATGGTATCGGAACTATTACTATCGAAGGATTGTTTGATAAAATTCATCTTGAAGAGGCAGAAAATGAATTAAAATTCATCAAAGAAAACAATGTTATCACGCATTATTTTACAGAAGATACCTATCCTGAACGCTTAAAACATTGTGTAGATGGTCCAATTCTTTTATTTCAGTCCGGTAATATAAATTTAAAAGATCAGCACATTATAAGTATTGTTGGTACAAGGAAGATAACGACCAATGGCATAGCGTTTTGCGAAAAATTAGTCGAAACTTTAGCCCAATTTAATCCGGTAATTGTTTCTGGATTCGCATATGGAACGGACATTACTGCTCAAAGAGCTGCAGTAAAATATAATTTGCAAACGATAGGTTGTTTGGCTCATGGTTTAAATCAGATTTATCCGAAAGTGCACAAAAAATATGTTGCAGATATTGAGAGCTATGGTGGATTTTACACGGATTTCTGGAGTTCGGATGCCTTTGACAGAAACAATTTTTTAAAACGAAATCGTATTATTGCCGGTTTAAGTGAGGCCACTATAGTCATTGAGTCTGCAGAGAAGGGAGGAAGTCTGGTTACAGCAGATATTGCAAATTCTTATAACAGAGAAGTTTTTGCTGTTCCAGGAAGAACTACGGATAGCCAGAGTGTTGGATGTAATAATCTAATTAAATTTCAAAAAGCACATTTACTATCTAATCCTCTGGATGTGCCATACATTCTTAACTGGGAGCTAGAAAAAGACACCAAGCCTACAATACAAAAGCAACTATTTGTAGAGTTATTACCAGAGGAAAAAATCGTTTATAATTTTCTTAAAGATAATAACAAGGCGCTACTGGATGTAATTGCCATACAATGCCAAATGCCAACCTATAAACTTGCAGGTATTCTATTAAATATGGAATTAAAAGGCGTCGTTAGGCCTTTGCCAGGTAAATTATTTGAGGCGATCTAATAACCAACTTTTTCTCTTACGCGTTTCAGAACCTTGTCAGCTATCATTTTTGCCTTAGTCGCACCTTTGGCCAGAGCAGCATCCACTTCGTTTAGATTATTCATGTAGTAGTTGTAGCGTTCTCTCGGCTCTGTAAATCGTTCTAAAGTAAGCTCATATAATGCTTGTTTAGCATGACCATAACCGTAGCCACCACTTTCATAGTTAACTTTCATTGTAGAAATCTGTTCTTCTGTGGCTAACAAACTATAAATCGCAAAACAATTACAAGTATTCCAATCTTTAGGATCTTCTAGTGGAGTACTATCGGTTTGTATGGACATTATTTGTTTACGCAGTTTTTTTTCTGGGAGAAAAATGTCGATGATATTACCTTTACTTTTACTCATTTTAGTGCCATCCGTACCAGGAATAAGCATGGTATCTGATTGGATATCTGCTTTTGGCAGTACAAACGTTTCACCACCCATTTTGGCATGAAAACGTGCGGCAACATCCCGAGTCATCTCAATATGTTGTTCCTGGTCTTTCCCCACGGGAATGATCTCGGCATCATACAGCAAAATGTCAGCAGCCATGAGCATTGGATACGTAAATAATCCACCGTTTACATCATCTAGTCTATCTGCCTTGTCCTTAAAACTGTGGGCTAATTCTAATCTCTTAAACGGAAAAAAACAGTTTAGGTACCACGCTAGTTCAGTGACCTGTGGCACATCACTTTGTCTGTAGAACACAGATTTCTCAATATCCAGACCAAATGCTAACCAGGTTGCTGCTGTAGAGTAAGTGTTATTACGCAGTGTTTCTGCATCTTTTATTTGAGTTAAAGAGTGTAGGTCTGCTATGAATAAAAAAGAATCGTTAGATGCGTTTTCTGCCTGATCTATTGCAGGTAATATTGCACCTAGGATATTACCTAGATGAGGTGTTCCTGTACTTTGTATGCCCGTGAGTATTCTTGCCATGTCCACTTCCCTGGAAATAGGGAAAATCATTAAATTAAACTTAATTTTAAAAGTGAAACAAAGATAAATTTTTGAAATAACTAATAGAAGCTATTTGAATTAAATACTTAGATTTGATGCCATGGCAATTTTTAAGTATCCCTTTTGGATTTTTTACCGAATTTGGTTTTATGTATTGGTTGCAATACCCATTATAATTTTATTTCCGTTTTTATTGGTCTCGATCTCACGGGAGAAATGGTATCCTTATTTTCTTAATATCGCTCGGATATGGGCTAAATTCATTTTATTAGGAATGGGTTTTAACTATAAAGTAATAAAAGAAGAAATACCCAAACCAAAGGCCAGCTACATGTTTGTTGCCAACCATACCTCTATGGTAGATATTATGTTAATGTTGGTTACCGTACAAAATCCATTCGTATTTGTTGGTAAAAAAGAATTGGCAAAAATTCCTTTATTTGGTTTCTTCTATAAGCGTACATGCATATTGGTAGACAGAAGCAGTGCTAAAAGTAGACAAGCTGTTTTTCTAAGAGCCCAAAAACGACTTAAGCAAGGATTAAGTATTTGTATCTTTCCTGAAGGCGGTGTGCCTGATGAACATATTATTCTAGATCGTTTTAAAGATGGCGCCTTTAGATTAGCTATTAACCATCAAATACCAATTGTTCCGATAACGTTTTATGATAATAAAAGACGATTTTCATTTACATTCTATAGCGGTGGGCCAGGTAAAATGAGAGCCAGAATACATAAATTTTTATCAACTGAAGGATTGACTTCTAAAGATACCAAAGCACTAAGTGATAAAACAAGAACTATTATTTTAAATGAACTTAGTCATGTATCAAAAACAGAAAAGCCACTCTAACCAAGAGTAGCTTTTGTCATCATTGCATTCATCATTGCTTTTGTTTGCTTGCAATAACCTAAAACAAGTTTTTACCTAAAACTTAAAACTTAATCCTGTATATACACCAATAAAATAAGGCTTATAATTTCCAGACGTATTATTGAATGTATTTAGCTGATACTTAAATGTTGGCTCAAGATTCAAATTCCATTGTTTTGAAAGATTATAATCAAAACCTAAGCCAAAATTAGCACTGAAACTAGTACTGTTAATGTTATTTGCTTTACCGATTAAGGTCGAATTGCCCTCAATGTCTGCATAAATTTCGTTATTATTTAAAAAGAAAGTACTAAAACCACCTATGACGTTAATACCAAATTTTTGATCCAATAAACTATATTCTAATTCTAAGGGCACTTCAATAAATCCAAAGCGTTGATCTACGTTACCAGCTTCTTTGGTGATAAACAATTCTGGTACAGTAGCACTGTTTAGCATTTTAGAACTCATGAGAGAAACAGATTGTACACCATTATTAAAAGTGATATTACTAAACTGTGCATCGATACCTCTAAGCGCAGTCTCTGCACCTGAAAAAGCAAAAACATCGGTAGTTCTCTGGTTAAGATCAACGCGATTAACACCTGCACGTACTTTTAGTTTATCAGAAATTGCATACGTTCCAGCTATACCGTAGCTCATACTTATGTCACTACTTTTATTATTCTCATTAAATTGTCTGTCTATTGAAGACCCTTGACCCATAGAACTAAAATAAACAGGCGCAACATTTGGTGCAACGCTCCACCTGCTTTGGTTTTCTTCTTCTTTTTCAATTAATGGGTTATCAGTATTCTGCGCAATAGCATCCTCTATAGATTGCTTTTTTGACGATTCAATAAGTTCAGATGCATCATTAGATTTATCATTACCACTAGATTCTGAATTATTGTTTGAGTCCGTACGGTTTTCAGACGTATTATCATCTTGTTCATTTATGGCTACAGCAGATCTCTTATTGTCTAAAGTTTTTTCTATTTCAGACTTTATCTCAGATTCATTGGCGAGATTTGAAGTTTCAGAATTCTTTATCGCCTGTTTATCTTTATCTATAGTTGCCGCAACATTAGTATTATTATTTTTAATTACGGGATTGTTAAAAATTTGCTGCGTTTGAGTTTCAGTAGCCTCATCACCTTTATTTGGAGTATTAGCTAAGTCATTTGTTTGCGTTTTGTTTGGTGCAAATAATTGTTTAGAAATTGTTTTCTCCTTAACAGAACTTGTCTCTTCCTCCACATTTCCGTCCTGTTCAGAGTCTACCATTCGAATAGTTTCATTACCTTCTTTGTCTTTTGGCAATTTTTTGGATTCGTCAATAGTCTTGTTTGATGTATTGATGTCGGTATTTACAATTGGTAGATCTATAGCATCATTAGGCGAGAAAACAGAAACACCTACAGTTAGTAGTAACGCAATAACTGCAGCGACACCTCCAATTTGCCACCATAACGCGATAACTCTACGTTTTTTCTTAGTATTGGGCAGACTCTCACTAATACGATCCCAAACGGCATCATTCGGTGCGACTTCAAAGTCTTTAAACTTTTCTTGAAAAAGTCTGTCTATGTTTTTTTTGGTTTCCATTATTATATTGATTGCGAATTCACATTCGACTTGTGCGCTTCAATCTTACTTTTTAAAATAACTCTGGCTCTCGCTAAGTTAGATTTTGATGTTCCTGTTGATATATTTATTAACTCACCTATCTCCACGTGAGAATAACCATCTAATACATATAGGTTAAAAACTAAGCGATATCGATCTGGTAGTTCCTGTATAATACTGAGTAAAAAATCTAGACTTAAACTTTCGTCTTCAATATTTACCGTTACATCTTCAATATTGCCTTCATTAATAATGTCATACACTCCAGGGTCGTTTCTGTACCTCTGCAGAGATGTATTAATTACAATACGCTTTAACCAACCTTCAAAAGAACCTTTATTATTATACTGATCAATTTTGCTAAATATTACTAAAAATGCGTCATGCAAATTGTCCTCTGCCTGGGCATAGTTTTTAGAATACTTAAGACAAAGCGAAAATAATTTACTTGCATATTGCCTGTATAACTGGCTTTGAGCTTGAGCATCTTGTTTTATACAATTTTTAATGAGTTGTTCTAAACTCACATTAGATCTATAATTAATTAATACTTAGTTTAATTTCTATCGCTTGAGGCATTTCTTTCACTTACAACCGGCACTTCTACCAAATGATACTGATCTACACCTTGTTCATCTTCGCCTTGATAAAACTTAAATAGGTAAGTTTCTGAGCCTACAACTAAAAAATCAAAACTTACGGTAACTGTTTCTATTTGTTGAGCACAGTTAAGATTGAGATAGACTGTATTTACTATCGCAATGGTTCTTTCGTGGCCGTTTATTTCATATATAAAGTCGTTAAACTCGTAGCAAGATGATGGTTTGGTATAGGTCATGAATATTTCGTAAGTTTCTCCTTGCACAAATTGGTCAGGAACCTCTACACTGTCAATAGGTAAAACCTCCAAAGTAAAATTTGCGACAGGTTCACTATCTATACTACACGAAGTAAGAATAGAAGTAAAAAAAACCAGTAATAGTACTAACTTTTTCATGAATTCATTGATTAGTTTCGCTCTGTAGATGCAAAAAAACCAAAAGGGTTGCGTCAAAAACAAAAAAAATCCTGATTTTTTTTATCAGGATTTAATTGTTGCTATTTTGCTTCGTTTATAATTGCTCTTACTTTTTCTTCCAGTTCATCCATTAAATCCGGATTATCTTTTATTAGAAGTTTTACTGCATCTCTACCTTGGCCTAATTTTGTGTCTTCGTAACTAAACCAGGAGCCACTTTTCTTAACAATATCATGAGCAACGGCTAAATCTAAAACTTCACCCACTTTAGATACTCCAGTACCATACATGATGTCAAATTCTGCAAGTCTAAATGGAGGTGCCACTTTATTCTTTACAACCTTTACGCGCGTTTTGTTACCCATTACATTACCGTCTGTATTCTTAATTTGGGTTGAACGACGAATATCTAACCGAACTGATGCATAAAACTTTAGTGCGTTTCCACCAGTGGTAGTTTCAGGATTCCCAAACATAACACCAATTTTTTCACGTAATTGATTAATAAAAATTACAGTACAGTTAGTTTTACTGATTGAAGCCGTTAACTTTCTTAAAGCTTGAGACATTAAACGCGCATGAAGTCCCATTTTAGAATCTCCCATTTCGCCTTCAATTTCACTTTTAGGGGTTAATGCAGCAACGGAATCAATTACCACAATATCTATCGCGCCAGATCTAATAAGGTTATCTGCAATTTCTAAAGCCTGCTCACCATTATCGGGTTGAGAAATAATTAAATTATCAATATCGACACCTAAGTTTTCAGCATAAAAACGATCAAAAGCATGCTCTGCATCAATAAAAGCAGCAATGCCACCAGCTTTTTGAGTTTCTGCAATAGCATGTAGCGTTAAGGTCGTCTTACCAGAAGACTCAGGGCCGTATATTTCAATGACTCTTCCTCTTGGGTATCCACCAACACCTAATGCGATATCTAAACCTAATGATCCAGAAGAGATGGCATCTACATCCACAATGGCTTGGTCACTCATTTTCATAACCGTCCCTTTGCCGTATGCTTTATCTAATTTATCTAAGGTTAATTTTAAAGCCTTTAATTTTGCGTCTTTTTCACTACTCATCTCTTGTGTTTTTCATTTTTTAATGTCACCAAAAATACCACTTATTTTACTTTTTTCAATTTTATCACGCAACCATTTTACACTTTTTGCATCTATTAAATGTAAAAGGAATCAATTGCTATGAACCCCTTTTTAAAGACTGAATAAGTTTTTCAATTAGTTAGTAATCTAAGGGAAGTGAGTCATTTGGTTACAGGATGGCTTATAAACTTTAGTAACAATCTAACATTTTAATTAATTTTAAGTTTGTTAAATAAAGAGCACTTTAATTTTATTAAGGTGCTTTTTTATGTTAAACCACTAAAATCTATACCTTTGCAGCTGCTACAAAAAAGCCTGTGCTTGATGTAGCTTTACAATAATCTTTAATCTTAAAAATTAGTATAGCATGCAACTGTACAATAACTTAAGTGCTAAAGAGAGAGCAGAACTTATTGAAGAAGCAGGTAAGGATCGCTTAACAATCTCTTTCTACAAGTACGCCAAAATTGGCAATACCGAAATATTTAGAAACCATATGTTTTTAGCCTGGGACTCGTTAGAGGTTTTAGGTAGAATTTATGTTGCTCACGAGGGGATCAATGCCCAATTATCTGTGCCTGCAGAAAACTTCGATAAATTTAAAGCACATTTAGACACCATCTCTTTCTTGGAGAATGTGAGACTAAACATAGCCATAGAGCATGATAATTTTGCCTTCTTAAAGCTTAAAGTAAAGGTGAGAAATAAAATTGTGGCAGATGGGTTAAACGATGACACCTTCGATGTAACCAATAAGGGTATTCATGTTAATGCAGAAAAATTTAATGAACTTATAGAAGACCCTGATACGGTTTTAGTAGATATGAGAAATCACTATGAAAGCGAAATAGGTCATTTCAAAAATGCAGTAACACCAGATGTCGATACCTTTAGAGAGTCATTAGATTTAATAGAAGAAGATCTTAAAGAACATAAGGAAGACAAAAAGCTTGTAATGTATTGTACAGGAGGGATAAGATGCGAAAAAGCCAGTGCTTATTACAAACATAAGGGGTTTAAAAATGTTTTTCAATTAGAAGGTGGTATCATAAATTACGTCCGTCAAACTGAAGAGGAGGGCCTAGAAAATAAATTTATCGGTAAAAATTTTGTGTTTGACCAAAGACGTTCCGAGCGTATTTCGGACGATGTAATAGCAAATTGCCATCAATGTGGAGAACCAGCAGATCTTCATACCAACTGCGCTAACGAGGCTTGCCATTTATTATTTATTCAGTGCGAATCTTGTAAGGAGAAAATGGAAAATTGTTGTTCGTCAAACTGTATGGAAATTAATCGATTACCTCCTGAAGAACAAAAAGAATTGCGAAAGGGCCAGGGTAATAGCAATGATATTTTTAAGAAAGGTAGAGCAGACCATTTACCTTATAAAAAAGATTTGCGCAATATTTTTGAGTCTATTAAGACTAAAAAAAATTAAGAAATTACATTTATAAGAACGCAAATCTTAAACCTTTTAATTCTTACAGAAGTTGATAAATAGTCTTATCTTTACTTTTTAATTAATTACGAATCCTTAGATCTGGATGTTATCATCTAGTAATAATATATACAATCTTTTATGGCTTGCAACAGTTGCTCAACTGGTAAAGACGGTCAACCAAAAGGATGCAAAAACAACGGAACTTGCGGCACTGATAGTTGCAATAAACTAACTGTTTTTGATTGGTTAGCCAACATGTCACTTCCAAACGGACAAGACCCATTTATTGGTGTTGAAGTCCGTTTTAAAAATGGTCGAAAACACTATTATAAAAACACTGAAAATCTTACATTAAGTATTGGCGACATTGTTGCTACACAAGCCAAATCCGGGCATGATGTAGGCATGGTCACACTAACAGGTGAGTTGGTTCGCATTCAAATGAAGCGAAAAAAAATTAACATCGACGACTCAGAAAATGTTCTAAAAATTTATCGAAAAGCTTCTCAAAAAGACATTGATATTTGGTCTGCAGCTAGAGACAAGGAGGAGGCAATGAAGGTTAAGGCACGACAATTTGCGATTGATCTCAATCTTAAAATGAAGATTTCTGATATTGAGTATCAAGGCGATGGTAGTAAGGCGACTTTTTATTATACGGCCGAAGAACGTGTGGATTTTAGAGAACTCATCAAGGTATTTGCCAGAGAGTTTAAGACACGTATAGAAATGCGCCAGGTTGGTTTTAGGCAAGAAGCAGCCAGACTTGGAGGTATTGGTAGTTGCGGTAGAGAGTTGTGTTGCTCGACCTGGTTAACAGATTTTAGATCCGTAAGTACTTCTGCTGCGAGATATCAGCAGTTGTCCTTAAATCCTTTAAAACTAGCAGGACAGTGTGGCAAACTCAAGTGTTGTTTAAATTATGAGCTCGATGCTTACTTGGATGCACTCAAAGCATTTCCTAAAAACGATACAAAATTATATACAGAAAAAGGAACAGCAGTTTGTCAAAAGACAGATATTTTTAAAGGGCTTATGTGGTATGCTTATGAGGGTGAGTGGATGAACTGGCACATTATCACAACAGATCAGGCCAATGAAATTATTGCTAAGAATAAAAAAAGAGAAAAAGTGGCAAGTCTTGAAGAATATGCCGTAGAGCACATTCAAGATACTAAGAATGAGTTTGAAAATGTTGTTGGTCAAGATAGTTTAACACGTTTTGATGGTCCAAAACCTAAAAAGAAACGTAAAAACAATAGGAACAGAAATAAAAATCGCAACAGAAACCGAAATCAAAAACAAAATGCAAAAAAGAAATAAGGGTTTAATCCTGGCATGTGCGTTTTGTTTTCTTTGCTTTAGTTGCGATTCTAAAGCGGTTTACGATGTTTATAATTCTTTACCTAACAATTGGCATAAGGATTCAGTTGCAAGTTTTAAGTTTAAAGCACCTGACACAATAAACAACTATAACTTATACGTTAACTTAAGAAATAACGATGATTATAAATTCAGCAATTTGTATTTAATTGTTGAATTAAATTATCCTAACGGCAAGGCAGTGAGAGATACTTTGGAGTATAAGATGGCAGCACCATCAGGCGAGCTTCTCGGTGTTGGCTTCTCAGATGTAAAGGAAAATAAATTATGGTACAGAGGTTACAATGAACCATTTAAATTTACCGAAGAAGGGGAGTATAACGTGACTGTACAACATGCTATGCGAAGCAATGGTAAAGTCAATGGTGTTTTGGACTTAGAAGGGGTTACAGAGATAGGCTTTAGAGTAGAACGTATGCAGTAATAATTACAATGGCAAAAAAGAAAACAACACAGTCTAAATCAAAAGCTATTGATTTCTCAAAATATATTCGTTGGTTTTGGATGCTTTTTGCGGGTGGAATTTTAGCAATTGTACTCTTATTTCTATTTGCATCCTGGGGACTTTTAGGCGAAATGCCAGACCATACCAGACTTGAAAATCCTGAAACAAATTTAGCAACAGAAATTATCTCATCAGATGGTGAAACTTTAGGTAAATTTTACTTTAATGATAATAGGACACCCGTAAGCTATGAGAATCTTCCTGAGAATTTAATTGATGCACTTATTGCAACAGAAGATATACGATTTTATAGTCATTCGGGTATTGATGCTCGTGGTACACTTAGAGCTTTAACAGGCCGAGGAGGTGGGGCCAGCACTATTTCTCAACAACTTGCTAAGCAGTTGTTCACAGATCAGGTTTCAAATAATAAATTTGAGCGCGCCCTACAAAAGGTAAGGGAATGGATCATTGCCATACGTTTAGAGCGCCAATACACTAAGGAGGAAATTATTGCTCAATATTTTAATATTTATGATTTTGGTAACAATGGAGATGGGATAAGATCTGCCTCACGAATATACTTCGGTAAAGAGCCTAAAGAGCTAGATTTAAAGGAATCGGCCATGTTAGTTGGAATGTTTAAAAACTCATCGCTCTATAATCCAAGAAGAAACCCCGTTGGTGTAAAAAATCGCAGAAATGTTGTCCTGGCTCAGATGTACAAATACGATTATATTTCTGAAACCCTAAAAGACTCATTGCAACAAACTGAACTAGATCTAAATTATACGCCCGAGTCGCACCGAGAAGGAATTGCGACTTACTTTAGGGAGTACCTAAAAGGGTTTATGAAGCAATGGGTTAATGATAAGAAGAACCGAAAGCCAGATGGATCTAAATTCGATATTTACAACGATGGTCTTAAAGTTTTTACGACCATAGATTCTCGTATGCAACAGTATGCTGAAAATGCTGTTGCTCTTCATATGCCGAGATTACAGGCAGAATTTGATCATCAAAATACTCCGGATAGAAATAGAACAGCGCCGTTTCTAGAATTAGACCAAGCTGAGATCAATAAGTTGATGAACGATGGTATGAAACGCGGTGAACGCTGGCGAATTTTAAAAGGACAAGGAAAATCTGATAAAGAAATTAGAGCGTCATTCGAAGTTCCAGTTGAAATGGAAGTTTTTAAATGGGTAGATGGTAAAGCAGCATATATTGATACCATTATGAAGCCCATTGATTCTATGCGCTATTATAAATCGTTTTTACGACCAGGTATGATGTCAATGGATCCCCAAACGGGTCATGTAAAAGCTTGGGTTGGAGGGATGAATTATAGACATTTTCAATACGATATGGTAAAGCAGGGAAAGCGTCAGGTTGGCTCTACTTTTAAGCCTTTCGTTTATGCTACAGCTATAGATCAATTACAATATTCACCTTGCGATTCTTTTCCGAGAACACCAATAACCATAGAAGCTAATAAATACGGTAATCCAGAACCTTGGACCGTAAAAAACTCTGATGGTAATTACTCTGGTGTACAAACCTTAAAAGATGCACTTGCAACCTCTACGAATACTGTTACAGCAAGATTAATGAACGAAATTGGGCCACAACCTGTTGTTGACATGGCGAAAAAACTTGGTGTAGAACAAGATATAGTCCCTGTACCAGCCATAGCATTAGGAACTCCAGATATTAGTGTATACGAAATGGTAGCTGCCTATTCAACCTTTGCCAACAAAGGAGTTTACAATAAGCCAGTAATGGTCACTCGCATTGAAGACAAAAACGGTACCGTTTTATATCAAGTAGCCCCAGAAAGTAAGGATGTTTTAAGCGAGGAAGTGGCCTACGTTACCGTTAACTTAATGGAAGGTGTTACTCAAGCAGGTTCTGGAAGTAGATTAAGGCATAATTGGGCAACGAAAGTGCCGGTTTACAAAGAAATAATTACAGGGTATCCTTATGAGTTTGCAAATCCAATAGCGGGTAAAACGGGGACTACTCAAAATCAAAGTGATGGTTGGTTTATGGGAATGGTACCTAATCTTGTAACTGGTGTTTGGGTTGGTGCAGAGGATAGGGCAGCACACTTTGCTAGTATAACTTATGGACAGGGTGCATCTATGGCACTTCCTATTTGGGGTCTATATATGAAAGCCTGTTATGCAGATGAAACCCTCGATGTTTCTAAAGAAGCATTTGAAAAACCAGCAAACCTTACCATCAATCTCAATTGTGAAGTTACAGATGAAGGGGATCTAGGGCAAGACTCAGAATCTAATGGAGATGAAGATGTAGAAATTGACTTCTAGCACATTTAATAAATTATTTTACCTGAAATTTGTATTTTTCAGTTGCTAAATTTTATAACTCATGATTAATAAGAAAGTGGCAAATGTTACTGACGCACTAGAAGGTGTTGCCGATAATATGACCTTTATGTTCGGTGGATTTGGTTTATCCGGTATTCCTGAGAATGCTATTGCAGAATTGGTAAAACGTAACATTAAAGGTTTGACCTGTATATCTAACAATGCTGGAGTAGATGATTTTGGTTTAGGACTTTTGTTACAACAGAAGCAAGTGAAAAAAATGATTTCGTCCTATGTAGGAGAAAATGATGAATTCGAAAGACAGATGCTCTCTGGCGAATTGGATGTAGAACTAATTCCTCAGGGTACTTTAGCAGAGCGGTGTAGAGCTGCACAAGCTGGCTTCCCTGCAATTTATACACCTGCTGGCTTCGGTACTGAAGTTGCTGACGGAAAAGAAACCAGGGAGTTTGATGGTAAAATGTACGTACTTGAGCATGCTTTTAAAGCAGACTTCGCGTTTATTAAGGCTTGGAAAGGGGATGCTGCGGGAAATTTAATTTTTAAAGGTACCGCCAGAAACTTCAATCCTAACATGTGTGGTGCAGCAAAAGTTACCGTTGCAGAAGTAGAAGAATTACTGCCTGTTGGTGAATTAGATCCAAATCAAATTCATATTCCTGGAATATTTGTACAGCGCATTTTTGAAGGTGCACATTTTGAAAAACGCATAGAACAACGAACAGTAAGACAACGTAATTAGTATGTTAGATAAAAACGGAATTGCAAAACGGATTGCCAAAGAAGTGAAAGATGGCTACTACGTAAACTTAGGGATAGGAATCCCAACCTTAGTGGCCAATTTTGTTAGAGATGATATAGAAGTAGAATTTCAAAGTGAGAATGGCGTACTTGGAATGGGACCATTTCCTTTTGATGGCGAAGAAGATGCTGATATTATCAATGCTGGGAAGCAGACAATAACAACACTACCAGGTGCTAGTTTTTTTGACTCGGCAATGAGCTTCTCTATGATTAGAGGAAAACATGTAGACTTAACTATCTTAGGAGCAATGGAAGTTGCTGAAAATGGAGATATTGCCAATTGGAAAATACCAGGAAAAATGGTAAAAGGTATGGGTGGTGCTATGGATTTGGTAGCTAGTGCAGAGAATATTATTGTGGCTATGATGCATACTAACAGGGCAGGGGAGTCTAAATTACTAAAAACATGCTCCTTGCCATTAACAGGAGTGGGTTGTGTAAAAAAAATAGTAACTAATCTCGCTGTTATTGAGGTTACACCTAAAGGATTTAAATTATTAGAGCGTGCTCCAGGTGTTTCAGTCGATGATATTAAGAATGCCACAGAAGGTCATTTAATCATTGACGGGGAAATCCCAGAAATGATTTTATAATAAATTTGTCTAATTTTAAAATAATCTCACCACTCACATTGAGTGGTTTTTTTGTAGGAAAATTATTTACTGTAACATTAAAACGTTAAAATAAAGTGTATTTCATCGATTTATAAAGTATTTAGTCTGATTTATTGCGATTTTATTTCATCTTAGCAGTCCCAAAACAAAACAACCAAATTTACCCTAAAATTAATTTGTGATTTGCCCCAAATCTATCATAAATTACTGCTTATGAAACAAAATAACCCAAATCTACCAGAACCTACTTTATTTGAAAACAATATGTTTTCAGGTTTCAAAAAAACATTGAGTTTAGTCTCAGGTGTTTTAAAGTTAGCTAAGAAAGTATTCATGCTATAACCCTTTTGGGATAGCATGAATAAGTTTCTTAGTATAGTCGCTTTTAGGAGATTCGTAGATAGAATCTGCATCGCCAATCTCTTCGATTTTACCGTTATTCATCACAATTAACTGGTCTGCCATATATTTTACTACCGCCAAATCATGGCTTATAAAAATATAGGTAAACTCAAATTCTTCTTTCAAATAGTTCAATAAATTAAGAACTTGGGCCTGAACTGAGATATCTAAAGCAGAAACAGATTCGTCACATATAATGAGCTTAGGTTCTAAAGCGATGGTACGTGCAATACCTATGCGTTGTCTTTGACCACCAGAAAACTCATGAGGGTATTTGTTAAAAGCAGAAATATCTAAACCCACCTTGTCCAATAGATCTAATACCTTAGATTTTCTTTCTGCTCTAGAATTTCCAATATTATGAACCAGCATCGGCTCCATTATAGCGTGACCAACAATCAATCTTGGGTTTAAGGATGCAAAGGGATCCTGAAATATAATTTGTATGTCCTTCCTTAACTGCCTTAATGCTGTTTTAGAAACATTAGTGATGTCCTGTCCTCTGTATTTAAGAACGCCTGAGGTGGCTTTGTCTAACTGAAGAATTGCATTTCCTAGTGTAGATTTACCACAACCAGATTCACCAACCAATCCTACAGTTTCACCAGGATACACCTTAAAACTAACTTTATCTACAGCTGTAAAAGCTCTGTTTTTTGAAAACCAACTTGTTTTAGAAAGATAAATTTTCTCTAAATCAACCACTTCTAATAAAGGTGCTCTTGCATATATTGATTTATGACTAGCCTGACGATTGTCTTTTGAGATGATCTTAGAACTGAATTTACCGGCCATAAAATCTGATATTGTGGGAAGCGCTTTCAATCTATATTTAGTAGATGGTCTTGCTTTTATCAACGCCTTTGTATAACTATGCTTAGGAGAATTAAAAATTGAGTCAGTAGCACCTCGTTCTACTATTTCGCCATTATACATTACGATGACAGTCTCAGCAAATTCTGCAACTAGGGATAAATCATGAGAAATAAATAAAATACTCATTTCCGTTTCCTTCTGAATCTCCTTAAGTAATTCTAAAATGTCTTTTTGTACCGTAACATCCAGGGCAGTGGTTGGCTCATCTGCAATTAAAAGTTTTGGCTTGCAGGCTATAGCCATAGCAATCATAACACGTTGTTTTTGACCACCTGAAATTTCATGTGGATATCTTCTATATAACTCTTTTGGATGGGGAAGCTTCACCTTTTCGAACAGGTCTAAAACATTTTGCTTTATAATTTTTTGGCTAAGACTTGTATGTTGTTTTAAAATTTCTTCTACCTGTTTACCACAACGCATTGAAGGGTTTAGTGAGCTCATTGGCTCTTGAAAAATCATCGCAATGTCTTTACCTCTTATATTTTGGTAGTGGTCTTCACTTAGGTTGACTAAGTTTTTACCGTTAAACGTAATCGTCCCAGATGTTACTTCTGAAATTTTAGGTGGCAATAAGCCCATTAATGCAAGTGAAGAAATGGACTTCCCAGATCCAGACTCGCCGACAATGGCAGTAATACTATTTTTTTTTAATTGATATGAAATAGACTTAAGGATCTGTATTTCTTTTCTTTTATTAAAAAAGGATACAGAAAGATCGTTTACTTCTAATAATGGAGATTCAGACATGTGTAAAAATAGGCTTTTTTATAAAATTCAAGTTTTTATCCCTTTTGTAATAGAATTAGTCTAAAATCATAACATTATTAAAAACAGCACATTATGAAATGTAAAAATTCTACAAAATGCATTTCGTCGATTTTATTTGCGTTTTATGGAGAAAATTCAAATAAAATTATATATTAGCACCTCAATATAATTCATTAAACCCCAAACTAATGACAAAATTTACCTGCTTGGTTGCATTATTATTTATAGTGGTGCAAACTTCATTTTCGCAAGAAAAGTATTCCCGTATTAAAATAACCAATCCTTCACAGCAAGCTGTCAATGCAATTTTATCTCAGGGTATAGATCTTAGTTGTGGCGCTAATCATCAAGGACATGAGTTAATTGTAGAGCTTTCTGAAACCGAAATAAATAAGCTTAATCAAAATAACATAGCATTTACTATTGTACAAGATGATATGTCTAAATT